>CAJLZE010000065.1 GCA_905210995.1 uncultured Anaerotruncus sp.
GGCAGCCGACGGCTGCAAGACGCCGCAGGCAGGTGTCGAGCGCTATGTCGGGCAGATTGTTTTCTTTTGAAATGTGAGCAAGGATTATGCTCTCGGTGCCGCCCAGGGCAAGCTCGGCGGCGAGGGAAGCGCTGTCGTCGTTCGACAGGTGACCGCGCGCCGAGGATATGCGCTGCTTGAGCTGCGGCGGGTACGGACCGCTCATCAGCATGCCGACGTCATGATTACTTTCGAGCACGCCCGCGGGGCAGCCGCAGAGCCCGCGGCGTATACCGTCGGTCACAATGCCCGTATCTGTGGCAATACCCACGGAGGCATGGCTGCCCTCGCGGGTATTTATGTCGATCCGGTATCCCACCGGGCAGGCGGCGTCGTGCGATGTGGGGAATGAGCTTATCGTCATGTCGCCTATATGTTCGCTGAACAGCGGCTGACACCTTTCGGCACCGCAGCTGCAAAGGGGAGACACGGTGTCGGCGGTCCCGGCAGCGGCGTATACCGGCACGCGGTATTTTTTTGTAAATACGCGCAGAGCCGATATGTGGTCGCTGTGTTCATGCGTGATGAAAACGGCTCTTACCGAGTCGGCGGCGATGCCTGCGGCGTCAAGCGCGGAGCCTATCGCCCGCGCCGAGCGACCGGCGTCGATAAGCAGCGTGTCGTTTCCGCACACAACGGCGGTGCAGTTGCCATCGGAGCCCGAAAAAAGCGAGATCACACTTACGCGGGTCATAAGCCGAGATTATGAAGGACGAACATATCGAGAAGGTCGATGAGCAGAGCGAGCAGGATGGGAATTATGAACGTCATCATCCATTTGGATCTTTTTTCGCGCTCGGCGGCATCGGCAATGCAGTCGTCCTTTTCTTTTTCCGTCATAGTGTCGGGGAGCATATCCGCCGTCACGCCGCGCAGCGAAAAGCCGCGATTGTAAATGACATAGACGAGGATGAGCACAGCGGCAGCCACCATGTATGTAATGACCACGACCTTCTGCACCGTAAACGTGAACGCGGTGCTGATGAGAAAGCGGTAAAGCCCTATGAATACGATGCAGTTTACGAGAAGAAGCAAAAGCAGCTTCTTGTTAAGACGCGCGAATGCCTCACGCACGGTCTTGGGCCTTCCTGCGGGTGCGGGAGAGCCTGCGGCACGGCGGGATTTCTTTTCGTTTATCTTCATATGCGGGAATGTTCCTTTCTTGCTCCCTATCGGAGCGCGGAGCCGTTCAGAATACCTTTACGGCGCCGCTGCGTCTTATGCGCAGCACATAGCATGAATCGGCGCCGAACACGGCGTTCATTGCCGCGGCATAGTCCGCCGCACGGTCTGCGGGCACGTATGCCTGTATCGTTCCGGCAAAGCCGCCGCCGTGTACTCGGCAGACGCCGCGCACGCCCTCGCGGTCAAAGAAATGCTCGGTCAGGCAGAGTGCGAGAGAGAGCCCCTGCTCTGCGACGTTTTTGTTGGTGTATACATTTTGGAGGTATCTGAAGGAGGAGAGCCCCGAGGCGCGCACGCCTTCGAAATATGCTTCGAGATCGTTTTCGGCAAGCGCCCTGCGCTGGCTGTCAACGCGACGGTTTTCGTCAAAGAAATGTATCGCACGCAGCACCGCGCGGTCGCCGCAGGCGGTGCGCAGCGCGGGTATCGCGGCGTAGAATTCATTTTCGGGAACGTCGCGCAGCACCGCTTTGCCGAAATGAGCCGCCACGGCCTTCATTTCGGCGGGAACGGCGGCATAGTCGTCGGTAAGATCGGCATGGTTGCCGCCCGTATTGACGATGCAGAGGCAATAGCCGAACGAGCCGAGGTCAAAGCCGAGCTTTTCTATAACGGGCTTTGAGGGATCGGCAAAATCTATCGAAACGATACCGCCCGCAGCGCAGGCGACCTGATCCATAAGACCGCAGGGCTTTCCGAAGAATGCATTCTCGGCATACTGCGAGTCCTGTGCGATCTCGACATATCCGACCTCGCCGTCATTGTAGAGGTGAGAGAATATCGTTCCCATCATGTTTTCAAATGCGGCGGAGGACGAAAGCCCCGAGCCCTTGAGAACATTGGAGGAGGTGCATGCCGAAAAACCGCCGACGCGGTGTCCCTTTTTCACGAATGCATCGGCAACGCCGGCGATAAGAGCATCCGACAAGCCGAAAAACGCGCTGTCGGGCGTGGTGTATGAGCCGAGATCGACAACGTTTTCGTCGTGTCCCGCGCTTTTGACACGCACGATGTTGTCGGAGGTGCGCGCTGCGGCTGCGATTATGTCAAGATCGATCGACGCCGCGATGACCTTGCCGTGGTTGTGGTCGGTGTGGTTTCCCGAAAGCTCACTGCGGCCGGGAACCGAGAACAGTGAAACGTCGGGTGACGATGCGCCGTAGCGCGTGATGAAGTCGTCGAGCACCTCGGTGTAACGGCGGCGGGCGTCGGCTGTTCTGTCCTCGCCGTAGAGAGCCGCAAAGCGCATATCGAGCGAACCGTCCGCAATGTGCCGGCGGAGTATTTCTGCTGTCATATAGATCTGATCCTTTCGGTTATATAATGTCAATATAATATAAATATTATATCATTGGCACGCCTGTTTATAGTGTAGATTTGTCCGTTCTGATGTAAATTTAGTGTAAACAGCAGAACGGGGCTCCAAACCTGCCTGAGCCCCGCCCGTTGTCGTTATGTGTATATCCTCACTGTCAAGCGCAGCCTGCCCTTGCGGGTGCCGCCCGAGATGCCTGTATAGATGAATTTTCCCTTTCCGCGCACCGAGACAGTGCAGCCCGGGCGCAGACGTGCATCGGGAGACGTGACGAGCCGTGCGTCGGCAAATACGGTACCGGCAGCGAAAAAACGTTCGCTTTCGCTGCGCGACAGCCCGAAAACGGCTGCAACGATCGCGTCTGCGCGTTCCGAAGCGGCGATCACCGTGCTCTCATCGGGCAGCTTTACCGTTATCGGCGGCAGCGCATCAAGCCGTCTGCATTTAACGTCGGTGTGCCTGACCTTTTTGAGATTTTCGATTATGAAATCGGCTATTTCGTCGAGGCAGACCGCATATGCCGTGCTGCCGCACACCTGTATGTCACCTGTCACGCTGCGGTCGAGCCCCAGACCCAGCACCGAGCCGAGGTGATCGCGGTGTGTGAGCGGTTCGGCAAATTTTTCGGAGACGGGAGCTATCTCAATGAACGCAAGCGGCGGCTCGGCGGCATATCCGAGGTCATCCTCGCTGCCGAACACCGCAATGCGCCGCTCGGCGCCGTCATATCCGCCGTCAAGCGAAACGGCGATCGGGAATGTCATGCCGAGCAGTGTGTTTTGTTCGGCAAGTGTGAGAAAGCGCGAATAGGTGTAATACGAGCCATCGTATGCTCGCGCTGCAAGCTCCGAAAAGCTGTTTTTCAGTGCCCTTTCTTCATCCATCGGTCAGTTACCGCCGTTCGCCGCGACCGTCAGCTCGCTCCAGAGCATATAATGGTCGGAATGCGATTCGCGTACCGTACCGCACGCTCCGGGCTTTATATCCGCGGAAACGACGATGTTGTCGATAGCCGTGGAAGCACCGGGGAAGGTGACAAGGCGGTTCGCGCGGTTATTTACGAGCGAGCCGTAGCCGAGCGCGTCGAATTCGCCGAAATCCTCGGTGTTGAAATCCGCCGTGAGTATGTATGTGCCGCAGTCGTCGAGCATCCCGCGCAGCTCGCCGAACTGCACGCGGCGCAGCTCGCGCGATTCATATGAAAGATGGGTGTTGAAGAAATCTATCCTTCTGCCGTTCACGTTTATCACGGTATGACCGACGGCTCTGCCTTCCTTTTCGCCCGAATAAAGCTTCGTTGCGGTGAATTCCTCTATCGGGTAGTGCGAAAGTATCAGCGTGCCGTACTCGCCGCCGCGGTAGTCTATCGAGCGGGTGAATCTGTAATATTCCATTCCCGCAGCCGCGGCGAGAAGAGCGGGTTGATCCGCGCCGTTTACGCGGGCAGTGCCGAGATCGACCTCCTGGATGCCGCATATGTCGAGGCGGGCGTTTTTTATCACGTCGCCTATGAGCGTGAGGTCGCCCGATGCCAGTGCGCCGTGCTGTATGTTGTATGAGCCTATGCGCAGGGTGAGTGGGGCTTCTTCGTTTGCAGTGGTTTCTGCGGGCGGCGTTACGGGCTCGGTGACGGGAGCTGCGGCGGTCGTGCCGGGCGCTGCGGGTGTGGTGACAGGCGTTGCCGTTGTGGTTTCGGGGCTCGCTGCCGTTGTCTCCGGCGCGGCGGTCGTTGTACCGGAAGTGTCCGCCGCTGTGCTTTCGGGCATATGTGCGGTCGTGTCGGGAGACGCGTCCGACGTGCCGGGTGCCGGCGTCGCTGTGTCGTGAGTAGATGCGGGAGCATCGGAGCCGTTTGTTTTATCGTCTGTTGGCCCCGAGCATGAGGCGAGCAGTGCCGGAGCCATGCCCACTGCCGCAACTGCGAGAGCTAGGGAGATCAGTCTTTTGTCTTCCTTCTTCATATGCGTATGCCTTTCACGGTATTTATTAATGTCAATTATATCACCCGCGGGGCGTCGGTGTCAATACAAAATGCGCTTGATTGTTGACGTCTTGCGCGCAGAGTGGTATAATATATGCGGTATTTTTCGGCGCCCGAGCGGCGCTTTGGGCGGGAGGTTTATCATGGATAACGGCAGGAGCATCCTTTACTCACGCAGGATCCCCGTAATGAGGGACGAATTTGACGTTATCGTCTGCGGCGCGGGACCCGCGGGAATATGTGCGGCGGTGTCTGCCGCAAGATACGGCGCGCGCGTGCTGCTTGCCGAGCGTTACGGCAGTGTGGGCGGTATGCTGACTATGGGAGCGGTGTCTCCGATCCTCGGTTCGGTCAGCCGTGGGACTATGTATGACGAGATATGTCACCGCATACGTGCCGGCGCTCCGGTTGATGCGGCTGCGGACAAGCACACGCGCAACGGGCGCGAGGTGGCTGTGGACCGCGAGGCTGCAAAGGCTGCGCTTGATGCTATGATTGCCGAAAGCGGAGTTACGCTCTGGCTCGGTGCCGCGGCAGCCGACGTGCTTACCGACGGAGAGGGAGACGAAAAGAAGGTCTGCGGAGTGGTGTTCGCCTTGGCGCGCGGTCTTTGCGCTGTAAGGGCGCGCTGCGTTATCGACTGCACCGGCAACGGCGATGTTGCGGCTGCCGCGGGCTGTTCGTTTGACATAGGGCGCGGCGGCGACGGCAGACTTCAGCCGATGACGCTTGAATTTGCGCTCGACAATGTGGATGCCGACGCAATAACCGTGTGGGGCGGCAGCGACCCGATAAAGATCCCCGGCGGCGAATTTGCGGGAATGGAATTCAGAGAGCTTTGCAAGCTCAAAAACCGTGAGGGCGAGCTGCCCGAAAACGTGACTATCGTCCGTCTTCACCATGCGCTGCGCCCCGATGTGAGGATCGTAAACGCCACTCAGGAGAACAACGCCGATCCGCTCGATCCCGCCGCGGTGGCTGGCGCAGAGCTTTCACTGCGCGCACAGATCGGAGTTTGTGCCGCATTTTTGCGTAAATACATACCAGGATATGAAAATTGCCGTGTCACCGATTCTGCCGATACGGTCGGTGTGCGCGAATCGCGCCGCATAAAGGGGATGGATTCGGTGTGCGACGCCGACGTTGAGGACGGCAGGATGAGAGAGGACGCCGTTGTGCACAACGCATGGTTCCTCATTGACATACACAATCCCGCGGGCAGCGGTCAGGCGGAGGGACATTCGCACCCCGCGCAGCCATATGACATTCCTTACGGTGCGCTCGTCCCGTGCGATGCCGGCGGTCTGCTCGTTGCCGGCAGATGCATTTCGGGAACGCACCGCGCACACGCGTCATACCGCGTGATGTCCATATGCATGGCAATGGGCGAGGCTGCGGGAGTTGCGGCGGCAATTGCCGCCGAGCGCCGCGTAGATCCTGCCGATATTCCGGCTGAGGATATCCGCGCAGAGCTGCGTTCGCGCGGAATAGAGCTTTAAAAAAGTAAGACGACCGTCCTCTGCGGCAGCAGAGGACGGTCATCCTTTACGGATAAGATCATTTGTTTTTTGCCATGTCGGCGAGCATATCGCAAAGCTCGTCGTAGCCGATGCCGACTGCGGCGGCTTCCTGCGGCAGAAGAGAGGTGGGCGTCATTCCGGGCAGGGCATTTGCCTCGAGGCAATAGAAAACGCCGTCCTCGCCGTAAATGAAATCCACTCTGCCGTACTGCTCCATGCGCAGCGCGCGGAATGTCCTTACGGCAAGCTCCTGAACTTTGCGCGTTTCGTCGTCGGTAAGCGGGGCGGGACAAAGCTCGGTCGTCATGCCGCTCTGATATTTGTTTTTGTAGTCGTAAAAGCCCGCTTTCGGTATGATCTCAACGGGAGGCAGCGCCTTGCCGTCAAGCACACCGACGGTGAGCTCGCGTCCCTTTATCATTTTTTCGACGACGAGCTTCGATTCGTATTTTTCGGCTGCGGCAAGCGCGGCGTCAAGCTCATCGGCGCTGCGTACTATCGTCACACCGACGCTCGAACCGCAGGAGGTCGGCTTTACAACGCAGGGAAGCCCGACATTTTCGGTTATATCCGACTTTTTGCCCGTTGCGGTGTCAAAATATATCCAATCGGCGGTCGGAACGCCCGCGCGGGAGATAAGCTGCTTTGTGAGGTCCTTGTCCATCGAAAGCAGTGCGCCCGCGTAGCCCGTGCCGGTATAATGCTTTATGCCCGCGCAGTCGAGCGTCGCCTGAAGCTGACCGTTTTCGCCGATGGCGCCGTGCAGCCCGAGAAATACCACATCGGCGGCGGCACACACCTCGAGCACACCGGGGCCGACGAGAGCATCGCGGTTCCCGTTGCGGCGGCGCACCGCATCAAGGTCGGGTTCTGCCTCGCCGACGGGGCTTGAATAGCTTTTGCCGCGCTCGAAAACAGCCGTGATGTCGTCGGGCAGGTCGCATATGCCTTCGTACACGTCGATGATCTTCACCGCGTGTCCGCGGCGGGAGAGAGCGGAGGCGATGAGCGCTCCCGAGGAAAGCGAAACGTCGCGTTCGGGGCTGAGCCCGCCCGCAAGTACAACAATGTTCATAATCAAAAACCTTTCAGAAAAAAGTGTGGTGTCATGTCAGCGCCGCGAAAAGTATCACGGTGCGTTCTATACCGCCGAGATCGCACAGTATCTCGCTCGAAAAGCCGGCGTCGGCGCCCATTCGTGCGACAGCACACGCCTCGCCCGCGCCTACCTCAAACAGCACAAAGCCGCCGTCTGTGAGAACGCCCGTTTCCGCCGCGCGGGGGATGAGCGAACGGTAAAAATCAAGTCCGTCATCTCCGCCGTCGAGCGCTCCGCGCGGCTCAAAGTTGAGCTCGGGCTGAACCGCGCCGGGCAGCAGATCGCTTTTCGGGATATACGGCGGATTTGATATGATCGCGTCGAGCGGGTGGGGGAGTGAGTCGAAAAAATCATCCGCAAGCATATCCGCGTGAATAAAACCAATGCGTCCGTCGGTGCCGTGCTGCGCTGCATTGAAGCGTGCGACCTCAAGCGCCGCGCTGCTGATGTCAACGGCAACGGCAGTAACGTCGGGACGGTTTTTGAGCACAGAAACTGCGATCGCACCGCTGCCGGTGCCGAGATCGGCAAAGCGTGCGCCTACGGGGAGCATTTTTATCGCCGTGCTCACCGTTATTTCCGTGTCGGCACGCGGGATGAGGCACGCTGGCGTTACTTTGAATCCAAGCCCGTAAAATTCCCATTCTCCGAGAATATATTGCAGCGGTTCGCGCCTTATGCGGCGCGCGAGCGCCTCTGCCAGTGCGGGGCAGGTCATGTCCTCACCGCGCCTGAAGGGAAGCTCGGCGGCTTTTATGCCTCCGAACCGCTCGGCGAGCAGCTTGGCTTCAAAGCCGCATTCGTCCGGGCTACCGACGCCCGCGGCGATGAGAGCGTTTTTCAGTTCATTATATGTCATATCGCTGCCGTTTGTGTCGTCTCAAACATACCGTTTGCCGTTGTGCGTATCCACTCCGCAAGCCTGCGGCGGATGAGAGTTTTGTCCATGCCCGCTTTTTCGGAGCGCGCACGCTCCTCTGCGGTCATTTCACCCCAATACTTCCCGGTAGCAATGTCAACGGATATGCTGTTGACCGGCCAGCCGGGCAGATTTAACGCGCACGGTGTGTCCACTATCAAAAATGCGTTCGGCTCAAGCATCTCGCGGTCGAAGGTGAAGGTATGGTAATTTGACGGCTCCCGCATCAGGCAGTACGAATCCTGCCATGCCGCGCGCAGCCTGCCGCCGTGGCGATGCGCCACAGCCGCAAACCATGCGAGCATTTCAGCATCGTCCATGGTGTGTCCCGCTGCACGCCTGACGTGAACACCCGGCTGATCGGGATGATCGGCGGGCAGATCGAGAAAAACAAGCCCCGCGTCAAGCGCAAATACCGGCATTTTTGCCGCGCGGTACCACGACGCAGCCTTTTCTATCGCGTTTTCGCGCGCCGTTCTGCCGTTTTCGGCAGCTTCGAAATCTGCGAGCCCCAACGATGCGGGGGAGACACACCTGATTCCGGTGCCGTCAAAAAATCCGCAAAGATACGGGTATTTGCTTGGATTGGCGGTGCCTATGAGTATGCTTTTCTCCATTTGCAGCCCTCCGTGTGCGCTCTGCGGATATCTTCACAATTATATCACGGCAGTATGTTCTTGTCAATATTGCCGCGCGTTTTTCGGGCGCGGGTGAAAAAATAAAGTTTACATATTATTCTTTATTAAAGGGGTTGCATTTCGCCGAAAATATGTTATACTATAATCGGCTTTGTAGCACAATTACAGGAGGATTAAAACCATGTGCTTTTTCAGAAAACCCGAAAAACCCCATTACGGTAAAGTTATCGCCATCACGGTGGGCGTCACCCTTGCCATTGCCGCCGCTGCATATGCTGCGTACAGATTCTTTGCTGACCGCTGCTGCTGCGACTATGAGTGCGACGATTGCTGCGATTGCGACGACGACGAGCTTTTTGACGATGAAGACGACGATTCCGACGATGTTGAGGTAGAGGTGGAGGATGCCCCCGCTGCCGATGCCGACAAGGAATAAGCCTTCAGGACGTCGGTGTAAAAGAATAACGGCAGTATGACCGTGAGGGCGTTTATCGCTTCCCGCAGCCGTACTGCCGTTATTTTGCGAACGGGTCTGCCGCGCGTTGCGCGGCAGACCCGTAATGCTTTTGGAAATTTATTTGTTGAAGGTGTTCCTTATCTTTTCAAGACCGGATTCGATAACGGGCTTTGCGGCAGAGTAATTCGTGGTGTAAGATGTGCCGTTCATCGCAGCCTTGCGGAAGAGGTTGGCGGTGTGGTTGCCGAATGTCTCGGCAAACAGACGGCCGAGGTCGAAGCTGATGCCGCCGCGGATGAGGTCGTACATCTCGCCCGCCTCGGAGTCGCTGGCATAGCGCACCTTCATGGCAACTTCAAATACCTTGGGGGTTACGCTGCGGTAGTTTTCCGAGCCCATTGCCTCAAGCAGCGCGGAGCAGGCGTCGATCTTGGAGGAAGCGGCGTTGATGGCGTACATAGTATAGGGGTGACCGACGTTGGTCATGTAGCTTTCCTGATCGGCGGAATATTTGGGCTGGGGAACGATGCCGTAGGAGAATTCGATGCGGTTTTTGTCGTCTCTGTTATCCTTGCCGGCGACGATGAACACACGGTCGGTTATCATAAGCGCGCGCTCTTCAAAGAAGACATTGCGCACCTTGATGCTGTTGGTGTAGTAAACGCCCTGAGAGTTGAGGAGCTGGTTGACCTTGGATACCATATCGATCTGGCGCTCACCTGAGAAATCGGGGGAGATGGTAAGATCGCCGCTCTCGTCCTTGCCGATGGAAACGATGCCCGCGGCAGTCTGGAACGCGTCGATGTTTATAT
Organism: uncultured Anaerotruncus sp.; assembly: GCA_905210995.1. Lineage (GTDB taxonomy): Bacteria > Bacillota > Clostridia > Oscillospirales > CAG-272 > CAG-390. Next base: position 9,966 of record CAJLZE010000065.1, read on the forward strand.
CGTAAATAACATATCCGAACTTGTCGTCGGCACTCTTGGCGCCGTCGCCTGCGTCCTCATATATATCCTTGACGATCTCGGAGAACTTGTCAAAAGTCCATTCGTTGCTCTTTACGAGCTGGTAGGGAGTCTTTTCGATGTGATAGCTTTCCATGAGCTCTTTGTTGTAGAACGTACCGATCATCATCCAGAGCAGGTTGGTTGAAATGTCGCCGGAGCAGAAGAAGAGCTTGCCGTTGATGGTGCATTCATTCATGAGAGCCTTGGGCCACCACGGTTTTTCGGCATTGAAATACTCGGTGTCGAGCAGATTGGCTGTGTAGCCCTGGATCGCAAGCTGCGCGGGGGTGCGGCTGTATGTAGCGTATATATCGAATTCGCACGACGGGGCTGCTGCCGCATCGGCGGCGACCTTCTGGATATACGCCTTCTGCGCCGCGCTCGTCGAGCCGGCAATGTCGGTGAATTCGATCTTTACGCCGAGGCGCTCCTCAACCTTTGCGTTGCGGTTGGTGATAGCCTGACCGACAAAGTCGCCGTTGCCGATAACATCGGTGAACTCGGTCATGGTGTAGTCGTTCCACGCGAGGATGTTGATGGTCTCACCTTTGAAATCCATCGTTGTGGGCAGGTCGTCAAGCTCGTAACCGTCGGCATCGACATTTGCCGTCGGCTCCTGAGTCACATTGCTGCCGGCAGTGGTCGTGCCCGCGTTGTCATCATCATTGGGTTTTGTGCAGGAAACAAGAAGAGGTATGAGCATGAGACACGCGAGGAAAAGCGCTGAGATTTTTTTCATGACTGAAACTCCGTTTCCGACCGTTTCCGTCGCATTTGTGAGCGAAACGGTCAAATTATAATTTTACAAGATGATTATATGCCGTTTTCGGCGTTTTGTCAAGTGTTTTTTGCTGCCGCGTCAGCTGATGTCCGCAGAGTAGAGATGTACCTTGTCGGCGCCCCATGTGCTGTCGAATCTGACGCTGACTCTGCGCGCGGATCTGTCGAGCGGTATACGGACAAGGGAATTGTGGCATTTGTCGGTGCTGTAAACGACCTTGCCGTCGCATTCGACCGTGAACGCTCTGACAAGCGTTTTTGCGACCTTCATCGGCTCAAAATCAAGCCCGCGGTTCGTGCGCTGTGCAAAAACGCGCATTTTTGCGTTGGGCGAGACCGATTCACGCGTGAAATCGGGGTCAAACACGAGCCTCAGCGTGCCGAGAGCACGTTCCTCGCCGAAGTCGAACTCAAGCGACGAGCCGACCGGAAGCTCCGCATAGTTGCGGTTCATGTCCGCGTCGGGACGCTCGACGCCGTTCATGAGCAGCGCCAACTCATCCGCGGGGAGATTTATCGCGGCGGATGCGGTAAGAGCGGGTACTTTGCGCGGGAATCCGGGCAGATAGCAGCCGTCGTCGAGCAGGCGTTCCTGAAGCAGACCGACGTATTTGTCAGACACATCTGCGGGCAGGATGTCGTTCGCAACACATATCGCGGCAGCCTCTCCGACTGCCTGACCGAGCAGCGAGCAGGTCGCCATGACGCGCGTCGAGGATATCGCCGCGTGGGTCGCACTGATATTGCGCCCCGCAAAGAAGAGGTTCTCGACGTCAGCCGAGTAAAGCACGCGGTAGGGAATGCCGTAGGGCGAGGGAGCGGGGTAGAGCGTCGAGGCGGACTCGGTGGGAGCAGCCTTGAATCCGCCGGGATTGTGGTCGTCCATCGGCCAGCCACCGTAGGCTATCGTGTCGTCGAATTTTCCGCCGGCTTCGATATCGTTTTCGGTC
>CAJLZE010000066.1 GCA_905210995.1 uncultured Anaerotruncus sp.
ACCGTGGCGTAAGTTCAAATCCATATCTCACTGCACGGCAGCAGCCGTAGGGGAGGGTGAGCTCGGGTGAAACCCGAGGTCGCTCCTCCCGCCGCTGAAGTCTGCACAAATTTTATCGGGAGGGGTAAACCCCTCCCCTACATTATCAAATTATATTTTCGGGATGGGCAACCTCGGGCTTTGCTTTACTTCCCCACCGCAGACGAAAGCGGTATATAATAAAGATTCGACTTCTGCGTAATGAAATAAAGTCGGTCGCCGATAACGGTGCAGTCCTCAAGCTCCTCCGTCACCTCCGATACGTCTATCGGCGGCAGCAGCTTTTTCGCCTCAAGATCCCACGCGCGTATCGCCGAGGGGTTATCCGTCTTGCCGGTGCCGAAGGTGTAGAAAAGATATTTCCCGTACACCGTGCCGCCCTGTGTGAAGTTTACATCGTATTCGGTCGTAAATTGCTCCACAACGTCGGCGACAGTGAGCACGACGAGCTTTTTGTCGGGCGACGGCAGGCGGAATTTTGTGATTATGTAGCGGTTTTCGTCATAATACGCATCCATAGAGCGGTTAGTGCGGTAGCGCGCACCGTGCAGCCAGATATATTCGCCGTCGGTGCCGACGATCCATGACGGCCAGCCCCAGTAAGGCATATACCCCGCTGCGGCAAAGCCGGACTGATCGAGATGCAGCGTCTGAATACGCTCGGATGTGTATTTGCCGTCCTTCTCGACGATGTTTTCGACGCTGCACTTCATCACGTCGCCCGAATTTCCGTCCACAACGTAAAGCAGCGGGATGGGGTTGCCATTGTAATGCACCGTACTGAAATTGCAGTTGTTTGCGTGATTGCCGTCCGACGCCGAGCCGAGGCGGAAGGTGGCTATCGGATCCGGACTGCCCGAGTCGAGATCAAAAACATTGCAGTCGCCGGTGTGGTAGAGCTGAAAGAGCTTTCCCTGCCATACCGACATACCCTGAACGGAATTTTTAACCGTTCCCTTGTTGAATTTTATTGCTTTTGTAATGACCATAGGTTCCGCTTCCTTTGTGTCCTCCGGCAGCGATGCGCTGTCCGTGAGGTCATTTTTTGTGTCCTCAGATACAACGGCTGAAGGCTCCGGTACGTTGCCGCCCGTCTGCCCGCCGGCAGTCGTGCCGCTCCTCATGCAGGCTGTGAGGAGAATTGCCGCGGCGGTCATAATAAACAACGGTGCTTTTTTGTTCATTGTTTCACATCCCGATTTATGTTCCATGTGATCAGATAATCCGGGTCCTTTACCGTTTCTCCGGTCGAATGAATCTTATATTCGCCCGGCGCGGCATAGCTTACCGGGGCGGTGTCAGGCGGTAAATTGAATCTTCTGCCGTCGGGATGTTCGATGAGTATGCCATGAGCATCAACTGACACGACACGTCCCCAGAACTGTCTGCGATCGACGATCTCGTTGCCGGAATAATATGTGAGCCCCGCAAGAGCGACCTTTCCGACCATTTCGTCAAGACTTATGCTGCCGCCGCGTCTCTCGGCAAGGTAAAGTCCTTGGTCGCGGAGAAGCGACGGAATGTCAAACACCGATATTCCGTCTTTCTCGTATCGAAAGGCTTCTCCCGGATGCGTGGCATCAAAGGTGTCCCATGCGGTTATGAGCTTTTCGGTCTTTTCGATCCCGGACGAGGTGAAAAGTTTTTCGCATCCCGCTGTATCGGAGGCATACACAGTCATAACGTTATATTTTCCGAACATTATCTCATCACCGCTCGTGTGTCCGCCGAAACCGAATGCATTCATGCCGTCGGCGATAAGAACGGGACCGAGACTGTCGAGCAAAGTCACCGCCTCATCGTGAGAGCAGCCGTCGAGATAATAAACATCGGTATGAAAACCGCCCGAAAGTCCCTCTTTAATCTTTTTTTCGTCATCGAGGTCAGTAGGTATCTCAAGTATGAAAAACACGGGCTCGTCACGCATCTCAAGGAAATGCTTCATTATGTCTGCGACCTTTCCCGTGCCTACGTTGGCGGTCATCATTTTGTCGCAAACCGTATACTGTTCAAATAGTCTTTCCGGGAACGGAACTCTGCAACACTTTTTAAGTTCTATCATAGTTATTCTGCTTCTCAGTACCCTTCACCGGTCACGGTCCACGTACCGCCGGTGAGGGTCAGCTCTATGCTGCGCGGCTGCTCGAGCAGTTCGCCGCCTCGTTTTGCCTTTACCGTAAACACGACCTTGTCAGCCGTCGCCGACTTCACATCAAGCGACACGACCTCAAAGACCGTATTTTTGTAATACGCCCGCGCCGCTTTCTCGGCACCGTCGGGTACCTCCGACGTTCCGGTCGTATCGGCGGGCGCTGCGTCGGTCACCGTACCTGCGGATGTCCCGGAAACGGATACCGCGGAAGAGTAACTGCCGCGGAGGTCGTTTGCGCTGTGCCCGCAGCGGTGACAGCATCCCCGTTTTTATCGTTTGCTCCGCACGCGGCAAGCATCACAAGTGACGCAAGCAGCACGGATACGATCTTTGCATTCCTCATTTTCCGTTTTTCCGTTCTTCGCTCATGCATGCAGGTCTGTCCCGATGAAGCCGACCTCTCTGAAATCCCGCATATTGTGGCGGATGATATAGTCGATATACGCCGCCGTCATTTTTGCGGTCAGAAGATATCCCGCCGGATTCATATGTCCGCGCATATAGAAATTCCTTCTGAATTCCGCATCATAGCGCGGTGCGTATTCGAAAAAGTCGAGGACATATGTGTTGTCGTATTTTTCGGCAAATGCATGGATCAGCTCGCGGTGCGCGCGGCGCAGCTCCTGCTTTCCGTCGTCCTCGTCGCCGCGCGGCATGGTCATGAGAAAGAACTTTGCCCGCGGCTGGATCTTTTTGAGCCTTTCTATGATGTGCGCGTAATAATACGCAAACGTCATGCGCGCGGGGTCGGGCGAATCAATGTCGTCGGCGATGCCGACCTCCTGCTTTTTACCGAAAAGGTCGTTAACGCCGAGCGCGATTATGTAGCACTGCGCCGCATACGACGGATTCCAGTAGCCGTTTGCGTCGGCGAATTTCTCCCAATACTCCTTGGCGGTCATCCCGCCGCGCGACATATTGTAGACCTTGCAGCCGCACATACGCGCCATGAACTGCCCCCACGAGTATTCATACATATCGTGATAGCTGCTGCCCTTTTCGGCAGCGGCTTCGAACTCGCCGGACGACAGGCTGTCGCCTATACACGCAACGGTGCGGAATATCGCCGTGTATCCGCCGTCGGGCGGTATGTTGTCGAGAGGTCTTTCCGAAGCGTTATCGAAAATGTCGTCAAGCTTCATTTTTTCACATCCTGCCTTTGTTCGGAATTGGCCGGTGCGGTCAGTCCATATACCCGAGCCTGTAAAGCAGCTCGGCGTTCAGTACCGCACCGCCCGCCGCGCCGCGCAGCGTGTTGTGCGAAAGCCCGACGAACTTCCAGTCGAACAGCGTGTCGGGGCGCAGTCTGCCGACGGATATTCCCATGCCGCCGTAAAGCATGCGGTCAAGCGCCGCCTGCGGGCGGTCGTCCTCTTCAAAATAAGTAATGAACTGCTTCGGCGCGCTCGGCAGCTCAAGCTCCTGCGGCAGCCCGCGGCAGGCAGCCCAGCGATCGAGGATCTCTTCCTTTGTCGGCTTGCGCTCAAAACTCACGAACACCGCTGCGGTGTGACCGTCGGTGACCGGCACGCGGATGCACTGCGTGGTGATGAGCGGCTCGGATGCCGGGACCACGACGCCGTCCTTTACCTCGCCCCAGATGCGGAGCGGCTCCTTTTCGCTTTTTTCTTCTTCGCCGCCGATGTAGGGTATCACGTTGTCTATCATCTCGCGCCACTCGTTGAAGGTCTTGCCCGCGCCGGATATCGCCTGATAGGTCGTGGCTACGACGGTCTTTATCCCGAACTCACGCAGGGGCGAGAGCATGGGAACATAGGACTGTATCGAGCAGTTCGGCTTGACCGCGATAAAGCCGCGCTTCGTTCCGAGCCGTGCGCGCTGGTGCGCTATCACCTCGGCATGGGAGGCATTGATCTCGGGCATTATCATCGGCACATCGGGCGTCCAGCGGTTTGCCGAGTTGTTTGAGATAACGGGCAGCTCGTGACGTGCGAGGTCCTCCTCAAGCGCCTTTGTTTCGTCCTTCGGCATATTTACGGCGCAAAAGACGAACTGTGCACGCTCGGCGATCGCATCTGCGTCGGCAGCATCGAGAACGGTCATGTCGGCAAATTTTTCGGGCATCGGCACGCTCATCTTCCAACGCCCGCCGACAGCCTCGCGGTAGCTTCTCCCCGCCGAGCGCGCGGACGCGGCAAGGCAGGTGACTTCAAAGTAAGGGTGATTTTCAAGCAGGGTCAGAAAACGCTGACCGACCATTCCGGTAGCGCCGACCACGCAGCAAGACATTTTATTCATATGGATTCTCCTGAAAGTATTTGTATTATGATATCATAAATTCTTGAACAAATCAAGCGCTGCGGCGAATTTTGCAAGTCACGGCGCGGTTTTATTCATTTTTCTTCGTTTTTCGACTTTACGTACTCGTTATACACTACGTTTTTCGGCACGCCGCGGTCACGTGCAGCAGCCTTCACCGCGTCGCGTTCGGGCATTCCCGCATCGGTGTAATGACGCACGTGAGCCGGCACGTCAAGCCCACGCCAGAACTCCGCAGCCTCGGGGCGTTTGCCGCCCTCGAGCACAAGAACGTATTCGCCGCGCGGCTCGCTGCTTTCATAATATTCGACGGCGCCGTCGAGCGTCAGCCGCAGCACCTCCTCGTTGAGCTTTGTCAGTTCGCGGCAAAGCGCTATCCGCCGCTCCCCTCCCGCAGCATCACGAAGGTCGGAGAGCGTTGTGCGCAGCCTGTGCGGGGCTTCGTGCAGGATGACGGTGCGTTCCTCGCCGGCGACAGCCGCAAGCCTTTCGCGGCGCTCGCGCCCCGACACGGGAAGAAAGCCCTCGAAGCAGAAATGCGCGGTCGGAAGCCCCGACACCGTCAGCGCCGCAATACCCGCGCACGCCCCCGGCAGCGGAACAACGGGAATGCCCGCCGCGGCGCACAGGCGCACAAGATCCTCACCGGGATCGGAGATGCCCGGCGTGCCCGCATCTGTGACGAGCGCACAGCTCTCACCCGCAGCAAGGCGTTCGACGATCTCGGGACCGCGCGCAGCCTTGTTGTGTTCGTGATATGACACCATCGGCTTCGAGATGCCGAAGCGCGAAAGCAGCCTGCCCGAGTTGCGGGTGTCCTCGGCGGCGACAAAGCTCACCTCAGAGAGGACCTTTACGGCGCGATATGTCATGTCGGCAAGGTTGCCTATCGGCGTTGCGACAAGATAAAGCGTGCCCGCCTCAACGCGGTTGCGGTCGCCCTCGGCGCTCCCGTCAAACGGGAAGGTTGCGAATTCGTCGTTTTTTATATCTTCTTTTATGTTTTCCATGCTGGCAGTCCTCTTTCGTCACCGCACGCGGCGGCGGCGCATACAATAAAATAATGAAACGGCTACGGCTGACGCCGGGAAAGGTATATGTTATGGCAATAAAAATATACATAGATCAGGGCCACAACCCCGTGAATCCCAACGCGGGCTCGGAGGGCAACGGACTCCGTGAACAGGATATAGTATACACCATCGGACAGGAACTTGCAAGACTTTTGCGCGCAAACGGTAATTTTGATGTGCGTCTTTCGCGTCCGACGCCCGGAACGCAGCTCGGAACAAGCAATGCAACGAGTCTTGCCGCGCGCGTTAACGACGCAAATTCATGGGGCGCCGATTATTTTATCAGCCTCCATACGAACGCCTCGGGAGATCCGACTCCTACGGGGAGCGAAGCGCTGGTGTTTTCGCAGCCATCCGCCGCCGCGTCGCTCGGCACAGATATACTCGGCTGGCTGAACCGTCTGACGGGACTGCGCAACCGCGGCGTCGTTACGCGCTCGGGACTTTATGTGCTGCGGAAAACACGTATGCCCGCCGTGCTCGTGGAGCTCGGATTCATCACGAATCCGAACGACGCGAGGCTTATGAGCAACGATCCCGAGCTTTTCGCAGAGGCGGTGTACAACGGAATTCTCGAATATCTCGGGCTTCTTTGAGGCTTTTTTCGATGACCGAAGTTAGATTATATACTCTGCATATAATAGATATACATCTAACTAATTAGAATATCATGAAATTATTATAGCCGAATATAGTTGATAAAAGTCTTATTTCACGTTCGCCGAGGGGAATGGCGCCAAAGCGGACATTAGGACGCCCGAAAAGGTAATTTTCGTTTACCCGCAAAAAAACGGCAAAAATGTCGTCGGCGAGCACCCTCGCGTCCGATAAGAGCAACGACCGGCAGCGACATGACACGAAGCCAGCATAAAAAAGAGCAGCCCGGCGGACCACGGCATTGAATATCCGAAAGCAAAATAGGCGTGCTGCCGCAATTGCGGCAGCACGCCAAAATGTTCCGTTTTATTTCGTTACGGTAGCCGACAGCCGGTGTATTTCACGCGCGGCAGTGTGCCGGAATCAGACTCTTTCCGTCTTATTTGCCGAGCATTTTGAGCAGCGCCGCCTCGTCAATGACGGTCACGCCGAGGTCGCGCGCCTTTTGGAGCTTTGAGCCCGCATCCTCTCCGGCAACGACGTATGATGTCTTTTTCGAGACCGAGCCCGACACCTTTCCGCCGTGTTCCTTTATAAGCGCCGACGCTTCGTCGCGCGTCATGGTTGGGAGCGTCCCCGTCAGCACGAACGTCTTGCCGCCGAGCGTGTCGTCGGCTTTCTTTGCCACTGCGACGGTCACGAGCCCCGCCTCGGTCAGACGACGGCAAAGCTCAATGTTCTGCGGGTGCGAGAAAAAGTTGAGCACGCACTGCGCGGTCACATCGCCGAAATCCTCGATCGCGCACAGCTCGTCATAGGTTGCGGCAAGGCAGCGCTCGAGCGTGCCGAAGCGCGCCGCCATTGCTGCCGCCGCGACCTCGCCGATATTGCGTATCCCGAGAGCGTAGATCAGTCGCTCAAGCCCCGCCGACTTCGAGCGTTCTATTGCCGCGACAAGATTTTTTGCCGAAAGCTCGCCCATGCGATCGAGCGGAACGAGCTGCTCCGCCGTGAGAGCGTAAAGGTCTGGGGCAGTGCGTACAAGCCCCGCCGCCAGGAGAAGCTCGACTATCTGAGGTCCGAGTCCTTCGATATTCATCGCGTTTTTTGAAGCAAAATGCTCAAGACTGCGCGAGAGCTGCGCGGGGCAGGCGGAATTGGTGCAGCGGTATGCCGCGCCCTCAACGCCGCAGGTCTCGTCGCGCACGACGGGCTCTCCGCACGACGGGCATCGCTCGGGCATCATAAACGGGCGCTCGCTGCCGTCGCGTTTATCTGGCAGCGCCTCGACTATCTCGGGAATTATATCTCCCGCCTTGCGAACGGCAACGGTGTCTCCGATCATTATGCCGCGCTCGCGTATGAAATCCAGGTTGTGCAAAGTTGCACGGCTTACCGTCGTTCCCGCAAGACGGACGGGCTCAAGCACCGCCGTCGGAGTCAGCACACCGGTGCGTCCGACCGCCACGGTGACGTCTGTAAGCTTTGTGAATTTGGTCTCGGGCGGGAATTTGTAAGCCACAGCCCACTTCGGCGTTTTCGTCCCCTCGCCGAGATAACGCCTCCCCGCAAAGGGATCAAGCTTTATGACAACGCCGTCAATATCATATTTCAGCCCGTCGCGCATATCGCCGAGCTTTCTTATGTGCGCGAAAATGTCCTCGCGCCGGCTCACCGTAACACGCTCGGAGATCACCGTAAACCCAAGCTCGGCAAGGCGGCTGAGTGACTCGTTGTGCGTGACAGCCTCGTGACCGTCAGCCCAGAGGCTGCCCTCCTGAAGATTGAATATGAACACATCGAGCCGCCGCTCGGCTGCTATCTTCGGATCAAGCTGGCGCAGCGAACCCGCCGCCGCGTTGCGCGGATTCGCCATAAGCGTTTTGCCCTCCGCCTCGCGCTTCGCGTTTATAGCCTCAAAAACGGCGCGCGGCATATAGACCTCGCCGCGGACAGTGATGTCGAGCGGCTCGGGAAGCGTCATGGGGATCGAAAATATCGTCCTTACGTTCTGCGTTACGTCCTCGCCGACATACCCGTCGCCGCGCGTCGCACCGCGCACAAAAACGCCGTGCTCGTATGTGAGCGCGACAGAAAGTCCGTCTATCTTCGGCTCCACCGACCACTCGGGCACGATATTTGCCTCGGCGAGCCGTGCCTCGGCGCCGTCGAGATATGCCGCAAGCTCTTCAAACGAAAAAACATCCGCAAGCGAGTTCAGCGGAACGCGGTGCGTCACCTTTTCAAACCGCTCAAGCGGCGTACCGCCCACACGCTGAGTCGGTGAGGACGGGTCAAAAAACTCGGGATGCGCCGCCTCAAGCTCCTCGAGCCTGCGGTAGAGCATATCATAATCATAGTCTGAAATTTCGGGCGCGTCGTCGACATAGTATTTTTTCGCGTGATACGCCACCTCGCGGCGCAGGCGTTCAAGCTCTTTTTTTACGTTCTGATCGTTATTCATTACCCACCTCGGCGGTCGTTTTTGCCCCGCCCGACCGTCACGGCAGCCACAGCCCGGGGCGTTTTTCCTACATATATATTATATCATCTTCCCGCCCGAAAATCAAATTGCTTTTTTGTTTTTTTCATGATATAATGAAGAAACCGGGACCGAAAAATGTTGTCTTAATGTGTGAGGGACCTCAATCAAGTAATGAAAGGCTGAGCGCGATGAATGCCAACGACAAACGCATGACCGAGATGATATACGCAAGGGACGAGACGGGGCTGCGTGCCGCCTCGGAAAGCTACGGCGCGCTCTGCCGCCGCATCGCCGCCTGCGTGCTGTCATCGGGCGAGGACGCTGAGGAATGCTTCAACGACGCGCTGCTCGCCGTGTGGAATTCGATACCGCCGCAAAAGCCCGACTCGCTTTCGGCATACATATGCCGCATCACCCGAAATATCGCGCTCAACCGTCTCAAGGCGGCAACGCGGCAGCGGCGCGGCGGCGGTGATGTTCCCGTTCCGTTTTCGGAGCTTGAGGAATGCCTGCCAGACCGTGCGGAGCAGCCCGACGCCGACACCGGTGAGATCGGCGCCGTTATCGACCGCTGGCTCGCGCGGCAGACAAAAACGACGCGACTTTTGTTCGTCGGAAGATATTTCGAGGGAGCCGAGCTCAAAGCCCTTGCCGGCATGCTCGGAGTAAGCGTCGCGGCGGCAAAATCGACGCTCCACCGCGCGCGGCTGAGCCTGCGACGTGCGCTTGAAGAAGCGGACATCCCGCTGTAACACAGAAAGGACGGAAAATGAATAAAGATACTCTTATCGGTGCCGTCGGGGGCATATCCGATCGTTTTATCGACGAATATACCGCCGCGACAAGCCCCCGGGCAATAAAAAAGCGCCGCGTGCGGCGTGTGCTTAGATATACGCTGATACCGGCGGCGTGCCTTTGCTTTGCATTCTGCGTTGTGATGCCGCTCCTGTATGTGATCTTCGGCGGCTCTCACGCGGCAGATCCGGGGTGGAACAACTACCACGCGGATAACGTGGCTCCCGGGGAATACGAGGATCTGCTCATATCCCGTCTGCCGGACGGCAAAGTAGGCTCCGAGGCATCGCTTTTTCACGACAGGGACGGAAGATATGACCGTGAAAAGTGGAATGTGCTTAAATACACCACCGCATACAACGCGCCCGGCGTGTTTGACTTCGTAAGTATCTGCGCCTACTTTCCCAATAATTTTGTTGCGACCGACGACCCCGAAAACGGCTACAAATCGCCGAACGGCGGAGTGTACGACCATTTCTCGTCGAGCGGTATGACCATGGAGGTGAACGGCGCCACGGTAAGGTACGCCGACCTGTCGGATAATGAAAACTATTCCCGCGGGTATCTCTCGGGCACGTATACCGATGAGGAATTTGACGTGCTCGACGCCGAGATACTTGAGCGGCTGAAGAAAAACGGCATTGCTGACCGTCTCGGCAAGGAGGAGCTTGCGATAAATATCGCCCGCTCCAAGAGCGAATGGTGTAAATTCTATACCGCGGGCTTTGAATACGACGGCGTGTTTTACGTGCTGACAGTTCGGACGCGCTACCGTGCCGACCCGCTTGAATACTACCTTGGCATTCTGATACCCGAGAAAACAAACTGACAAAACAGGAGGAAACGGCAATGAAAAAAACTGCGGTCTTTATTATATTCGCACTCATTGCGATCATGCTCTGCACCGTCGGCGCGTCTGCCGACTGCGGGCCGCACTCGTCGGTAAAGGTGACATTCCCGGATGCCGACACGGAATTTTACGTCACGCTGCTCTCAAAAGCAGATATATTCGGACCGTACAGCGCCCGTGACGCACTTGAGCGCCGCGATCGGTACGGAGACGAGGGAAAAAACGCGGCATACGAAAAATTTTGCGACTACGCCGATGCCGACGGGTTTTACTTTCTCGGTGAGCTCGGGCATTGCGGCGGCGGCACCGGTGTATACGACTGGCGCTGGGGATATTACCCGCCCGAGACCTTCAAGGTGCTCGTCTACTATCCCGGTACGGACAGCTTTGAAACAAGTGCGGTCGTTACACAATACGCATTTTCAAGCTACTTTACGATCGGCGGCATCGGCAGCGGAACACTGACGGTAAAGCAAAGCTACAATTATGCGCTCGAGGCGGTAGGGTTCGCTCTGCGCGTGCTGCTGACCCTCGCGATCGAGCTGCTCATCGCCAAGCCGTTCGGCTATCTTGCGCCACGCACGCGCAGGACCGTTATCATCACCAACATCGCAACCCAGGTGCTTTTGAACCTCGGGCTGAACATCATCAACTTCCAAGCGGGGTGGCTTGCAATGGCAATGTCCTACATTCTGCTTGAGATATCGGTCTTTGTAATCGAAGGGATCATCTACACCTTTACCCTTTCGCACCGCGATGATGACGGAAGGCGTCGCGGCATCGCAAAGGCATGGCTCTTCTCACTTACCGCCAACCTTGCTTCCTTCGTCATCGGCGGACTCATTGCCAGAGCGGAATTTATAAGATAAACAAAACGGGGCTGCCGCCCGGATACAGCCGTAGGGGAGGGGCTCTGCTCCTCCCGTAAATGAAGTCTGCATATATACTCTGCGGGAGGGGCAAGCCCCTCCCTACTTTGATTCGGTAGTATACCTCCTCATCCGGCGCCTGCGGCACCACCTTCCCGGACACGGGAAGGCTACCGTTAGCCGACGTTCCGTCAACGGACGTTAAGTAAAAGATAAGCTTTATTCAGCCGGCAAAATCAAAAAACATGATCGTTTTGCTTTCTTCACCGTGAGCGACGGAAGATGCGACTCTGCGAGCCTTCCCAAGTTTGGGAAGGTGCCGCGGCGCGGGATAAAGATGTGCGGGAAACATCGATTATTGCCGCGCCATGCTTTTATGCATTGCGTAAATAAAAAAATTAAATCCCGCGAGCGCGGCGGATGAGGTGGTAAAAAAGATCCCGCCGCAGCGGGATC
>CAJLZE010000067.1 GCA_905210995.1 uncultured Anaerotruncus sp.
GTCAACGCCGAGGCGGCAAAGATAAAGACCGACGCCGAGCTTCTCGCCGAGGAAGAAGCAGCACGTCCCGCCCCGAGCATCAAGACCTCGCTCGATGACGGAAAAACATACTCCGGCAAGACCCTTACGATAGACGTTTTCGCCCGCAACTGGCAGAACGCCAAGATAGCCTCAAAGGTCACTCTCAACGGAACGGACGTTGCGGTCAACTGGGACGACGCCGAAAAGACCAGCTTTACTCTTAACTTCACCGATGGCGAAAACGTCGTTACGATAACGGCGACCGACGGCAAAAAGACCACAACGGTCACATATCACGTACAATACGTCAAGGCGGCGCCGAGCTTCGTGTTCTCGGTCGATGCCTTTACGATAGGCTGCGGATACATAGTGGAGCCGACCGTCGTAACGCTTGACGATGCCACGATAGACGCGATCGCTTCCTATTGCGCCGAGGAGCACAAGTGCGATGCGGAGTATGTAAAGGCGCATCTCAACACGGCTCACGTTCTGCTTTATCTGCTGAATGAATACGGCTACACTGCGGAATACAACGGGAAACCCGATCAGAGCTTTTATCTTTCATATGTAAACGGCTTTGATAACAGCGACAATATTCCCGACAACCTCCGCGAAAAGCTTGAGTCGAACGGCTTCAGCATAAGCGACGACAGCGACGACTCGCTCGGCGAATTCATGTATACATGGGGCAGCGGCTGGATGTACTGCGTGGACGGTGTGTTCCCGAACGTCGGTTTTGCCGACCACTATATACAGGACGGCGAAGTGATCCGCGTTCAGTTTACGCTTGCATACGGCTCCGACATAGGCGGCTCGTCTGCCATGGGCATGGGCGGCACATCCGACTATTTTGAGAATGCCGGCGAGGCACGCGACAGACTGACAAAGGCAATGGCACTTGCCGCGCAGAAACGCAAGGATAACACCAAAGAATATTCCGCGGCATTTGACGTCATATCGCAGTTCGGCATCACCGCCGCCGAGCTTGACGCCGCCACGGAAGCTCTCATGGCAATACTTAAATAATAAAAATAAAAAAGATGAAAAGATTTTCGGAACGTGCGGCGGCGCTGCTGCTGACGCTCATCCTGCTGCTTGCCGCCGCACCCGCGGCGGCAGCGGCATCTGTCGGGACCGACGATATGCGCGCGGCAGCCGACGGTATAATCGCCTGGAAAAAAGCCGACAACGGCTCAGAGCCGGGCGGCGACCTTATAAACAACGCATTTCTTGAGCTTGCGGGCACGACGCCGGGCGACTGGTTCCCGATAGGGATGAGCAGGCTCGGTGTGACCGATGATTATGACGGCTATCTTGCGTTTCTCCGCCAAAAGGTGGAGAAACGGTATGTGACAAAAGACAAGCTCAGTCGCGCCAAAGCGACAGAATGGCACCGCATAAGCCTTGCCGTGCTCGCTGCGGGCGGAGACCCTACCTCATTCGGAAAGAACGCCGACGGCTCTGCCATCGATCTCATCGCCGACGGCACATATGACCGCGGCAGGACGGCGCCGCTCGGCAGACAGGGCATAAACGGCTGGATATGGGGGCTCATCGCGCTTGATTCCATGCGATATCCCGTTCCCGATGGCGCATTTTACACCCGTGACGATCTTATCACCGCGATCCTCTCACAGCAGCTTTGCGACGGCGGCTTTGCCCTCACCGGCAGTGCGGCAGACCCCGATATAACCGGCATGGCTGTTCAGGCGCTCGCGCCATACTACAATGAGGAAAAAAGCTATTCCTATACGCTCAAAGCCGACGGTACAGCGCGCGAGGCGACTGTGAGACAGGCCGTGGATGCGGCGCTCACCGTGCTTTCGGCGCTTCAGCTCGACACGGGCGATTTCATAAGCTGGGGCACGCAGAATGTCGAAAGCACCTGTCAGGTCGCGGTGGCGCTCTGCTCGCTCGGCATCGATCCCGCCTCGGACAGCCGCTTCATCAAAAACGGCAATACACTGATCGACGGCATAATGCGCTACCGCCACGAAAGCGGCGGGTTCGTGCATTCGTACACCTACGACCCGGACAACCCCGCTTCGCTCCCCGACAAGCCGAACTCAATGGCGAGCGAGCAGGTGCTCTACACCATTGCGGCGATACTGCGGCAGGCAAACGGAATGCGCACGCTGTACGACTTCCGTCCCGAGATGAGCGACGCGATGAAAGAGCGCATACGCAGTCTTACGGACTCTGTATCCGCGCTGTCGCCCACTGCGGGAAAGGAAGAGATTTCTGCCCTTCTCGGCGTTTTTTACGCACTGCCGGCAGACGAGAGGTGCTATGTGCCGAGCTATGCCGTGCTTTCGGATGCGGCAAAAGCCGCCGGCATCGACATTGCAGCCGTTGCGGGCGCGACGACCGTTGTTGAGGACACCGACAAAAGCGGAACGGACGAAAGCATTCTTTATTTTTCGCCCACCGACCGCGCCGACGCCGACGCGATACCCGACGAGCCCACGACAGCCGATTATGTGACCGTCGTAAAGCTGCTCGACAAGCTCGAAAGATCGGACGATTTTGACGGCAAGGACGGATACATCAGCCGTCTGACCGACGCCAAAAACAAGATAGACGCGATAAGAGCGGAGATCGACGCGATAAACCGCGATATTGCCGAAGAGCTTTATCCGTTTGAGTCGATAGGACTTTCGGACAAAAAGACCGTTGACGGCATATACCGCCGCGTTATGGCGCTCGCCGAGCCCGACCGAGCACTTATCGAGCATTCAGAGGACCTTATAAAGACAAAGACCAAGACCGACGGCCTGTTTCGCGCGCTCATTATCGGCGCGGTGCTCGCCGTTATTGCGCTTGCCGTCGCGTTTATGCTCGTGCGGCGTATAAGAAAGCGCAGAAGAAAGAAAAAAGCCGAAATGGATGAGCTTGAGCGCAGTTGGGCAGATGAGCCCTGACCTTCTCATCCACGGCAGGGAGACCGGTATCGAATGAAAAAAGACATACTCGCCGTGTTTGCGATAGTTCTTATCGCGGCGGTGCTGATATGCGGCACCGAATTTCAGACGGTTGACGAATATTATCTGACTCACATCGACGATATCACGCCCGATTCGGAGACGGTATTTATAAGCATACGCTGCGACACCGTTTACGGCAACTACGACGAGCTTGACGAGAATCTGAAAGAAGGCGACTGGATCCCCGGGGACGGCGTGATACTGCCGGTGACGGAATACGTGCTGCGCCCGGGAGACAGCGTGTGGGACATTCTGAGCCGCGCGGTAAGGTACAACAAGATACAGATGGAATACCAGGGCGCCGACGAAAATCAGTTCGGCAGTGTTTATGTCCGCGGGATAAGCTACCTCTACGAATTTTCATGCGGTCCGCTTTCGGGCTGGATGTACATGGTAAACGGAGAATTTCCTCAATACGGCTGCTCAAGATACGAGCTGCACGACAAGGACGTTATCGAATGGGTCTACACCTGCGACCTCGGGCGCGACGTGGGCTGCGAATGGATGAGCGGAGGCGGCACGCAATGAACGAAAGACAGACCGCCTTCGGGCATTTTCACCCCGTGCCGGCGTTTGTGTACATCACATCGCTCACGCTGGTGACCATGTTCACCTCGCACCCCGTGATACTCGCTCTCTCGCTTGCGGGCGCCGCGCTTTTCTCGGTGTCGCTTCATACGCTGCGCGAATTCCTTTCGGATATTTCGTTTTACCCGCCGCTTTTCATTATGATATCGCTGACCAACCCCCTCTTCTCACACAACGGCGCGACGCCTCTTTTCTTCATGAACGGCAACCCGGTGACGCTTGAAGCGCTGTGGTACGGCGTCGATATAGCAGCAATGACAGTTGCCGTGCTGCTCTGGTGCCGATGCTTTTCCGACATCATGACATCGGACAGAGTAATGTACCTCATCGGACGCGCAGCGCCGAAGGCGGCGCTCGTCGTTTCAATGTCGCTGCGCTTCATCCCGCTTTTCAAAAGAAAATGGCATGAGATAAAGCGTGCGCAGATATCCATGGGCTACTATTCGGAGGCGGGATTCGTCTCAAAGCTGCAAAGCTCGGCACGTGTGTTTTCGGCGCTCGTCACATGGGCACTTGAAAATGCCGTCGATACCGGCGCATCGATGCGCGCGCGCGGCGGAGGGCTGCACGGGCGCACCCACTTTTCGCTTTTTCGCTTCACTTCCTCCGACGGCGTGCTGCTTGCGGCGGCGGTGCTTCTCGGCGGGATATCCTTTGCGGGGCTCGGCACGGGCGCGTTCCGCTTCGGCTTTTACCCGCGAATATCAACTCCCGATCTCTCGGCAAGATCCGTATGCCTTTATCTTGCATTCGCGTTATTTTGCCTTATCCCGTTCATCATCGAAATCACGGAGGCACTCAAATGGAAATACTTGCGCTCGAAGATCTGAGCTTCCGCTATCCCGGATGCACCGAAAATGCCGTCGACGGCGTTTCCCTTACCGTCCGCGAGGGTGAATTTCTCCTGCTGTGCGGCAGATCGGGCTGCGGAAAGACCACACTGCTGAAGCTGATAAAACGCGAGCTTGCCCCGCACGGAGAGCTGAGCGGGAACATACTGTTCCGCTCAAGACCGCTCGACTCGCTCACCGACCGGGAGAGCGCGCAGAAGATCGGCTATGTGCTGCAAAGCCCCGAGGCGCAGATCGTTACCGACAAGGTGTGGCACGAGCTTGCCTTCGGGCTCGAAAGCCTCGGCTGCGACAGCGACAGCATACGGCTGCGCGTCGGCGAAATGGCAAACTATTTCGGCATCGACGGGTGGTTCAGAAGCGGAACGGCAGACCTCTCGGGCGGGCAGAAGCAGTTGCTCAATCTCGCCTCCGTAATGGCAATGTCGCCCGAGCTTCTGATACTTGACGAGCCGACCTCACAGCTTGACCCGATAGCCGCACAGAATTTCATAGCCACGCTCTCCAAAATAAACCGCGAGCTCGGAACGACCGTGATAATCGCCGAGCACCGGCTCGAGGAGCTGTTCCCCACCGCCGACCGCGTGGCGGTCATGGACGGCGGCAGGATCGTCGCCTGCGATGCGCCGCGTCGCGTCTGCCGTGATATGCGCTCGTCGGAAATATTTGCGGGCTTTCCGTCGGCGGCGCGCATTGCCGCGGGACTAGGTGCGGACACCGACGACCTGCCGATAACGGTCAGAGAGGGCAGACAGTTCCTTTCGGCTTTTCCGCATAAAAAAGCCGCCGAAAAGGAGCCGGCGCTCTCATCCGAGCCCGCGCTGACGATGAAAAACGTATGGTTCCGCTACGAGCGCAGCGCGCCCGACATATTGCGCGGCACCACACTCGAAATAATGCGGGGCGAAATATTTTCCGTCCTCGGCGGCAACGGATCGGGCAAAACAACACTGCTCAGGACCGTGTCGGGTGCCGAACGCGCCTACCGCGGCAAGACCTTCATATTCGGCAAAAATATAAAGGAAATGAAGCAGACCGAGCTGCATCGCCGCAATGTCGCAATGCTTCCGCAGAACGTGCAGACGGTGTTTCTCAAGGACAGCGTGCGCGCCGACCTCACCGACATATACCGTGTGATGGGCCGCACGGGACAGGATGCCGGGCAGGCGGTCGCCGACATAGCCGAACGCCTCGGCATTTCGGCGCTGCTCGACCGCCACCCCTACGACCTTTCCGGCGGCGAAATGCAGAAGAGCGCGCTTGCCAAGATACTTCTCACCTCGCCGCGCCTGCTTCTGCTTGACGAACCGACCAAAGGCATCGACGCTTACGCCAAGGAAAATCTCGGCGAAATACTGCGCGGTCTGAGGGACGACGGCATCACCGTCGTGATAGTGACGCACGACGTTGAATTTGCCGCATCGTATTCGGACCGCTGCGGGCTGTTCTTCGACGGCGAGCTTCTCTCCCCTTCCTGCCCGCAGAAATTCTTCGGCGGCAACGATTTCTACACTACCGCCGCCTGTCGTATGTCACGCGGGATATTTGACGGCACCGTGACCGTCGGCGACGTCACGGCGCTCGGAAGGGAGGGCAAAGATGAAGTCTGAAAAGGGCAGAAGGGCAATATCGCTCACCGTTTATCTGCTTCTCGTGCCAGCCTGCGTCGCGCTCGGCGCAACTGTGTTCCGCGACCGCGCGTATATCTGGATATCCGTGTGCCTTGCGGTGCTGTCATGCGTGCCGTTTTTCGCACGGTTCGAAAACCGCCCCGACGATACCCGCCGCATGGCGGTCCTTGCCGCAATGACGGCGCTCTCGGTGCTCGGCAGATTCCTTTTTTATGCCGTGCCGCACTTCAAACCGGTCACGGCTATGGTCGTGATATGCGGGATATACCTCGGCGCCGAGTCGGGCTTTCTCTGCGGCGCGCTGACTGCAATACTTTCGAATATCCTGTTCGGTCAGGGACCGTGGACACCGTTTCAGATGATGGTTTGGGGGATCATAGGATTCCTCGCCGGCGTACTCGCACGGCAGCTGAAAAAAAGCCGCGCGGCACTGTTTCTGTACGGAGCGCTCGCGGGCGTGCTGTTTTCGTTTCTCATGGACATATGGACCGTCCTGTGGTGGGACGGAAAATTCTCTCTCTCACGCTATATCGCCGCGATAGTGAGCGCCGCGCCGGTAACGGCGGTCTATGCCCTGTCGAACGTGCTGTTCCTTTCGGTGCTTATAACGCCCATCGGCAAAAAGCTCGAGCGACTTGTCACAAAATACGGTATATAGAGATAAGGGCGGCTGTGCGGGAAGCTCTGAAAGGGCTTCCCCAACAGCAGTCTTTCATTTATCCGACCGTCAGAGCGAATTTTTGTGCGCTAACGTGAAAGAAAGTGCCGCACGGCTATTGACAAAGCCGAATGATTGTGGTAAGATATAACGGTAAATCAAATACGGAGAGGTATCGAAGCGGTCATAACGAGGCGGTCTTGAAAACCGTTTGACAGCAATGTCACAAGGGTTCGAATCCCTTCCTCTCCGCCATAAGTCCACCGTAATTTTGATAGAATTACGGTGGACTTTTTCTATGCCCGAAAACCGCTTGAAATCAGGCATTTCGGCTATTTTGGCACATAAGCGACCCCCGCTACAGAGCAATTCTGCGGCGGGGTTTTGTACATTTTATGGGGATTGCGGCTTTCTGCTCTGCCGCAATCGTTAAACAGCCGAGTAATCGTTGAACTACTGGGGGTATTCGTTAAACAGCCGAGTTCTGATAACACCTCTTATGAGAAAATCGGCGATGAAGTGTGATCGCTGCCGGATGAGGTTACAGTTTGACATCCCCGATTCGTGGGAATGGGTGCGACTTGTTAAGATCTGCGAGTATATCCGACGTGAAATGGCACAAAAGTATTCTCCGATTAAAAAGTACCCCGTTGTCTCCCAGAAGTGCAATCAACGAAACGATTCTTTAAAAACAGTGATTTTAAGTCGGATAGCGAATATCCCCGGTGGTCAATGACCGTCCGGGGATATCGCAAATATATAGACTTTCTAAGGATTGTCACTTGGTCACAACCAGTTTGCCGTCCTCCACAGTCAGCTTGGCGGTATCGCCGGTATCGAGCGTGCCATCCAGCATTTTCTCTGCCACGGCGTCCTCCACCTTGCTCTGAATGGCTCTACGCAGCGGACGGGCACCGTATTTCGGGTCAAAGCCCACTCTGGCAAGCTCCTTCACAGCCTCTTCGTTTGCATCCAAATGAATACCCATGGACTCCATACGGTTTTCCACGGTCTTGAGCATCCGACGGGCAACCTCTTCGATATCCTGCTCGTTAAGAGCACGGAACACGATGATGTCATCAATACGGTTCAAGAACTCGGGACGGAAGGTACGGCGCAACTCTTCCATAACGGTTTCCTTGGCCTGCTCGTATGCCTTGTCGGCATCCGCCTCTGCCTTTTTGTCATCGGCTTTGAAATCCAACTTGGATCCGGCATCAGTCAGTGCCTTAGCACCAATGTTACTGGTCATAACGATGACGGTGTTCTTAAAATCAACGGTGCGACCCTGAGAATCGGTGATACGGCCATCGTCCAAAATCTGGAGCATGATGTTCCAGACATCCTCGTGCGCCTTTTCGATCTCATCGAACAGAACAACGGAATAGGGCTTGCGGCGCACCTTTTCCGTCAGCTGACCGCCTTCATCGTGACCTACATATCCGGGAGGCGAACCAACCAGACGGGACACCGTATGGCGTTCCATGTATTCGGACATATCGATTCGGATCATAGCGTTTTCGTCGCCGAACATGGCTTCTGCCAAAGACTTACACAGCTCTGTTTTACCGACGCCGGTAGGACCGAGAAACAGGAAACTGCCGATAGGACGCTTGGGATCCTTCAAACCGACACGGCCGCGGCGGATGGCACGGGCAACAGCCTTTACAGCCTCGTCCTGACCCACAACTCGCTTATGGAGAATATCTTCCATATGCAGCAGGCGCTGACTCTCGTCCTCGGTAAGCCGTGTTACGGGAACACCGGTCCAGTCTGATACAACAGAGGCAATGTCCTCTTCGGTCACATCACGGTGTGCTTTATTGTTATCGCGGTGCTTATTGCGCTCGGTCTCCAATTGCTTCTTATAGTCCTTTTCGGTATCCCGCAGTTTAGCGGCCTTCTCAAAGTCCTGGGCGGCAATAGCGGCTTCCTTGTCTGCGGCAAGTGCGTTGAGCTTCTCTTCAAGATTTGTGAATTCTTCGGAGGGTTCTTCTTCCTCTAACTCCACACGGCTGGCAGCCTCGTCCATTAGATCAATAGCTTTGTCCGGCAGGAATCGGTCGTTGATATATCGGGATGATAATTCCACCGCAGCCTTCAGGGCTTCATCGGTAATGTGCAGACCGTGGTGTTGCTCATACTTTGCCCGCAGACCCTTCAAGATCTCTAATGCAGCCTCTTGACTCGGCTCACCTACGGTAACCGGCTGGAAACGACGCTCCAGTGCGGCATCCTTCTCGATGTACTTGCGGTACTCATTCAAAGTGGTAGCACCGATAACCTGAATTTCACCGCGGCTAAGCGCAGGCTTCAAAATATTGGCGGCATCAACGGCACCCTCGGCTGAGCCTGTACCGACAAGGGTATGCAGCTCGTCGATGAAAAGGATGATGTTGCCGTCCTTTTTAGCTTCCTGCATGACCTTTTTGATACGGTCTTCAAATTCACCGCGGTATTTGGAACCGGCTACCATGCCGGTAAGATCCAAAGACAGCAACTTTTTGTCCAGCAGCTTTTCCGGAACTTTACCCGAGACAATTTTCTGAGCCAATCCCTCGGCAATGGCGGTTTTGCCGACACCGGGTTCGCCGATGAGACAAGGGTTATTGTTACTGCGACGAGACAGAATCTGAATTACTCGCTTGATCTCTTTATCACGACCAATGACAGGATCCAGTTTTCCTGTTCTGGCGTCAGCCGTCAAATCGTGGGTGAACTCCGATAGGGTCTTATTCTTGCCGCTTTCCTCGCTGTTTTCGGTACCCGAGGCGCTGCCGCCGCTTTGCGCATGGGATGCAACGCTGACTTTCTCCATCAGTGCTATATACAGTTGGCGGGCGTCCACGCCGGCAGACCGCAGGATACGGACTGCCATATTGTTACCCTCGCGGAGAATGCCTGCCAGCAGATGCTCTGTTCCAACGTAGGCATAACCACCGCGAATGGCATCCTCCATGGCAATTTCAAGTACATGCTTTGCTCTTGGGCTCAAGCTCTGGGCAGAATTGCCATTGTCGGAAGGGCGGGAACCGGCGGTTTTACGAATCATTTCCGTGAGTAGATCATCCGTCAGACCGGCCTCTGTCAACACCGTATGGGCAAGTCCCTCGTCCTCACGCATCAATCCAAGCAGCAGGTGTTCCGTACCCATATAACCGTGACCCAATTCACCTGCGGCCTCCTGAGCCAACTGTAAGGCTTCTTCCGCAGTGGGAGTGAATTTATTTTCATCCATAATGCAATACCTCTTTTTTCCGTGAAGTGTGTTTTCCCTTTTGATGCGTGCCTTACTTAATGGCGTTCTTTCGCATCTTTTTTGGATGCCTCGGCTTCTTTATGAGCCTCCTCCAACTGGTGGATCTCGTCTCTAAGCTGGGCGGCCTGTTCAAAGTTCTCCTCGTGAATGGCCTTCTTCTGTGCCTGTTTCAATGCATTCATCTGACGCAGGTAGGAAAAACGGCTCTGCTCCTCACTGCTCATCAGATTATCCTTCTGTTCCTCCTGAACCTCCTGTACCGGAGCTGCGCCAATGGCAGGCATTGTGTCGAAGAAATCATCAAAAGGACTCTCCAGCATCCGCCCCATCAGGGACGGCATGGAGCTAAAGAAATTATCATTCCCAAAGAAGCTGTCCATCACAGATGGCCGCTGAGCAAAGAACCCCCGCGTGTAGCCTAGCTTTTCTGCACAGGCTTGGCAAAGATGGTGCTCTTCTGTTCTGCCATTGATGTTGCTGCGATATACGAAGTTAGCCTCATTTCTGCCGCAATTTTCGCATTTCATTATTCATCCCTCCGTGAGACTGTTTAGTCTTTTTCAACTATTTATAGTTTAAGCTTTTTCGCTTGCAACCACAAGAAACCGCTGGTACAATAATTGAAAAGCGGCTTGTGTCGAATGCACAAGCCAAAGAAGGAAAAAGCAAAGAAATAAGCCTTTTACAGTAAGAAAATCCCTTTCCCATGTGCTGTGCGGATGACAAACCGCCTTTTCAATGAATGCTATTCTGAGATTTTACGCAGATATTACACTACTTCGGTATCTGAATTAACATAAAGAATTTATAATATACAGTGATTAAGTATCAGGATAACTTAGAATGACGAAAAGAGGGACTCTTATGACTTACAAAACCATTGTGACCGACTACGCACCCAAGGCAAAGAAAATGGCAGACGAAATTGAAAAAGTAATCAATGAAAAAGCAAAAGACGGGTGGGAACCTGTGAGCTTTTCCGTGACCAATTCCTGCAAGGCGATTCTTGTGTTTCGTTTGCCGGAAGACACAGAAAAATGATTAGGATGCAAAAAGCCGACACCATTTCCTGCAATTCCACCGACATTCTACCACCGGGGGATGTAGCTGTATCGGCTTTTGCCCTATACTCAAAGCATCTTCAATATAGGAGGCAATCCAAATGAATCAAGCAGCTATCGGAAGTTACATCGCAAAGAAGCGCAGAGAGAAAAATCTGACGCAGGAACAATTGGCGGAAACGCTCGGCGTGTCCAATAAAACGATTTCCAAATGGGAGAACGGCAAGTGTATGCCGGATTACAGCATCATCGAGCAGCTCTGCAAAGAGCTTTCCGTTACACTTTCCGAACTGATGGACGGCGAGGATGCGGCGGAGGACAGCGTTCGTGTCTATGACGATGAGCAGATCCTCGACCTGTTGCGCCGTATGCAGGAGTTGGAACGGCAGAAAAACATATTGTACGGAATCATTCTTATTGTTCTCGGTATAGCCTGCAACGCTATGTCAAATACGGTGGGTGGATCTCATGTGCAGGAGTTCATATCCGGTCTCTTGATTGGCTTGTCCGTTGCGGAAG
>CAJLZE010000068.1 GCA_905210995.1 uncultured Anaerotruncus sp.
GCCAGCCGCAACGAAAAAATATACCGACGCAAGGCTGCGCCGCGCCGTGATATTTGCGATGACGGAGACGCGGAAGTCAGATCTTGACGCGCTCCCCGCGTATGTGACGCTGCTCGCGGTAAACGGACGGGGCAGAAAATTCCTCTCCGATGCCCGCAGGAGCGCCGCGCTACCCGTGCTCACGCGCCCGTCGGATGCACGCACCGCAGAGAGCGCCGGGGCACGGCGGCAGTCGGAGCTTCTTCTTGCTTCGGAGTCTCTTTATTCGCTCACGCTTCCCGTGCCCCGCGCCGCCGGGGATTTTATGCGCCGCTCTCTCCTCTGTTTACAAAATAATGATTGACTTATGCAGTATTATATGATACAATATAATGAATGAAAATATATATGTTTATCTAAGGAGGTCACAATGGCAGATAAAACCGAGACCCGCAGTGAAGTCGGCGGAAAGTATCTCAGATACATGAATATGCCGCTGGTCAGAGAAGGAAACACGATATGCTACGGCGACATGAGCGACCGGTGCTTTCTTATACTTGAAATAATGTCCTATAAAACCGAAAACGGCAGAGAGCTGCCCGATAAGATATTTATTCAGGTAGTTGAATCCCAAAACCCCTCAAAGATCGTAAAGCAGGGTGAAAAATCTGGGCTTTCCGCCGCTCTCACAATGGGCATGATCTGGCTCGAAAGAGCAAACAAATCCGCGTAAGCCGTAACCGAACGAAAAACGCCCGGGCGTTACGAGCCGGGCTGAAGCTTAAGATCAGGATGATGAAAAGAATGACAAAACGAAAGAATCTGTTTGTTTTGCTTGCTGCCGTGATACTTGTATCGGCAATGCTCTCATCGTGCTCGCATATCGGGCATGGCGACACCACCGACCCAACGTCGTCCGGCACGCTGCCGTATGACGGTACAAGAGTCCCCGGCAGCTCCGCCGGCGCGTCAACGCTCCCCACACCTGACGGGACCACCGCGCCGGGCGGCGACGAGACGACCGCCGCGCCGCAGCCCGGCGTGACGTACACCGACCCGCTGACGGGTCTTGAGAGCGAGGCCGATCTGCGCCGTGTTCTGCCTGTTTCGATCGTGCTCGACAACCTCAGCGCCGCGGCGCCGCAGGCGGGCATATCGCGGGCTGATATACTTATCGAGGTCCTTGTCGAGGGCGGCATCACGCGTCTTATCATGATAACCAACGAATACGGCGGCAGCGAGGTATACGGCCCCGTGCGTTCGACGCGCCACTATGCCGTCAGCCTTGCGCAGGCGTTCGGAACGCTCATGGTCGGCGCGGGCGGCAGTCCTCTCGGCTACACGATGATAAAATCGCTCGATGTGCCCTATCTTGACGGCGTAAACGACCGTTATTCGGGCGTCGGCTTCTACCGCGACCCCGCAAGGCTTGAAAAAGCGGGCACGGCCCATTCGCTCATGACGAGCGGAGAGAGGATACTCAAGCTTGCCGCGCGCCACAACTGGTCCACCTCGTCGCAGGGTACCGTGCGTCCGGTGTTCAATTTCATGGATGCCGACAGCAAATTTGCGGGAAGCGGCGACGCGACGCACGTCTGCATCCCTTACTCGAATTCGCAGTACGTACAGATGATATACAGCCGCACGTCGAACACCTATTACCGCTATCAGCTCGGCGACCGCGCTCATCTTGATTCCGAAAACGGCGAGCAGCTCAACTTTACGAACGTGTTCATCCTGTTTGCCGACACAGCCGCAATAGCCGACGACACCGAGGGCAGGATAGATGTCACGACCACCGGAGAAGGAAGCGGATACTATATAAGCGGCGGCAGATACGTGCCGATAAAATGGTCGCGCATAGGCGATACATCCCCCTTCGTGTTCACCGACGAAAGCGGCGCCGTCCTTCAGGTCACGCCCGGCAAGTCATTTATTTCGGTCGCGCCCTCTTCGATAAAGGGAAAGATCGAGTTCAACTATAAAGCAAACTGAAAAAAACGTACGTGGGTGCCGCGCAATGCCCGGCACCCGCTTCAAAGGGCGTCGGTTAGCCGAGGCTAACCATGCAGCCGACTGTAACAGCGAAACGTTCAACGTTCAAAGGAAAACGGAAAGCGGAGATGAAGTGATATGAGCGAAAAAATAAGGCTTTCGGGCGTTCCGGAGACCATGCTGCAAACAATATACGCCCGCGCCAAGGAAAGCAGAACGCGCGGCACCGTTCACGATGCCAAAGCGGAGGAGGTAGTAGATAACCTCGACTACGATTTTTCTCTTGCGGATAAGGATGCCGCCATGCACAGCGGCGTTATTGCACGAACGATCGTGCTCGACCGGCTGGTGTCGGAATGGATCGATAAAGATCCCGGTGGCGTTGTGGTGAACATTGCCTGCGGGCTCGACACCCGGTGTTATCGTATGCGCGGGTATTCGCATTGGTATAACCTCGATCTGCCCGAGACAATCGCGGTGAGGGAAAAGCTCATGCCGGAGAGCGGCGATATCTCGCAGATAGCCATGTCCGCAATGGACGACTGGGGCGGTGCTATCGCCAAGACCGACGCGCCCGCGCTCGTTATTATCGAAGGGCTTACGATGTATCTTTGCGAGGCGGATGTGAAGCGCATTTTCTCCGTCATCGCGGGCAGATTCACGCGTGCGACCGTCCTCGTCGAGACGATGAACCACATGGTCGTGCGCAGCTTCAAGGAAAAGTCTATCGAAGGGAGCCATGCAAAATTCACGTGGGGGATAAAGAACGGCAGGGCGCTCGCGGAGCTTTTGCCGGATTTCCGTTTTGTCGGAGAGCACAGCCTGACCGAGGGCATGGCGGTGTTTGTGCCGGTCTACCGGCTGCTCGGTAAGATCGGGCTCGTGCGTAACATTTCAAACAAGATAAGCATTTTTGAAAGGATATAAGAAAAGAATGTCTTTTTTCGATAACACGCGCAAGCCGACCGGGCTTGGCGGAAAGCTGATGGTCGTGATGATGAATATCGGGCACCGCGCTCTGGCAGACTGGGGGTTTCGGTCGGTGTCCGTCCCTGCCGACGCCGCGGTGCTTGACTGCGGATGCGGCGGCGGTGCGAATATCGCAAAGCTCCTCAAAAAATGCCCGAACGGGCGGGTGAGCGGAGTTGACTATTCCGATATCAGCGTGAAGAAGTCGCTTGACGTGAACCGAAAGGCGGTAGAGGAAGGGCGCTGCGAGGTCATGCGGACGAGCGTCTCCGCGCTGCCGTTCGACGATGCCCGTTTTGACCTTGCAACGGCGTTTGAGACGGTATATTTCTGGCAGGACCTGCACCGGTGTTTTGGTGAAGTCATGCGTGTGCTGAAAGAGGGCGGGACATTCCTTATCTGCAACGAATGCGGCGGAGATGATCCGGGCGACGACCGGTGGACCGAAAAGATCGACGGTATGAAGATATATGACGACGCCCGACTGAGCGCGGTGCTCGGGCAGGTCGGATTTTGCGACATACGGGTACATAAAAACAAAAACGGCTGGCTTTGCGTTACGGCGCAAAAACCGGTGAGCACGTCCGCAGGGAGACGATGAGATGAAATATTTTGAATTCGGCAGTGAAAACCCCGAGCTTATGGTGATGCTTCACGGCGGCGGCACGAGCTATCTCGGTATGCTGCCGACGGCAAATAAAATGGCAAAGGTCTATCATGTGGTGCTTGTCGCCTACGACGGCTTCAACCCCGACGAGCCGGAGACGGAGTTCGTGTCGCCCATGGACGAGGCAAAACGTCTCGGCGATCATATCGTTGAGCATTACGGCGGCAAAATAGATATCCTGTACGGCATTTCATACGGTTGCCGGGTGCTTATGGAGGTGCTCTCCGCCACGCGCCTGACGATCACGACGACGATCGCCGACGGTATGTCGCTGCGCGATTATCCGGACATCAAAAGCAAATGGGGCAAGGATGTTTATTGCTTTTTCTTCACGGGTCTTTTTTACGCGGTCATGGGACATCCGGGACCGAGACGAAAAAAATTTCCTGCGAAGATCACCGGGCGAACGCCCGATGAAGCCGAGCGGATCCTTTACGGCAAGGCGACGTGGCACAGTTGGAAGAACCAGGATTACTATCTTATCGGCAAGAAGACCGACTATTCGCTGTTTGAAAAAACGGATATGCACCTCTGGTACGGGATAAAAGGCACCGTTGACAAGAAGCTGTCGCGGGGGCTTGACGACCTGAAAAGCAGGGGATATCCTTTCCTGGTGAAGATATTCGCCGATCTGGGGCACGGAGGCCTTGCCGGTGAGCATCCGGATGAATTTTTAAAAGAAGTACGGGCGGCGCATGAACGCTCTGCCGGTAAAAAAACGGACGGGGAACAGAAGGATGAAATATAAAATAGAAAAAAACACAGTGCAGGAGACGCTCGTCATCCCGCTTTATGCGCGAAAAAGGTGCTCGGAGCTTTATCCGTCTCTTTACCGCGACGAAACGGCGATGCGGTTGACGGACGGTATCGACTATGATTTTTCGGCGCTTGAGAAAAAGTCGGGCAGCTCCATGCAGCGCTTCGGCTTTCTTGAGGTCGCCATGCGGCAAAACGATCTTGCCTGCGAGGTGCGCGACTACCTGAGCACACATCCGAACGCGGCGGTCGTAAACCTCGGCTGCGGGCTTGACGGCACGGGCAGGAGCTGCGACAACGGGAGCTGCCTTATCTACAATCTCGATTTTCCCGATGTTATCGGCGTGCGCAACGAGCTGCTGCCCGCCGGTGAGCGCGAAAAAAATATTCCGTGCGACCTGAACGACACCGTATGGTTTGACGATATCGACGCCTCTGGCGGCGCGGTGTTTTTTGTCGCCGGTGTGTTTTATTATTTTCTTGAAGAGCAGGTGAGAGAGCTCGTTCGGGCAATGGCAAAAAGATTCGGCGGCGGTGTGCTGGTGTTTGACGCCGCAAACCGAAAAGCCGTCGGTCTGATGCTGAAAACGTGGCTGAAGGATGCGGATATCAAGGACGTCGGCGCATATTTTGCGGTATCGGACGCAAAGAATGAGCTTTCGGCATGGGACGGCAGCCTGCGGGTCTCGAGCCGCGGCTATATGCTCGGATACAACGATTTTAAGGATCCTTCCGTCAGCGGCTTCTTCCGCTTTCTTGCCCGTGTCGGCGACGGCATGATGAAAATGCAGATAGTGAAGATCGGTTTCGGCGAGGCGTAAAATATCGCTTGTTTTTGCCGACCGAAATTACAGAATAAAAAGCAGGAAAGGATATATCCTTTCCTGCTTTTTGTTTTTACGAGCGGTATCAGCTGTATTTATGCCAGAAATCCAGCACCTGCTCCTCGTATTTTTCTTTTTCGAGGTAATAGCTCATTCCGTGGTCGGCTCCGGGAACCACGAGAAGCTCGCGCGGCGAGGCGCAGGCGAGGTAGTTTTCGTATGTCATCGAGATCGGCACGAACCTGTCATCGGTGCCGTGAATGAACATTACGGGCACCTTTGCCGCGCGCAGGGCATCGACGGTCGAGTAATCGTCCGCCCCCATGAGTATCTTTCGGCGGCACATAGCGTCGGCAACGGCGCTGCGCAGACCGTATGAAATGTGCAGATTCTTTTCCGCTACGTGCTTCCATATCGCGCCGGGCGAGGTAAAGCCGCAGTCGGCTATTATGCCGTGCACGTTTTCCGGCAGGTCGAGTCCTGCGGTCATAAGCACGGTGGTCGCTCCCATCGAAACGCCGCAGAGCCATACGGGCAGTGCGGTGCCGAAGCGTGAGTTCATGTATTTTACCCAGTCAAGGCAGTCGAATCTTTCGGTGAGCCCGAAGCCCATGTATTCGCCGTCGCTGTTGTTTTGCCCGCGCTGCTCGGCGTAAAGCACCGTGCAGTTGTTTCGGTGCCAGAAGTCGGCTACCATGCCGAAATCGGCGTGCCACGACGACCGCCAGCCGTGCATGGCGATTATCACACGCTCGGGATCTTCGGCGGCGATCACATGACCCGTGAGTGTCAGCCCGTCGTGGGCGGTTATCCTGACAGTCTCGTTTGGAGTCGCCGCAAGACGCTCCGAAGCCTCGCTCACACGGCGCATGAAATCCTCGTTCGCCTGTGAGCCGGACACGAGCCGGTTGGCATCCTTGAGAAACTGCGGCGGCTCACGGTCGAGCGCGACGTTTACAAGACATTTTGTCGTTATCACGGCGGGGAGCGACGCTGCCGCCGCCGCGCCTGCCGCGATCCCCGCGGCCTTCAGCGCTTTATGTGTTTTTGTGTTTGTTTTTACGTTTTGCTTTGTCTTTCCGTTTTTCATTGCTTTGTTCATATCCGTTTTCAGTATATTATTTCGATCATTGAATTTACCACGCACAGAAACGGCGCCGCAAATATCAGGCTGTCAAAGCGGTCGAGTATACCGCCGTGACCGGGGAGGAGCTTGCCGAAGTCCTTTATGCCCATTCCGCGTTTGAGAGTGGAGAAGCACAGGTCGCCGAACTGCCCGACGGCAGCCGCTGCGGCAAGATAGGGAACAAGAACGGCATATCTCACCGTGGCTCCGCCTATGGCGGTGACGGCGGCTGCAATACCGGTCATAACGACTGTGGAGAGCACGATGCCGCCGACAAAGCCCGCCACGGTCTTGCCGGGGCTGACGTGCGGAGCGAGCTTTTTCTTTCCGAGCGCTCTGCCGGTGAAATATGCGGCAACATCGGTGACGGCACAGCCCACGATAACGAGTATGACGAGGTAAAGCCCGCCCGAGGCCGATCTTATTTCAACTACCGTACGCAGAAATAGAGGGATCATCACGGCAAACGGCGCTATCTGACGCGTATTCGTGAGGCGGAATGTTCCCGTTTTTTTCATCATAAAGGCAAACGCCGTGCCGAATCCGGCAAGTGCGACAGCCGCGGCGACAAAATAGAAGCGCCACGGAATAAACATGGCGAGCGCACATATTGCCCCGCACACTGTCATGCGCCGCGCGTCGGCACTGCCGACACCGCGAAGCAGCTCGTATTCACCGCCGAGCGCCAAAAGAAAGCAGACGGCGTTCAGCACATACGGTATACCGGAGGCGGCAATAACAGCCGCAGCCGCAAGCGTCAGCACGGCTCCCGTCTTTATTCTCTTTTCAAGTTCCGTATTCTTCACTGTCGTCACCCACTGCCGGATAGTCTCTTGCAAGACCCTCGGCGGCTTCCTTATAAAATATTCCGAGCTTGCCTATATACCCGCTCTTCCACGGCTTGTTTCTGCCGCAGTAGTGTATCACGGCCGAGTTTTTGCGCACAAAATCAAGTTCGTTCCTCCCCACGCTCTGGGGGTGGAAGATAAGCAGCCGCTCGGTCATATTGTACCTGAACGGGT
The DNA here is from genome assembly GCA_905210995.1 of uncultured Anaerotruncus sp. Taxonomy (GTDB): domain Bacteria; phylum Bacillota; class Clostridia; order Oscillospirales; family CAG-272; genus CAG-390. The sequence goes on from CAJLZE010000068.1 coordinate 7,339, forward strand.
CGAGGGGAATTATCCTGTCGCCGTAAAGACCGCTGATTATATCCTGGTCCGGCAGTATGAGCTTGCCGCGGTGCGAATCGATATATGCATAGACATCCTCCGTGCGCTGCTCGCGGCGCAGAAGTCCGAGGTTTATCAGCATGACGCCCGAGTTTATATAAGGGCTCTCCTCCTCCATGTCAAGACGCAGCTCGTTTATCAGATGAAGGATCGTCCCTATATGCGAGGCGGCGGCAAAATACTTTCCGTTATCCATCGGTGTGCGGTAAAGCTCGCCAAGGCTCCCGATAACGGTAATATCGGGATCAAGGTACAGAATGCGGTCGAGCGTTTCGGGGAGATATTTGGCGGCGAAAATGCGGTAATACATCTCGCGGGGGTAGCGGTCGGTCGTCGGAGCATCGGCAAGCCCCGATTCATCCACACGTACCGAAAACACTTTGCCGCGCCCGCCGAGCATCCGGCGCGCAAGCGCCAGGTCGCCATCCCCGATGCTGCCTCCGTTCATGAGGTAGACGTCAAAGTCCGTTTCGGGGTCAGAGCGGAGGAGAGAATACAGCATAGTGTTGAAGCAGTGGATATAGTTGCGGTCGAGCGTGACAAGAATATTGATCTTTCCGTTATCCATCATACCGGCTCCTTTGTGCTTTGTCTGCGGTGCTTTTTCTTTACTGCGGCGCAGGCGATGAGAGATGCGATCCAGAACACCGCGCTGATGCAGAGCGCGGCGATAAACTGCGGCGAGCGGACATTGCCGGCGCTCATTCCGAGTATCGGCTTGCTGATGATAGAGGGCAGCATACCGATGATGCAGGCGGCGAGGTAGTGCGGGTAGCTGACGCCGCACGCTCCGAAATACAGGCTCACGATATCGCAGGGCAATATGCCTATCATGCGCACCGTGAGGGTGAACATGAAATCGTTGCGGTCTCTCAGCGATTTTATCGCGGCTGCCTTCGGGAATTTTTCAAGCACCCGCTCGGCAGCATCGGCGCCTGTGCGCCTGCCGATAAAATAGGGTATCGAGACCATTATCGCAGTGCCGAGGATATTTACGAGTATTGCGGTCGGGAGAGGGAATATTATGCCCGAGGCGATATAAAGTATACCGCAGTATATCACAATACTCACCGATTTCAGGGCAAACAGCAGCAGCATTACGACGGCAGCAAGAAACGGGTCGGAGGGCGTGTATTTCAGCACCTCGTCGACCGAGATCTTGTCGCGGTCGATCACGCAGAAAACGATAACGGCAGCCCATATGCAGAATACGGCTATCTTTGCGGGCAGCGGCAGTGCGAGCGGAGCATGCTTGTCCGTTTCGTGTTTTTGTTCTTTGCGCATATTTGTCCATCCCTCGGTTTTCACCTTATTATATCATATATCGTGCAAAATGAAAACGGTCATTTTTGCCGCGCGTGTCGGGAATTCAGACATTTTTGAGGAAATGGTGAAAAAAGCGGTCCAGCAAAAGAAAAAATGATCCCCGAGGACAGCAAAAATAATAAAATCATCTTTTAATTCGCTCGATTATATGGTATAATTGATATATAAAAATGTAACGGACGATTTATGCGAGGCGATCATATTGAAAAACGGAATTGAAAAGACCAACGCGGTGAGGATCCTTGAACAGAAAAAGATCGATTTCAAAGTGCACGACTACACCGACTCTGGCGCGGTGAGCGGCGAGGAGCTTGTGGCGGCGCTCGGCGAGGACCCGGATTCGGTCTTCAAAACGCTCGTCACGGTGGGAAAGACCAATGCGCATTATGTTTTTCTCGTGCCGGTGAGCGGCGAGCTCGATCTTAAAAAGGCAGCCGCTGCGGTGGGCGAAAAAAGCATTGCGATGATAAAGGCAAAAGAGCTTTTGCCGCTTACGGGCTATATCCACGGCGGCTGCTCGCCGGTCGGGATGAAAAAATTCTTTACGACGGTGATAGACGAGAGCGCAAAGAAATACGAACGCATTTATTTCAGCGGCGGTAGGATCGGGCTTCAGGTCGAAACTACTCTTGCGGAGCTTGAAAAAGTCATAAAATTCAGTCTTGCGGATATTTCCTGCTGACTTGTTTTAAACACACTACGGAAGGACGGCACCCGACTGCGGGTGCGGGTATCTGAAATGATCAGAAAAGCTTTTTTTCATGGGATCGTGCTGACGGCGGCGTTGTTGTGCGCTGCGGCTCTTCTTGTCGCGTGTGCAAATAAGCCCGACGGAGGCGACGCCGAAAAGACCGACGGCACGGAACACGGCGGCACTCTCGACGATGGCACGTCGGCCGACGCCGACGGCGTGCGGTCGCGCACCTGTTCGCGCTGCGGCACCGTCGAAAACGAAAGCTTTTCGGCTGTCGCTTCGCTTGACGAGAAGCGCGTCATGTTCGCGGGAAATTCCATGCTTTATTACGGCGAGGTCGTAATAAACAGCAACGGCTCTCCGACGACCAAAAAGGGCAATTTCGCGCGCCTTGCCGAAAAACTCGGCGACAACGTTACCGTGACGAACTTCACATACGGCTCCGCAGGCTTTTTTGACGGCAGAAACAAGGCGAGCGACGACGGTCTGCCCGCGGGCACGTCAAATTACGGGCTCTATCAGCTCATGACCGGGCTGCACCCGAACTACTACAATAACCCGCAGGGAAAGGCGATGGACGATTTCTACCGTCAGGACTGGGTGATATTCCAGCAGCGCGGCGCACATGTGAGCGATACATACAATCAGCTCAAAAAGCTTGCGGCGCTTTTCCCGCCCGAAACGAAGTTTGCCGTTATGATAACGCACTATGACATTGCCGAAAAGGGCAACAACCTTGCGGCGCTGAAAAAGGTGAAAAACGACGGCTGGCTCGTCCTGCCGTGGGGCGAGATGGTGAGCGACCTCTGGAACAACAAGGTCAGCGGAATGGGCTATAAGTACAAGCGCGCCGACTTTGTCAACACCAAGGACAATCAGCATCCGAACTTCCTCACGGGCTACATCGAAACGCTCATGACATACTGTGCCCTTACCGGCAACACTGCGGTCGGCGCGGATTATTCGTTTGTATCGAAGGATCTGAAATACTATCCTGCGGGCGAATCGTCAACGCAGTTTGTAAAAGTGCTTAACGACTCTGCGGAGATGGTGCGCATACAGGAGCTTATCGACCGCCGTCTTGCCGAGATAGGTAACCCGCAGACCGGCGCGGCGCACAAATTCGGCGATTGGTGCGAGGTCTCGGCTGCTTCCTGCGCATCGGCGGGCAAGCGCGAGCGCACCTGCACCGTGTGCGGCAAGGTCGAGAGCATTTCGGTCACCGTTCCGCACACCTTCGGCGAGTGGAAGGTAACGACCGAGGCGACGGCATCCGCTCCGGGTGTAAAAACGCGCACCTGCACCGTGTGCGGCGCCGAGGAGACGAAAAAATATACAAGCAACCTGCTGTCGGGCAAAACGGTCGATTCCGGCTCGTGGTTCGGTATAAAGCGCATAAACGATTCCGCTAGCGGCACCGACGGCATCAAGACCTACGATCCGAACAGCAAATATATGGACGTGGCGCTCACCTTCACAAAGGCGGAGGTTAACAAATACACCACGCTTGCGAAGAAGTATCTGCCGAACGGGCAGCTTGACGCCGCGGGCAAATATCTCTGCGGCTTCTGGTATAAGCTCGATTCGACCGAAAAGGTCGCATCCTTCAAGCTCTACAACACCGCCACGCTGATGGATATCGAAGGCTTTGACATCCTCGTCAGCAAGGACGGCAAGAACTGGACCGTCGTTTATTCGGCGGAGGATCTTGTCACCGACCTCAAGTATGAGCAGGTGGACAGCAACACGAATATGTTCGGCGCGTCGTTTGCTCCGACCGAGGCAAATTACGTCATGTTCGCGCTTACGGCGCCGCGCAGCCGCAACGCCGCGGCGACCGCGGGCTTCAACGCCAAATACGGCAAGAGCGTGTCGGGACCGAACGACAACCCGCACTTCTTCAGAATAGTTGAGTTCGAGGTCTTTGCCGAGGACTGATAAAAATCAAATAAAGCTATCGGTTCGCTGATTATATAGGCGGCGGTGTTTAAAAACTCGTTTTGA
>CAJLZE010000069.1 GCA_905210995.1 uncultured Anaerotruncus sp.
CTGCGGGGTTCGTTTTTTATTTATTATCTTATTATCTTATGCAAGAAAGCCTGCGACGATCTGCTCTTCGGCTTCCTTTTCGGTAAGACCGAGCGTCATGAGCTTGATGAGCTGCTCGCCGGCTATTTTGCCGATGGCAGCTTCGTGGATGAGCGAGGCGTCGATGTTGTTTGCGGCAAGACACGGTTTGGCGAGAACGCGGCCGTTGTCCATTATTATGGCGTCGCACTCGGTGTGACCGTGGCAGGCGGAATTGCCGTTTATAAGACTGTCAAACTGCTGACGGCTGTCGTTTTTGGCAACGCTGCGCGACACGACGTCGGCAGAGCTGCCCTCGCCGTTAAGGTCAACGGTGAAGTCGGTGTGTGCGTTCTGATCTCCGGTGGTCAGTATCTTTTCGCGTATAACCAGCTTAGCGCCCGCCGCAAGGTCGGCTTTTGTGCAGCGCAGGGTGTCGTCGATGCCGGATATCTGCGTCGTTTCCATTTCCATGATGCCGTTCTCGGCGATGTGAGCGACAGTGGTCGGATTCATAAGGCGTTTGCCGCTGCCTTCACCCTCGCCGTAGTGCTTTTCAATATATTTCACATGAGCACCCTTGGCGACGTAGAAGGTATGGATGCCGTCGTGTCTGCTCTCGTTGCAGCCGCCGTTGTGTATGCCGCAGCCCGCAACTATCACGACGTCACAGCCCTCTCCGATGTAAAAATCATTGTACACCATATCGTAAAGTCCGGTCTCGCTGAGTATCACGGGAATGTGCACACTCTCGTTGACCGTGCCGGGCTTGATATAAATGTCGATGCCGGGTTTGTCCTTTTTTGTCTGAATGTCGATGTTTGCGGTCGTGTTGCGCCCGCCGAGCTTTCCGTTTTCGCGTATATTGTATGCGCCCACGGGAAGGGCATCGAGATCCGCCACTTCATGCAGCAGCTTTTTTTCGATCGCGTCCATTAAAGAGTCACCCCCTCTATTCTGTCTGTGAGCACGCGGCAGGCACCGCTTGCTGCCGAATTGAGAATCCCGGGCAGTATCTCGCTGCGCGGTCCGACGGCATCTATCCGCCCCGCCTTCAGCACCACTATGGTGTCGGCGATGTTGAGTATGCGCTCCTGATGGCTGATTATCATGATGTTGCCGCGCGTGGTTTCGTACATTTTTTCAAACACGCGGATGAGGTTCTGAAAGCTCCAGAGATCGATGCCCGCCTCGGGCTCGTCAAATATGGAAAGCTTTGTGCCGCGCGCGAGTATCGTTGCTATTTCAATGCGCTTTAATTCGCCGCCCGACAGGCTCGCGTTCAGCTCGCGGTCGATATAGTCGCGCGCGCAGAGCCCGACCTCGGAGAGGTATGCGCAGGATTCGTCGAGATCGTTTTTGCGTCCGGCGGCAAGGTCGAGTATGTCGCGCACGCGCAAGCCCTTGAATCTTACGGGCTGCTGGAAGGCATAGCTGATGCCCGCGCGGGCGCGCTCCGTCACCGAGAGAGCGGTGATATCCTGACCGTCGAGCAGTATCTGACCCGATGTGGGTGTGTAGATGCCCGCGATTATTTTTGCAAGCGTGGATTTGCCGCCGCCGTTCGGTCCCGTTATCGCAACAAAGCGATCGTTAACCGTCAGGTTGATGTCGTGCAGTATTTCTTTGGGCTGACCGCCGCGTTCGTCGCCGCCGTCCGCCTCAAAGCTGATGTGTCTCAGTTCGATCATTTTTCGGGAGGATTCCTTTCTTTGGGGTTCCTTATATTTGTTTATCCTTGATTTGCTTTATCGGTCTGTCCATGTTATGGTCTTAAGCAGCGGTATGAAATTATCGCGCTCTGTTTTGGTTTCGGAGACCGAGGCTCCGCTTATCGGATCGTAAAAATACTGATAGCAGAAGTATGCAACGCCGCGGCATTTTTCAAGCGACTTTGTGTACTCAAGGCAGCGCACGAGCACGTCCTTGTGTTCCTTCCACTCGTTTTTGCCGCTTCCCGCATACTGATCGGTGCCCGATTTTGCCTTGCCGAGCGTCATGCCGATTATAAGCTCGACAGAATCTGTCTTGATTATGCTCTGGAAGGTCTTTGAGACTTTTTTGAAGTCGTAGGTCTGGTGCTCGAGCCCGAAATAGACCTGCGGGCAGATGTAGTCGAGATATCCCTTTTCGGAGCACCAGCGGTAAACGTCGGCGTACTGTTTTTCGTATACGGTATTGATATTTCCTGCCGGGCTTATTCCGAACAGAATGCTGCCGTCCGCGGCTTTTACGGTGCTGTAAAGTCCTGCGACAAGCTTTGAAAGGCAGTCGCGTCTGAAGTCGGCAAGAGACGATTTTCCGCCGTCCTTTTTATACGCGGAATATGCTGCTGAGTCGAACGATGCGTCCTGAGTGGGGTAGAAGTAGTCGTCCATATGCAGCCCGTCTACCTTGTACCTTGCGAGTATCTCGGCTGCGCCGTCGATGATGAGCTGTCTGACCTCGGGATATGCTGGGTTGAGGTAAAAGCGGTCGCCGACCGTAACGACGTACTTGCCGCGAGTAGACGTGTCGTCATACCACGAGCGTATCCTGTATTTCTGCGGGACCTTGGTTATTTCCTTGACTAGCATGGCGCGCATAGGGTTTATCCACGCATGGACCGAAAGCCCGAGCGCGTGCGCTTCGTCGATAACGATAGCGTACGGATCGTAGGATGCCTCTTTTCCGTAGGCACCGACGACATACGACGACATGGGATATACATCCGAGGGGTACATACTGTCGGCATACGGACGCACCTGTACAATTATTGTGTTGATGCCGTCCTTTTTAACGTTTGCGAGTATCTTTTTTATGTATCCGGTGAACTGAGCGGAGCTGCGCTGTGAGCCGCCGTTTGCATAGACCTTGTTGAGGTCAAACTGAGACAGCCACATACATTTTTTGTCGGCATAGTTCAGCACGGTGGTGGTAGGTTCGTCGGGAACATTCATTTTTGTCGTTTCCTCCGGTATCGTTGTTGTCGGCTTTTCCGTTTCGGGAGCTTTTGTGCTTTCCGGTGTTTTTGACGTTTCCGATGCTGCGGGCGTGGTGTCATCATGTGCCGCTCCCGTTCCCGGCGCCGTTGTTTCTGCGGGAGATGAGGATGTCGTGCTGCCGTCGGGTGCGGAGGTATCCGTGTCCTTACCGGTATCCTCTGTCGGGATCGCGGTCGTGATATCGGAGCCGATATCCGAGCTGACATCGGAGCCGTCGGGACCTGCCGGTGTTTTTCCGCAAGATGCGGATGCGAGCAGTATCAGCAGTGCTGCCGCCGCAGCGATAATTCTTTTTACGGGCTGTTTACGGTGCATGATATTTTCCTTTCCGCTTGTTGATGGGGTACCTCGATACCTTATATTATTTTAACTCCGTAAGCGTGTTTTGTCAAGGATAATATTCACGCGCGCCGTGCTATGAAGCAAAATCCTATTGATTAATTAATATTTATATGATATAATATCAACCGTAATGTCGGGATATGCTGTATCCCGACGTATTTGCGGTTCCGGATCCCGTGAGAAAAACGCGGGTGCGGAGAAAGGTTGACATATGAAAAAACTCTGGGTCTACATGCGTGGATACAAGCGCGATTGCGTGCTGTCTCCGTTGTTCAAACTGCTCGAGGCGCTGCTTGAGCTGATGATCCCGCTTATTGTCAAGGATATCATCGACAACGGCGTCGGCTCGGGCGACAGCGGGTATATCCTGCGGCAATGCGGCCTTATGGCACTGCTCGGTGCGATCGGTCTTGCGTTTTCGATAACGGCGCAGTATTTCTCGGCTCGCGCATCGGTCGGATTTGCCAGCCGCGTGCGTCGTGAGCTTTTTGCGCATACTCTGGCACTGCCGCGTGCCGAAGCCGATGCCGCGGGCTCCTCATCGCTCGTGACGCGCCTGACCGCCGATGCCGACAAGCTGCAGAGCGGTGTGAACCTCGGTTTGCGCCTGCTTCTGCGCTCCCCCTTTATCGTGTTCGGTTCGGTAATAATGGCGTTTACGGTAGACAGTCGGTCGGCTCTTATCTTCTGCGGGCTCGTTCCCGTGCTTGCCGCCGTTATTTTTACGCTGATACTTTCGGGGATACCGCTTTATTCAAGAGTGCAGTCAAAGCTTGACGGTCTTACCCGCATTGCCCGCGACAACCTGCGCGGTACGCGCGTTATACGCGCTTTCAGGCACGAAAATGAAGAGATATCCGACTTTGACGCGCAGAATGAGGCGTATACCAGCTCTACGCTCTTTGCGGGCAGGATATCGGCGCTCCTGAACCCTCTGACATATGTGATCGTCAACATCGGTATAATCCTGCTCGTGCGCAGCGGCGCGCCTGCCGTTGACTCGGGCAGGCTGACGCAGGGCGAGCTTATCGCGCTTTACAACTACATGGCTCAGATACTCACCGAGCTCGTCAAGCTTGCGAACCTTATCGTCACGCTTTCGCGCGCAGCGGCGTGCGCGCGCCGCATTTCGGCTGCTCTCGATCTTCCGTCGGAGGATATGTCGTCCGAGCCTTCGCCCGCTCCCGTGCCCGGAGCGCCTGCGGTCGAATTTCGCGGAGTTTCCTTCGCATACCGCGGTGCGGGCGCCGATTCGCTTGACGACCTCTCGTTCAGCGTGATGCCCGGCGAGACCGTCGGTATACTCGGCGGCACCGGATCGGGCAAATCGACGCTTATCAACCTGATACCGCGCTTTTACGAGCCCACCTCGGGCGAGATACTGATCGACGGTGTCGAAGCGGAAAAATACGCGCCGCGTGCGCTGCGCTCGAAGATAGCGATCGTGCCTCAGTCGGCGCTGATGTTCACCGGAACGGTCAGAAGCAACCTCCTCTGGGGCAAGCCGGATGCGACCGATGAGGATATGCGCCGTGCCCTTGACGAGGCGTGTGCGCTTGATTTCGTTACTCAGAAGAGCCACGGCGCCGACAGCTTTGACGCGCCGGTGGAGCAGGGCGGCAGAAACTTCTCGGGCGGTCAGCGGCAAAGGCTGACGATAGCCCGTGCGCTCATACGCAAGCCGCGCGTGCTTATACTTGACGACAGCTTTTCCGCTCTCGACTACGCCACCGACCTCAAGCTGCGCAGCAATATTGCCGCATCGGATTACCGCCCCGCGACATTTATCGTCACTCAGCGTCCCGCGTCGGTCATGAATGCCGACAAGATAATCGTTCTTGAGGACGGCAGGGCTGTCGGCATCGGCACGCACAGTGAGCTGCTCGTCTCATGTGAGGTCTACCGTGAAATATACAACTCTCAGTATGGCGACGACGGTGTTTCGGCTGCCGGAAAGGAGGCGAGGGTAAATGGCTAAGAATAAAGTCAAGCTCTCACCCGAAGCGCGCCGCAAGGCGCTGCGGCGGCTGCTCAGATACAGCAGACCGCTGATCCCCATTGCCGCGGGTGCGTTCGTGCTTGCGGGCATCTCGATAGTCGCGGCGCACTTTATCCCGGTGCTCGTGGGAAATGCCATCGACCTTGCCGTGGGAAAGGGCAACGTCGATATTAGCGGGATACTCGGTATTCTGACCGTTATTCCGATACTTGCGATAGTCAGCGCACTGTTTGACTGGCTCGTGCGCCTTGCCGGGCTGCGACTCGGCGCGTCGGTCACGCGCGATATCCGCGCGGATTGCATACGCAAGATCGAAAAGCTACCGCTTTCCTATCTTGACTCTCATCGCACGGGCGACACGCTCAGCCGCATGATCGCCGATGTTGACAGAATGTCGGAGGGGCTTGTGACCGGAATCACCGAGCTTTACTCGAGCGCCCTGTCGATCATCGTTACGCTCATTTTCATGATCGTGATAAATTATAAGGTCGCGCTCGTTGTCGCGCTCCTGACGCCGTTGTCGATGCTTGTGGCGGCGTTCATTTCAAAGCGGACGTTTTCGCTCTTTCATGAGCAGTCCACTCTCGCCGCGCGGGAGACGGCGGTCATTGATGAAAGCGTATCGGGCGGTGCGGTCGTAAAGGCGTATTCGCGCGAGGATGCGATAACAGCCGATTTCGATGAGCTGAACGAGGAGTACCGAAAAACGGCGACGCGCGCGGTATTCTACTCTTCGATAACGAACCCGTCAACGCGGTTCGTAAACTCTCTCGTCTACTGCGGGGTTGCGCTTGCCGGCGGACTGATGGCGGTTGCGAATCCGCTCGTCACGGCAGGTCAGATTTCAACGCTGCTTTACTACGCGCACAACTACGCAAAGCCGTTCAACGAGCTTTCGGACGTTATAGCCGAGCTGCAAAGCTCGCTGGCAAGCGCCGCGCGTGTTTTCGAGCTTCTCGACACGCCCGACGAGCCTGCCGAGCTGCCGGATGCCGCTGCGATAGATCCCGCCAAGGTGGAGGGAAGCGTGAGGGCTGACGGCGTTGAGTTCTCATACACAGATCGTCCGTTTATGGCGGGGATCGATTTTGACGTGAAGCCCGGCATGCGCGTAGCCGTCGTCGGTCCGACCGGCTGCGGCAAGACAACGCTCATAAACCTCTTTATGCGTTTTTACGAGACGAATGCCGGAACGATAACCGTTGACGGTAAGGATATACGCCACATCACCCGCGACAGTCTGCGTGCATCCTTCGGCATGGTGCTTCAGGATACATGGCTGAAATCCGGAACTGTCCGTGAAAATATAGCCATGGGCAAGCCCGATGCGACCGACGAGGAGATTGAGGCGGCAGCGCGCGCCTCACACGCACATTCGTTTATCAAGCGCCTGCCAAAGGGATACGATACGCCGCTCAGCGAGGACGGCGGACAGCTCTCGCAGGGGCAGAAGCAGCTCCTGTGCATTACGCGCGTCATGCTTGCGCTGCCGCCGATGCTGATACTTGACGAGGCTACGTCGTCGATCGACACGCGGACCGAGATAAAGATACAGAAGGCATTTGCAGAGCTCATGCGCGGGCGCACATCGTTTATCGTTGCGCACAGACTCAATACGATAAAGAACGCCGATATGATACTTGTCATGAAGGACGGCAGGATCATTGAACGCGGCACGCACGACGAGCTGATGAAAGCCGATGGCTTTTATGCAGGTCTTTACGGAGCGCAGTTCAAGTCCGCCGAGGGCGCGTGAGCCGGTAACGACAAAATAATATAATAAAGCCCGCCCCGCTGCGACCTCGGTCGCGGCGGGGCGGAGAATTTTTTCTGTGACTGTTCTATTACTTATAGATCTCCATAAGTGCGGGGATCTTGTTCTTCAACAGCTTCACTGCGGTGTTGGCGTATGTTGACCAGTTGGGGTTGTTGTTCTTAATGGCGTTTCTGAATGTATCCTGACCGATAAGAGGATTGCAGAAAATTCTGCCGAGGTCGTAGGTCAGGTTGGATCTGATTATGTCATACATCTGGCTGGACACGGGGTCGTCGACATAACGTGTCTTGAGCTGAAGCTCGAAGACGGCGGGAGTGATCTGACGGTAGCCCTCGGACGCCATGCACTCGATGAATGCGGATGCCAGCTCGGGATCGGAGGCGTCTTTTCTGATGGCGTAAAGGGTGAAGGGGTTGCCCATGACCGTTACGTAGTTTTCCTGATCCTTGTCATACTTGGGGCAGGGAACTACGAGGTAGTCGACCTCATACTCGGCTTTGAGGACCTTGTGAGAAACACGTGCACGGTCCATCATAAACAGCACTCTGCCCTCACCGAAGGCGCGCTGATGATAAACTTTGGAGGTATATATACCGTCATCGGTGTCCCAGAGAAGGCTGTTCAGCTTGGTGACGGTGTTCATAACACGCTCGCCGGAGAAGGAATCGGCGGGGATAAGGTTGCCGTCGGCATCCTTGTCGCAGATGGTAGCGCCGGAGCCGTAGAACCAGGGGTCCATATGTATGCCGGAGGTCACGTAACCGAACTGGTCGCCGGTGGTGCTCGTGCAGGTCTTGGTACCGCTGCCGTCGAGGTCCTTGTAAACGCCCTTGCACATTGAAATGAATTCGTCATAAGTCCAGTCGCCGCTGGTGACGAGGTTCTGAGGATTCTGGAGAGAATACTCGCCCATAAGGCCGGTGTTTACGAAGCAGACGTACATCATTTCAAGAGCGTTTCTCGAAATGTCGCCCGATGCAAAGTAAAGCTTGCCGTTAACGGTAGCTTCTTTAACAAGGAGCTGTGACCACCAGGGCTTTTCGAAGTTCAGGTAGTGGCACTCTTTGTCAAGCAGGTTGTAAAGATAGCCGGATGCCGCGTTCTTTGCGACAGAAAGGGAGTAACCCGCGATAACGTCGAAGGACTTATCGACACCGAGAGCCTTCTCGATGTAGGAGTTCCATGACTCAAGGTTGCCGGCGTTGCCGGGAACCGGAATGAACTCGATCTCGACGCCGAGACGCTTCTGGACGGTCCCGATACGAGAGAGGAGTTTGGAGGCAACGAGATCGCTGACGTTCTTCTCGACGCCGATCTCGTCGTTGAACTCAAAGTGCTCAACGTCGGACCAGACGAGAACGCCGAGCTTCTGACCGTTGTAGTTCAGTTCGGGGAGGTCGTCTTCAACGTAGGGGGAGGAGGATTCGGGCGTGTCGCTGCTTGCTGCGGCGGGAACTGCGGTCGTGGTATCCGATCCGTCGCCCTTTTCGGTGCAGGCAACGAGAGAAGAAACGAGCAACAGCAGTGCTACGGCAACAGCCATGATCTGTGCGAGGTGTTTTTTCATGCTTAAAATACCAACCTTTCTGTTTTCGAGGGTGAAAAGATTATCCGGGCTGTTATCGGCAGTGCTTATGCCGTTACAACCCGCATTCCGTCACCTTTCAAATTGATTTTCGTAAACCGAGTATTACATTTACTTAATAATTATATCATACTCCGACCGTAAAAGTCAACACCTTTGGGAAAAATGGCACTATGCATAGAAATAACGCCTGAAAATTGCTCAAAGTAAACAAAAAAGCCGCCGCGTAAATAAAAAAAGATGTTACGGTGTTTACGAAACGTGCTGTGAGCGGTGGCTGCGTGCTTTGCAAGAATTCAAATGCGCCCGTGGGCGGGCTTTTTTCTCGTAATGGTTTGGCGTCGACAGCAGCCCGGAAGTCGTGGGGGCGCAGAACGAAACAGGTGGGATCCTGCGGGAAGAGGTCGTCGTTTTATCGAATTTTCGAGGCGAAAAGCAAAAGCCCCGGACGCGTTCGCGTCCGGGGCTTTGTGAGCTGATTGTATCAGTTTGCGGCAGTAGTTGTTGTGCTGCCCGTTGATGTAAGGTACTTGGTGTAATTTTTCTGCTTTGTGTTGGTGAACACACGATACGCATAGTAGGTGCTCTTGACGTTGCTGAGATCCTTGGAGATATACGCATCCTTATTGAATATGATCGGGATGACGGGCATATCCTCAAGGAGCTGAGCCTCGGCTTTGTGAAGGAGCTCGGCGCGTGCCGCGGTATCGGTGGTCGCGGCTATCTCGTCAAAGATAGCGTTGTATGCGTCGCTGTTGTAGCCCGTCTTGTGAGGATTGAGGGTGTATGTGTAATCAAACGAATTCTCGGGCTTTTCGATCGTCAGCTTCTGACCGGAGAAGTCAAAGGCAAACGGAGCAAGAACGGAATAGGGGTTGGCGGAGAAGGGGACGAGGTCTATCGCGATGACATCATATTTGCCTGCCGCCAATCTCTCGTTGAAGATATCGTCGCAGATATCGGTCGCGATCTCACCGTTGTAGGTATCGTCGTTTACTATCGCGGAGACTCTCTCGACGCTCACGTTGAACCCGAGAGCTGCCCATGCATCACATACCGCGTCCGCTATTGCGCAATGAACAGCGTTTTCATCGCGGACTGCGATCGTGAAGGTGTAGTCGGACGGCTTGATGCCCGCAGATGAAATGTGGCTCTGAGCTGCTGCCGTGTCGGCTGCGACCGAGAGGATGCTGCCGCCGACGGTGCGGAAGGAGTTCTTGCTTCCGACGGTGTTGAGCATTCCGGGAGCGATGAGACCGGTGGCTGCCTCTGCGTATACCACGAGATCGGCAAGCTTCTGACGGTCGATGGCAGCGGAGAGCGCAAGGCGCACCTCCTTATTTGCAAATAGCTTTTCGGTCGTGCCGTCAGCCTTTGCGATATCGGCGTTTTCGTTGAGATAGTACGTGTGAGTGGAAAGACCGTTGCTTATCTTAGCCCGGCTCTTGTACTGCTCTCTCGCTTCGAGGGCGATATTTCCGACATAAAAGATCTCGCCGTTTTCAAAATCGGTAAGCTGGTCGGCTGCTGACTTTGAAAAGTCAATGATTATACGATAAGGAGTGACAGACTTGTCGAGGTGATCTTTTTTCTGATTGCGGCGGTAGTAGGGGTTTCTTTCGAGATACATAGAGGCTTCATCTGCGCTGTCGGCGTTTTTGCCGTAGTTTACGCGGTAAAGCTTGAAGGGACCGCTGCAGGCAATGGTCGCGGACTTCTTTGCCCAGTCCTCATTGCGCGAAACGATATCCTCACGGAGCGGAGCCAAAGCAACGCTCGTCAGGTTGAGGAGAAATTCATCAAGGTTTATATCTCTTTCAAATTTGATCTCAAGGACCAGCTCGTCCACGGCATAGATACCCACGTCGTCTATCGAGCATTCGCCCTGCTTTGCGCTGCGCGCGTTCTTGATCTCGTAAAGAAGAGATGCTGCTTCAAAATCGGCTTCGGTGTCGAGCAGGCGCTTCCAGGTGAACACGGCATCCTGCGCGGAAACGGGTGTGCCGTCCGACCACGCGTTATTCTTTTTGAAGTTGAGCATAAGGGTGTACTCTTTTTTATTGTCATCCCTTGTGTATTCATATGTATCAACGATGGAGGGCTTGACCTTGCCGTTTGAATCAAGCGTAAAGAGCGTGTCAAACAGAAGTCCGCAGACTTTGAGAGCCGATGCATTGTTGTATGCGACGGCGGGGTCAAGATCGTAGACCATATCGGTCAGATACATTTTGATTTCTGCACCCTTGATATCCTTGCCGTCGATCTTTCTGTCGTGGCAGGAAACAAGTAAGGTCGCAACAGTGACCAGGCAGAGAAGTACAGCTAAGAGTCGCTTTGTCATTTTTGTGTGATCCTCCTCAGGTAAAAAATCAAAGACGCGGCGCGTATTGATTCAATATATTATATCACCAAATAAAGAAAATTTCAATGGAGATTTTGAAGTCTCTGAATGTTTGGCGGTTTGCACAATCAGGTCCTTAAAATTTGTTTACTTTGACCATGCCGGCGCCGAGCAATCAATATATATTATTATAATGTAAAACCAACACAAATGCAATAGTTTTACGGAAAAAACATATACTAATGATCCGGAGCGGCAGG
>CAJLZE010000070.1 GCA_905210995.1 uncultured Anaerotruncus sp.
GCCGCGCGACGCGCGGCAGCAGGGTGTCTTTAATTATTCCGGTTATTTTAATCGTTTTATTTTGCAGCCGAGTCGAGGGCTTCGTCGATCTTCGAGAGATCGGGGGCGCCTGCCATTGCCGAGTCGGGACGTCCGCCGCCCTTTCCGCCGGCAACTGCCGCGACTGCCGACACGAGCTTGCCAGCGTGCGCTCCCGCCTTGACCGCATCGGCTCCCGCCGCGCAGACAAAGTTCAGCTTGCCGTCGCATACAACGGCGAGCAGAGCCACGGTGTCGGGATGAGAGGCTTTTATGCCGTCAGCCAGCGAGCGCGCAGCCGCGACATTCATGCCCTCCAGCTTGCCGCGCACGAGCTTGTACTTTCCGAGATCGACCGCTCCCGACATTATCGCATCCAGCTTCGAGGCTGCAAGCTTTGCGTTGAGTGCTTCTATCTCGCGCTTCAGCTCCTTCACCTCGGCAATGACCGCCGCGCCGCGCTTCGGCAGCTCGCCGACGTTCTGCGCTTTTATCTCACGCGCGGTCTCCGCAAGCAGAGCATCCTTTTCGCGGAGCTGCTTCAGCGATTCAAGACCGGTCACGCACTCTATGCGGCGTACGCCGGCGGCAACGGAGGATTCGCTTACGATGTGGAAAAGTCCTATCTTTGCGGTGTTGTCAACGTGCGTACCGCCGCAGAATTCGGTTGAGGCGTCGCCCATCTTCACAACACGCACGATCTTGCCGTACTTTTCGCCGAAGAGCATCATGGCGCCCATCTTCTTTGCCTCGTCAATATCGGTGACGACGGTCTCGACGGGAATGCCCTCAAGGATCTTCTCGTTCACGAGGTCTTCGACGCGGCGAAGCTCCTCGGGCTCGACGGCGGAGAAGTGAGTGAAGTCAAAGCGTCCGCGGAACTCGTCAACATACGAGCCCGCCTGCTCGACATGCGTGCCGAGCACCTTGCGCAGCTCGTCCTGAAGCAAGTGGAGCGCGGAGTGGTTGCGGCGTATTGCCTCGCGGCGTGCGATGTTTACACCGGCGGTCACGCTGTCGCCGACGTGGATGATACCCTTGCGGAGGGTGCACATATGCAGGTAGATGCCGTCGGTCTTCTTGGTGTCGTTTACAAGGACCGTCATATCGTCGGCAGAGATGATACCACTGTCGCCGACCTGGCCGCCGCCCTCACCGTAGAAGGGTGTGCGGTCGAGAACGAGAGTGAAATCACCCTCGGTAACTTCCTCGCAAAGCATATCGTCGGCGATTATCGCCACGACCTTTGCGTCGGACATATATTCGGTGTATCCGGTGAATTCCGTCTCGGGCAGACCGCTCAGCAGATCCTTCTGCGAGGCATCCCAGCCGCCGATGTTGCCGCGTGCGGCACGGGCGCGGTTGCGCTGCTCGAGCATAAGAGCCTTAAAGCCCTCGTCGTCCACCTCAAGCCCCGCCTCCTCTGCGATCTCGCGCGTGAGGTCGATGGGGAAGCCGTAGGTGTCGTAGAGCTTGAACACGCTGTCGCCCGAGAGAGTGGCTGCGTGTTTTTTCTTGGCGTCGGCGATCATGCCGGAGAGAATATCAAGCCCCGCGTCGATGGTGGCGTGGAAGCGCTGCTCTTCGATCGAGATGACCTTCATGATATAGTCACGCTTTGCGTCAAGCTCGGGATACGCCTTGTCGTTTTCGCCGATCGCAACGGCAAGAACGTCGGTGAGGAACTCACGGTCTATGCCGAGCAGCTTGCCGTGACGGGAGGCGCGGCGGATTATGCGGCGCAGCACGTAGCCGCGTCCCTCGTTCGAGGGGATAACGCCGTCGGCGATCATGAACATAGAGCTCTTGATGTGGTCGGTTATAACGCGGATGGAGATATCGTCGTTCTTGTCGGCGCCGTAGGTCTTGCCCGCGATCTCGCACACCTTGTCAAGTATCTTGCGTATGGAATCGACCTCAAACATATTGTCCACGCCCTGCATTACGCACGCGAGGCGTTCAAGACCCATGCCGGTGTCGATGTTTTTCTGCTTCAGCTCGGTGTAATTGCCGTGACCGTCGTTGTTGAACTGTGAGAAAACGTTGTTCCATATCTCCATATAGCGGTCGCAGTCGCAGCCGGGGCGGCAGTCGGGCTTGCCGCAGCCGTATTTTTCACCCCGGTCAAAGTATATCTCTGAGCAGGGACCGCAGGGGCCGGAGCCGTGCTCCCAGAAGTTGTCCTCTTTGCCGAGGCGCACTATCCTATCTGCGGGCACACCTATTTTATCGTGCCAGATGGAGAATGCCTCGTCGTCGTTTTCGTAGATGGAGGGCCAGAGCTTGTCTGCCGGTATCTCCATGACCTCGGTGAGAAATTCCCACGCCCATGTTATAGCCTGCTCCTTGAAATAATCGCCGAAGGAGAAGTTGCCGAGCATTTCAAAGAATGTGCCGTGACGTGCGGTGTGACCGACGCGCTCAAGGTCGGGCGTGCGAATGCACTTCTGGCATGTGGTGACGCGGCGGCGGGGCGGTTCTTCTTCGCCCGTGAAATACTTCTTCATCGGCGCCATGCCGGAGTTTATGAGAAGAAGGCTTTTGTCGTTGTGCGGGATAAGAGGGAAGGACGGCAGACGCAGATGTCCTTTTGATTCAAAAAAGGAAAGGTATTTTTCGCGTATGTCGTTGAGTGATGTCCATTCCATAGTGATTTGCCCTTTCGGATCGAGAATTGCGATATTTCGCCTTATACTGAATTATTATATCACTTCATTATTGAAAAGTCAATGTTTTTTATCCCGCAGGCGGGAATATGAGGTTTGTCCGCGCCGGGCGGCATACTCGGCGGGCGGCGGCAATATAATTTACCATGCGGACAAGGGAGGGAGGCGGTTTTGTTGATCGCATCATCTGTTGACACGGTGCTGCCGTCGGTGAGCGACACGGGCATTCCGGCAAGGGTAGCTGAGCTTTTGCCGCCGCGTGTGCGGGGCGGGATATGCGAGGCTGCCGGGAGGTTGCGCGGAGTTGAGGAGGTGCGGCTGCACACCGGCAAGCGCGCCACTCTCACGGCGTCGGGCAGTGCCGACGGCGGGCTTTTCGGAAGGAATGCAAACTTCCCGACCGCTGCCGTGCTCACGCAAAACGAGATGGACGGCGTGCTTGCGGCAGTATGCGAGCATTCGCTTTATGCATACCGCGACACGCTCATACGCGGTTATGTTACGATGGAGGGCGGGCTTCGCGCGGGCATATGCGGCGCGGCGGTCGTTGCGGGCGGCGCCGTCGTCGGCATACGCGACGTCAGCACGGTCGCAATTCGGATCCCGCATGCCTCGCCGCCGCTCGGGGGCGAGATATGCCGCATCGTTGCCGATATGGAGTTTACCCGCGGCGTTCTCATTTATTCGCCGCCCGGGGTGGGAAAGACCACGCTCATCCGTTCGGTCGCGGCGCGGCTTTCCTCGGGCAGGGAAGCAAGGCGCGTCGCCGTTGTGGACGAGCGCGGCGAGCTTGCCTGCGGGCTTTCGGAAGCCGGGCTTTGCATCGACATTCTTTCCGGCTATCCGAAGGCGCACGGCATCGGCATCGCCGCACGCACGCTCGGCGCGGAGGTCATTGTCTGCGACGAGATAGGAATGCGCGAGGATGCCGATGCCGTCGCGGCGGCGCAGGGGTGCGGCGTTCCGCTTATCGCAACAACGCACGCGGGCAGCATCGCCGAGCTTATGGGGCGTCCGGGGATAAGGCTCCTGCACGATACCGGAGCGTTCGGCGCTTATGTCGGCATACGCCGCCGCACCGACAGATTCGATTACATTTACAGCGTCACGCCTTGGGAGAATGCTCTTGGCAGCCGCTAAACTGATCGGCGCGGCACTCGTGGTTGTGTCCTGCCTCGGCGTGTGCTTTGAGGCGCGGCGGGCGGATCGTGAACGCATGGCGCTGCTTGACGGCTTTCTGCGTCTTGCCGTGTTCATGCGCAGCGAGATAGACTGCTTTCTGACCCCGCAGGGGCGGATACTCGAAAAATGCGGCGCCGGGCTGCTTTCAGACTGCGGCTGGCATGAGAACGTGCCGCCGCGCGACCTTTCGGAGCTGCTCTCAGTGGTGGGAGACAGAATGGAGCCGCAGGCGTACGGGATCCTTTCGTCGTTTGCCGCCTCACTCGGCAGGTGCTTTCGCGAGGAGCAGCTTCGCAATTGCGACGGCTGCATCGACGCGCTCACGGCGCTGCGAGGCAGGCTTGAGACCGAGCTGCCGAAAAGACGCAGGGCGTCGCTTTCCATCGTGATATGCGCCGCTGCCGCCGCAGCGCTGATTTTATTCTGACGTCCGGAAGGAAAAATGGAAATGGATATAACACTGATACTGAAGATCGCCGGCGTCGGGGTGCTTGTGGCATCGGCAGCTCAGATACTTTCAAAATCCGGGCGCGATGAGCAGGCGACACTTGTCACCGTTGCGGGAATCATAGTGGCGCTTTTGCTGATCGTGGGCGAGATAGGTAAGCTGTTCAGCTCGGTGCGCGGTATTTTCGGGTTCTGACGATGGACACCCTGAAAATATGCGGCGCGGCGGTGATAGCCTCTTTTGCGGCACTGATACTGCGCGAGCTGAGACGGGACACCGAGATACCGCTCAAGCTTACGGCGACCGTCCTTTTGCTCGGCGCGGCTGCGGCAATGGCGATCCCGCTCATCGCCTCCTTGCGCGAGGGCGCGGGGGCTGCGGCTCTCGGCGACAGTCTTGAAATAATCGTGCGCGCTCTGGCAGTCGCGCTTGCGGTAAAAATGTCGGCTGACATCTGCCGGGAGTGCGGTGCGCCCGAGGTCGCGTCGGCGCTTGAGCTTACCGGCAGGATCGAGGTGCTCCTGCTCTCGCTGCCGCTTTTCAGACGCGCTCTCGAGCTTGTCGGAGAGCTTGCCGGAGCATAGGAAGATAGCGGCAAGAAATGAAAAACAAAAAATGAAAAAGATGATGAGATATTTTTGCGCCGCGGCTGCGGCGCTCCTCTGCACGGTGCTGCTTTTGCTGCCGTGTGCGGCAGAGGGAGAGGATGACGGCAGGCTGCTGCCCGCGCCCGAAATGCCGGAGGGGATAGATGATTTTCTCGCGGCGGTTCCGGACGAGGTGACTGAGCTTTTGCCGGACGGTTTCTTTTCGGGGGACGCCGCCGGGATGTCCGACGCGCTGCGGCGCGCCTCGAGCGCCGACTATCTGATAAATACCGCACTCGGCATCGTGGGCGGCGGCATAGGCGACGCGCTGCGCAGCTTCTGCACGCTCGTCGGACTTGCCCTTGCCGCCGCGGTGCTCGGCTGTGTGCGTGAATCGCTCCCTTCGCGCGGCATGACGGGGGCGTTGGAGCTTGCGGTCAACACCGCGGCGGCGGTGGCTGCCGTCGGTACGCAGTATCTGCGTTTTGAGGCGGTCGGGACGTATTTTGAACGGCAGCGGATGATAATGTCATCGCTTTTGCCGCTCATGGGTGTGCTTTATGCCATGGGCGGCAACTCGGGCGGCGCGGTGCTCAACAATTCGACCGTTCTTTTATGGCTTGAGCTTATCAACCTGTTTGCCACGGCGCTGCTCATGCCCGCAGTGGCTGTGATGACCGCACTGTCGCTCGCCGGAGCGTTTTTGCCCGGTGTGCGTACCTCGGGACTTTCAAAATTTATCGGAAAGACCGTCGGCACCGTTCTGGGGCTTGCCGCGGTGCTGCTTGGCACGGCGCTCGGCGCACAGAACGTGCTTACCGCGTCCGGTGACAAGCTCGGCTTCCGCACGGCAAAGTTCGTGGCAGGCAGCATGATCCCTGTTGTCGGCTCAACGGTCGGCGATTCGCTGCGCACGCTTGCCGCAAGCGTAGGGATGCTGCGCTCTACCGTCGGTGTTTCGGGTATCGTCGTGCTGATCCTGCTGCTTTTGCCCACGCTTTTGTCGCTTTTGCTTTCGCGGCTCTCCTTTTCGGCGGCGGCGGGAGTGGCGGATATGCTCGGCAGCGGCGAGCTGGCGCGGTTTTACCGCGATATGTCGTCGGTCTACGGGCTGCTCATCGCGGCGGCTGCTCTGTCGGCGCTCATGTTCGTGTTTGCGCTGACCGTTTTTGCACTTACCGCCGCGGCAACGGCATAGGAGGTACTGTGTGAAGGAATACATATGCAGCGTCGTCGGTGCGGCGCTTATAATTTCGGTCGCGGCGCTTATTCTTCCCGAGGATGCTCCGTCGTCGCGTGAGGTGAAGCTGATAGGGGCGCTGGCGCTGCTCTGTGTGATGGCGGCTCCGCTCGGCAGTGCTGCCGCAAGGATAAAGGATATTTTTGCGGACGGCGCGATAACGCTCCCCGAAGCGGGCGAGGTCGAGAGCGACCTGCTCGGCGAGGCGCTTGAGCGGCAGAGCGCCGCCGAGATCGGCTCGGTGCTGAAGTCGGAGATATGCCGCCGCTTCGGGCTTGCGGAGGAGGATGTGCGCGTGACCGCCGACGTGGCGACGGAGGACGGGCGCATTGTGCTGCGCAGGGTCTATGTCGTTTTTACCGGCAGGGCGATGTGGCAGGATCCGCGCCCGGTCAGGGAATATGTCGAATCGGAGGCAGGCGCTCCGTGCGAGATCTCAGAGGGGTAGGGTGAGCTTATGGATATCAAAGAAAAAGCGGCGTCAAAGCCGAAGAAAAAATGGGTGAGGTACCTTTTGCTCGCGTCGGGGCTCGTGTTCGGGCTGGTGCTGATATTTGTCGGCTCGGGCAGAAGCACGGCGGGCACCGAAAAGGCTGCCGACGACAGTGCCGCAATGCGCGATTACGCCGCCGAGACCGAGGAGAAGGTGAGAAAGCTCTGCGAATCGGTCGAGGGCGTCGGGCGCGGCACCGTGACCGTTGCGGTAACGCTTGAATGCGGATATGAGACCGTTTATGCCGAGGACAGCGAAAAAAAGACCTCGCAGTCGGGCGAAACGGTGAGCGGAAAGTACACAAAAACGGGCAGCGGCTCGTCCGAGCGGCCGATAAAAATGGTCACGCGCGCGCCGGTCATCGCGGGCATCGGCGTCGTGTGCCGCGGCGGCGGCAACGACGCGACACGTGCCGAGCTGATACTGCTCATCTCGGCTGCCTTCGGCGTCGGGGCGGGAAAGATCAGCGTTGCAGAGGCAAACTGAGAAAAAAGCGCGTATGCGGGCGGCAGATCGACGGCTCTTTTTGCCTTATCCGCCGAAAACGGAATAAACCGCGGCGCGCGGCAATATACATATATCGAACAAAACGATTGATCGGAGGTCATCGGAATGAAATTTGAAAAACAGCTTCAGGCTGTGAAAAACTTCTTTGTCAAGGTGGGCAAAAGAAATCTTATCATCGTGGGCGCGGTTCTGCTCATCGGCGCTGCCGTTGCCGTAAACTGGGCGTTCTTCAGCCGCGGTGCGGGCAAGGGCGACGGCGATCAGACCACCGGCGGCGCCGAGCAGACGGGCGCTTCGGCATCGGCGGGCAGCAGCGAGAGCTATTTTACCGCCTCTCAGGTCAGCCGTCAGCGCGCGAGAGACGAGGCACGCGAGGTGCTTCAGGCGGTCATCGACGATTCGTCGGCTGCCGAGGCTGCAAAAAAAGAAGCACTTGCCGGCATCACCCAGATGGCAAAGGACATGGAGGCAGAGGCGAACATAGAGACTCTTGTCGTGTCCAAGGGCTTTGAAAAATGCGTCGCGGTCATAAGCGACGGCGCGGTGAACGTCGTTGTAAAAAGCCAGGGGCTGACGGCTGCCGAGGTCGCACAGATAAATACGATCGTGTACGAACAGACCGGCATTTCGCCCGACAAAGTGGTCATAATCGAAAAGACCTGACGGGAAATGGGCAGAAGACGGAATGAAGGGCGAGCGGAGGGCATGACACCCGCCGCGCGCGGAGGCGATTTTCACGGCAGCTTTCGGGCGGCTGCCGACGCGCCGCAGCCCGCGTTTTTCGGAGCTTCCAACTCCGGAGAGGGCTTTGTGAGCTATTTCGACGGGATATTCCGCGAACGCTGCGACAGGCGGCTGATACTTAAAGGCGGGCCCGGCACGGGAAAGTCGCGCACGCTTTACGACATAGCGCGGCGCGCGTCCGACGCCGGAGCGCGCATCGAATATTACTTTTGCTCGTCCGATCCCGATTCGCTCGACGGAATCACGGCCATATTCCCGGACGGCAGGACCTTCGGCGCGCAGGATGCGACGGCGCCTCATGCCGAGGAAGCGTCGTTGCCCGGTGCGCGGGACGAAATATTCGATCTCGGCGCGTTCTGGAACAGCGAGCGTTTGTCTGCCGAGCGCGATGAGATCGAAAGGCTGAACCTTGAAAAGAGCCGTGCGTGGAGCCGTGCTTTCGGCTGCCTTGCGGCGGCGCAAAGACTGCGCCTGACCGCTCTCGGCATGGCGCGCACCGTCATTGACGGCGAACGCTTTGAAAAGGTCGCGGCACGCGCGGCGGGCGACGCAAGAAGAAGCGCCGCGGCGACAGAGGTGATGTCCGAATTGCCGCCGCTGCCGCCGCGCCGCGGCGGAGCTGTATTGCGTTCGCCGCACCGTTCGCTCGGTATGAAGGGCGCGGTGTCGCTCGACGGCATTTATTGCGGCGCCCGGGAGATATATGTCATATCCGACGGGATACTCCCCGGCATCGGCGAGCTTTTCCTCACATCGGTCGCAGATGCCGCCGTGAAGAGCGGAATGCGCTGCCGCATATCGCCCGACCCGCTTTGCCCCGGGCTTTGCGCGGCGTTTGTCACCGGCGGGGTGGTATACACCGCCGACAGGGCTGACGGGCTGCCCGTGACGGGGGCTGCCGTTCACCGCGTCGGGATGCGCCGCTTTATCGACTCTTCGGGGCTTCGCTCGATAAGCGGAGAGTATGCGCGCATCTCGGCGCTGTCGGACAGTGCTGTGAGCGCGGCGCTTTCGGCAATGTCGGACGCGGCAAGGGCGCATTTTGCGCTTGAGGAAATTTATTCGGCGGCAATGGATTTTGACGCCAAGGAGGCGGCATCTCTCGCCGCGGCGGAGGAGTTTTCGGCTCACTACTTGTAAAAACGGATGATATGTGATAAAATAAGACTGCCGCGCGGTGCGCGGCAGTCCTCTTGTTTTTTATTCCTTATTTTTTGATGGAGTTCACTATATCCTCTGTGTCGCGGGCGATGACGAGCTCTTCGTCCGTCGGGATGACGTAAACGGGAACTCTCGAATCGTCGGCTGAGATCTTTACGATATTCGACTGACGGAGAGTGCGGTCGTTGACCTCGTCGTTCAGCTTTATGCCGAAAAAGTCCATGTCGGCGCACACGATCTTGCGCAGGCGCGGGTTGTTTTCGCCGAGTCCGGCGGTGAACACGAGAGCGTCAAGCCCGTTCATAAGCGCAGTGTAGGCGCCGATGAATTCCTTCAGCTCGTGCTTGAGCATATTTACGGCAAGGTTCGAAAGCTCGTAGTGAGGATCGGACGGTCCGTTTGCAATGGCGGATTCAAGGTCGCGCGAGTCGGAGGAATAGCCCTTGGTAATGCCGAGATATCCGCATTTCTTGTTCATGAATGCAGCGACCTCTGCGGTGGACATGCCCTCCTTGTCCATGATGTAGGGAACGATCGCGGGGTCGATGTTGCCGCAGCGGGTACCCATGAGCACGCCCGCAAGAGGGGTAAAGCCCATAGAGGTGTCAAGCACCTTGCCGTCCTTGACAGCCGAGATCGAGGAACCGTTGCCTATGTGGCAGGTAATTATCTTTGTGCCCTCGGCTTTGCCGCCGAGCAGCTTTATCATCTCGCCCGCAACATAGCGGTGAGATGTCCCGTGTGCGCCGTAGCGGCGGATGTGATATTTTTCATACATCTCGTAGGGAAGAGCGTACATATACGACTCGGGCGGCATGGTCTGGTGGAAGGCGGTGTCGAATACGAGCACCTGCGGTACGCCGGGCATGACCGAAAGGCAGCCGCGTATGCCCTGAAGGTGTGCGCCCGTATGCAGGGGGGCAAAGTCGTGGCACAGCTCGAGCTTTGATAGCACCTCATCGTTGAGCAGCATGGATTTTGAAAAATAGAAGCCGCCGTGAACTATGCGGTGTCCGACCGCTTCGATCTCGGACATATCGGATATAACGCCGACCTCGGGATCGGTCAGGGCGTCGATAACGATGCGCACTGCATCGGTGTGTGTGGCGATCTTCATATCCTTCTGCGTGCGCGTGCCCTTTACAAGATTCTTGTGATCGAGAACGCCCATCGCTTCGCCGATGCGCTCACATATGCCCTTGGCTTTTACCGTGTAGTCGGAGGTGTCAAAAAGCTGGTATTTGAGCGAGCTGGAGCCGGCGTTTACGACTAAAACTTTCATTTTGA
Source organism: uncultured Anaerotruncus sp. (assembly GCA_905210995.1). Lineage (GTDB taxonomy): Bacteria > Bacillota > Clostridia > Oscillospirales > CAG-272 > CAG-390. The sequence goes on from CAJLZE010000070.1 coordinate 10,334, forward strand.
TTTATCCTTTCTGGGTAAATAAATAAGTGTCCGTTACAGAATATTATACAACTTAATACGCACGATTTCAATAGCAAATACCGAAAAACGCGCCGATGCGTGCGAAAAAACGGAAAAATACAAAAGACGTGCGAAAGGAGAACGCAGTATGACGACCGGGATCATATGCGAATACAATCCCATGCACCGCGGGCATGAGGAAATGATAAAAAAGCTGCGCGCGGGCGGCACCGACACGGTGGTGTGCCTGATGAGCGGAAGCTTTGTGCAGCGCGGCGAGCCCGCCATCGCCGATAAATACGGTCGCGCCGCCGCAGCCGTGCGCTCGGGCGCAGATGTCGTGCTTGAGCTGCCGTTCCCGTGGTCATGCGGCAGCGCGCGCTATTTTGCCGCGGCGGGGATATACATCCTGAACGCGCTCGGAGTAAAAAATATTGCCTTCGGCTCGGAGTGTGCCGACGCCGATATGCTGCGCGCGGCGGCTGAGGCTGCGCCGGAGGATATCCGCACCGACACTGCCGCCACGGGAGCTGCTGCGGGATATTTTGCGGCGCTGAACGAAAGGCTCGGCGGCGCCTCAAGGCTCATGCCGAACGATATTCTCGGCGTCGAATATATGCGCGCCGCACGTGTCCTCGGCACCGGCACCGACTTCACCGTGGTGAGGCGCGAGGGCGCGGGCTTCAACGACATCGACCCGGATGCCGACATTCCGTCGGCATCGGCGCTGCGCACGGCCGTCCGAGAGGGGCGGCTCCCGCACGGGCTTTGCGATGCCTCGGCGGAAATGCTGCGCGACGCCGAAAAAAACGGCGGTGCGCCCACCGATATGTCG
>CAJLZE010000071.1 GCA_905210995.1 uncultured Anaerotruncus sp.
TTCCTCCTGCGGGGGCTGCGGCGGCGGTTTTCCCACCCTGCCGCTTGCCATTGTAAGACCGGACGTGACCTTTACCGCCATTGACAGCACACAAAAAAAGCTGAGGTTCGTCGGCTCGGCTGCCGCAGAGCTCGGGCTCGGGAATGTAAATCCGCTTTGCGTACGTGCCGAGGATGGAGCCGTGGATCCCGCGATGCGCGGATTGTTTGACTTTGTGACCGCGCGCGCGGTCTCGGCGCTGCCCATGCTTGTCGAGCTTTGCCTGCCGTATCTCAAGGTCGGCGGAACATTTTGCGCGATGAAGGGGCCGCGCGGCGAGGAGGAGCTCGCAGACTCCGCAAATGCGTTGCGACTGCTCGGCGGCAGGACCGAAAGAGTTGAAAAGATCACTCTTTCGCTGTCCGACAGCTCGGAACCGCTCGAAAGAATGCTTATAATCATAAAAAAGACTGCGTCGACGCCGGATAAATACCCGCGCTCATACGGTAAGATAAAGAGCCGACCGCTGTGACGGCCGAAGATTTCGGCGCACTGCCGCATGTTTCACGTGAAACATGAGCGTGATTCGGCTCTGCCCGTCCCGGCTTTGTAAACTTTCGGTTAAATACCCCGCTCCTATTGAAAAAAACAGCGTGTGATGATATAATATATAGACAAAATGAGCTGCACGGTGCGCGGTGTGCCGCGCGACAGGAAAGGCACGGTATTTTTATGGGCAAGATCATTGCATTCGCAAATCAGAAGGGCGGTGTCGGCAAAACGACATCGGCTGTCAATATTGCTGCCTCTCTCGGCGTGCTCGGCAAGCGTGCGTTGCTTGTTGACCTTGATCCGCAGGGCAACAGCACAAGCGGTGTCGGCATAATGAAGAAAAACCTCAAACACACCGTGCGTGACCTGCTGCTCAGCGATGAGGCTGACGGAAGCTGTTCCGCCGCAGCCGATGGCGCCGCGCGCGGCGCCGTTATCGAAACAAAATTCCGCAATCTTTCGGTCATTCCCTCGACTATCGCACTTGCCGGCGCGGAATTCGATCTTTTTTCGCTCGATGACGGCGAATATGCACTCAAAAAATCGCTTGACGCGATACGCGACGACTATGACTACATAATAATCGACTGCCCGCCCTCGCTCGGAATGCTGACCGTAAACGCGCTTTCCGCTGCGGACGGCGTGGTCATTCCCATGCAGTGCGAATTTTACGCGCTCGAGGGGCTTTCCCAGCTCATGATAACCATCGGGCGTATACGTCAGAAGTACAACCGCCAACTGAGCGCCACGGGAATACTCATCACGATGTACAACGGCAGGCTGCTGCTCACGTCGCAGGTCATAAGCGAGCTTAAAAAGCATTATTACGAAAAGCTCTTTGCAACGGCGATATCACGCGGAGTGAGACTTTCCGAAGCACCGTCCTTCGGCGTTCCGGTCTATTATCACGACAAAAGCAGCAAGGGCACGGCGGAATACCTCGATGTGGCGCGCGAGCTGATCGAGCGTATATAAGCACGCGGCGGTATATATAATATATTGAGGAAGGATCTCAGGATAAAATGGCTAATCGAAAGGCACTCGGACGCTCTTTTTCGTCCATGCTTGAGGACAATCTGATAGAAACCCCCAAGGGAGCGGTGCAAAATCTGCCGCTCTCGGACATAGAGCCGAACCGCGGGCAGCCGCGCCACGACTTTGACGAGGCGGCGCTTGCGGCACTTGCGGCGTCGATATCCCAATTCGGCGTTTTGCAGCCGATAATCGTGACCGAGCTTGCCGACGGATCGGGAACATACCGCATTGTTGCGGGCGAACGCCGTTGGCGCGCGGCGAGAGCTGCGGGGCTCGGTGAGATACCCGCGATAATCTTCAGCGGCGACGAGCTTGCCGCCGCACAGGTGTCGCTGGTGGAGAACATTCAGCGCCGCGACCTTTCGGCGGTCGAGGAAGCGCTGGCATTCCGCGATCTTATCGAGAGATTCGGTCTTACCCAGGACGAGGTGGCAGACAAGGTAGGCAAAAGCCGCCCGGCAGTCACAAATTCGCTGCGCCTGCTCGAACTGCCCGACGCCGTGCTTGAAATGATATCCGACGGCAGACTTTCGATGGGACACGCGAGGGCTATTCTCGGGCTGAACGACAAGTCGGACGAAGCGAGGACGGCGCTTGCCGAAAAGGTCGCCGCGGCCGACCTTTCGGTGCGCGAGACCGAGCGGCTCGTCAAGTCGCTCAACGCTCCCAAAAAAGAAAAAAAACCGCAGCCGGAGCGCGACGAGCAAACCGCGGCGTATTATGCCGAGCTTGAGCGCAAGACGATGAAGATCCTCGGGCGTCGGGTAAGGATCAGCGACGGCGGCGAGGGCAAACGGCGCCTTGAGCTTGATTACGAAACATCGGAGGATCTTGAAGAGCTTCTCACAAAGCTTTGCGGGTCCGAGCTGTTCTCTGAATAACCATTATATTAAATAGGAAGAAAATGAATCGTTTATCTGCAATTGCGGCTGTGTTTTCGCTTTCGTCGGCTGCCGACGATGCAATGCCGACACTTTGGGAGCTGCTTGACGAGCTTTTTGCGCTCGATCTCGGGGATTATGATCATCTTTCCTTCAGTCAGTCCACTCTCATCGGAATGCGCGGGATAATAATCGCGCTGTTTGTCGGTGCGATCATCGGCTCGGTGTCGGCGCTCTTCAACAAGCGCGTTCTCGGCGGATTCGTGCGCGCGCTGATAGCGGAGGGGTGCACTTCCCCCGACAAGGCAAAAACACTTGCCGAGCTTGGCTTTCTCAAAAACACCGCGATGCGCGCCTCGCTGCGCGCGGGCTCGGTGCTCGGAAAGACTGTGAGATGCGTCGAAGAGGACGAATACAACGCCGCGACCGTTGCCAAGCGCGGCATATACGAGTTGCGTGCAGCCGAATCGGGCAAGGATATACCGCCATTTCGCGAGATCCCCTACAAGCGCGACACCTCGACGGCACATTTTTACATCCCGTCCGACAGGTGCGACAGCGCGGAGATCAGATTCAGCAAAAAAGGCACCGATATAGTCACGTTCATACTCGGCGTGATCGCGTCGGTTGTCCTGCTCATACTTGTTCTGCACCTGCTGCCCGATCTTTTGCAGCTGCTTGACAATTTCATCGGCGGCGGAGCGTGAACTCACAAAAAACGAAGGGTGGAGGCGAACTGACATGAATAACGGGAACGCACAGGGGCGCGGCGCGCCCGACCGTCGCGCCGGCAGCACCCGCGCGGGCGGCAAAGCGCCCGTAAAAAAGAAGTATTACCGCCGTCGGCACCGCCTGACGCTCGGAACGCGGATATTCATCTCATTCATATTTGCGCTTCTTGCGCTGTTGCTGATAGCTGTCGCGGCGTATTCGCGCGGGTACAGATATGTCACCGTAAAGCACAACGACGGCGGGCTTGTCAGGTTCGCCGGCAAAATAGATCGCGACAGCGGCAAGCCGCTCGGCGGACGGCTCTACTATTCGAGTGGAGCTGCCGCGAAGCTTGACGAATCGGGCGAGAGGCTGTCGTATTCCGACGGATCGGTCTACGTGGGCGAGCTTGACGACTTTTACCGCGAGGGCAGCGGCACGCTCACGCTGAAAAACGGCGACGAATACACGGGCGAGTTCAAAGACAACGTGATAACCGGCAAGGGCGTATACAGCTTCTCCGGCGGCGACGTCTACGAAGGCGATCTCATTGCCGGCGTAAAGGAGGGCACCGGAAAATACACCTATGCGAACGGCGACGTTTACGAGGGCGGTTTTTCGGGAGATCTGCGTCACGGCGAAGGAAAAATGACGTGGGCGGACGGCTCGGTCTACGAGGGCGGCTTTGTTTTCGGCTTGAAATGCGGCAAGGGCAGCTATCTTTACTCAAACGGCGACAAATATGTCGGCGATTTTGAGGACGACATGCGCCAGGGCGAGGGCACATACACGTGGGCTGAGACGGGCGAGACCTACACCGGCAGCTTTTACAAAAACAACATGCACGGCTACGGCACCTACACATGGCAGGAAGGTCGTGCGTCATACACCGGATATTTCGAAAACGGCAAGATAGTTGCGGTAAAACCGGATGCGTGAACGGTCGATAAATACAAATTCGGAAGGAATAACAGGATAACATGGCAAATTACAGACGCGGGAGGATAAATGACGAGACCGCGCGCGTGGCGGCTGAGCTTCTGCGCGGGGTAAAGGATCCGCGTGTCGCCGAGGCGTTTATCAGCGTGACGGCGGCGGAGGTGTCTCCCGACCTCAAATACGCCAAAATATACTATTCCGTACTCGGCGGAGAGCACGATGCGGAAAAAATGAAGAGGATATCACAGGGGCTGCGTTCGGCGTCGGGTTATGTGCGGCGCGGGCTGGCGGAGAAAATGAACCTCCGCATCACGCCCGAGGTGCATTTTGTACCCGATATGAGCGCCGCGAACGGAGCGCATATCGCAACGCTGCTTGAGGATATCACAAAAAAGTCGGCGGAGCACAAGCCGGAGAACCCGGGTGCCTCCGAGCCGCACGACGACAACTGAATATTCGCTCCCTCAAAAGCTGATATACCCCCCATAGTGTAGACTTGAATCCTTTTTGCTTCTTTAAGTGTCTGCACTATGGGGGATACTTTTATCTTTGTTATCTTGCTTTTTACTCCCGCGGTCGCTTGCGGCGACAAAGACTCCGAACTTTAAACCTGCTACATGGGTGCAGCCGTGGGGGAGGGTGAGCTCGGGTGAAACCCGAGGTCGCTCCTCCCGCGAAATAAGTACAGACTTCGTTCACGGGAGGGGCAAGCCCCTCCCCTCCTTTGGTTCGGTAGGTTTTGCCTGCGGCAAAACCTTTATACCTCCTCATCCGGCGCCTGCGGCACCACCTTCCCGGACACGGGAAGGCTGCCGTTATCCGACGTTCCGTCAACGGACGTAAAGTAAAAGATAAACTTTAGTGAATAAAATCTGTACTTGTTTCACGGAAGTGGCGACCTCGGGTTTCACTCGGGGTCACCCTCCTCTACATTATCAAATTTGGTTTTTGGGAGCGGTCTCCCCTATATTATCATTTTTGTTTTTTTGTTTTTCGGAAGCGGCGATCTTGCGGTTTATCCGATGTCACGCTCGCCGCTTCTTTACTTTTTCTTTCGCCCGGCGCGGATATTCAGTGCGACGCACAGGCATATGAGCAGCACCACGCTGCCGCAGAGGATCATATACATTTCCGCTTCTCCGACCTTTTTATCGAAAAAGTAAATGTTGCAGTCCACGCTGTCGCGTATCGCGTCCACAACCTCTGCGGGGAAGCCCTTGTCGCTCATCGCGTCGAACACGCCGCGCATGGCGTGATTGCGCAAAAGGCTCGTGCCGTATGTTCCGGGCAGGAAGGAGAGCACCCGCTGCAGTCCCTCTCCGAAATTCGATATCGGCATATACGCGCCGCAGATGAACCCGTAGCCGGCGCTGACGATCGTTCCGACCGCCGACGCCTGCCCGTCGGTGCTCAGCAGCGAATTCACGCATGACGAGAGCGCCGTGCCGAACATTGTCAGCAAAAGAACGTCGAGCGCCATAAGCGCCGCATCGGCCGCGGTGATATACCATCCGACAGCCCGCAGGTAGCCGAGGCAGACGGCAAGCGAAACAAAGCTGACTATGAGCGTGGATGCCAGTGACGCAAGGTAATATCCCAGCCCGAGCGTGCCGTAGTGCACGGGTGCCGCGGTAAGGTCATGCCGTGCGCCCGAGGTCTTGTCCTTTATCATGAGAAGGTTCGAGCAGAACGCAACGGTAACGCAGCTGACCGCCAGCAGCGATGAGACGAGCTGACCGCCCACGCAGCCGTTAAGCAGCTTGTCGGAGACGGTCGCTCCAGCCGCGGCGACAGCCGCACGGAAGGAATCGTCGTACACCTTTTTGAGGAACGTCGCATACAGCACCAGAAGTATCACCGGTGTTATCAGCGAGGAGAAAAACATCCCCTTGTCCTTGAAATAAAGCTTTATGTTGCGTTTTACAAGTGCCGCAAGTGCCGTCATTTTGCCTCACCCCCCGTCAGTGTCTGTCCCGTGACCGTAAGAAACACATCGTCCATGCCGCCCTTTGTGATCTCATAATCGCGGAATATCTCGGGGTGCGCGATTATCAGTTCCGTCGCCGCGGCGGTACCGGGGACCGACACGCGGTATGCGTCGCGTATCTTCTCATACGGCGCGCCGAGCCGCTTCACGGTGTCCTCATCCGTGCCGTACAGCGTGATAAAATCGCTGGTGTATCGGTTTTTGAGCATTAGCGGCGTTCCCTCTGCGGCGATGCTGCCGCGGCTCAGTATCACGACATAGTCCGAGTCTGCCGCTTCCTCCATATAATGCGTCGTGAGGAAGACGGTGAGCCCCTTTTTGCGGCGGAGGTCGCCGAGCACGCTCCACAGCAGCCTGCGCGTCTGCGGATCGAGCCCTGTCGTCGGTTCGTCGAGGATGAGCACCCTCGGCTCGTGCAGCAGTGCGCGTGCAATGTCTATGCGGCGCCGCTGACCGCCCGACAGCTTGCCGAGCGGACGGCGTAGCAGGTCGGCAAAGCCGAGCAGCCCGGCAAGCTCGCCGAGGCGCGCGCGAAACGCCGCGCCGCTTATGCCGTAGAGCGCCGCGCGGCTCTCGAGATTGTCTCTCACCGACAGCTCGCGGTCAAGCACCGAGTTCTGAAACACGACGCCGAGCGAACGCTTTACGGTGTCGGAGTCCTTCTCGGGGTCGGCGCCGCATATACAGACGCTGCCGCCGTCCTTTCCGAGCTGCCCGCAGAGTATGTTTATCGTTGTTGATTTTCCCGCGCCGTTGACGCCGAGAAATGAAAAAAGCTCGCCCTCCTTCACGCGAAAGCTCAGGTCGTTCACCGCCCTGACGTCGCCGAAGCTTTTTTCAAGGTGTTCTGTTCTTATTATATCGTCATTCATCGTATGCCTCCTTTAAGGCACGTGCCGTTCTGCGAAAATTATACCATGAAAAACAGCGCGTGTCAACGCGGTGTTGCCGAGGGGAGGTTTTTGACCGAAATTTTTCATCCCCTATTGCGTTATGACCGCATTTGTTATATAATAGATAAGGTAATTGTATCTCACTGCAATCGTCAGAAAGGCAACGGAATTTTAATGGAGAGATCCGACCGCACACATATCAGAAATTTTTCGATAATCGCACATATAGATCACGGCAAAAGCACCCTTGCCGACCGTCTGCTTGAGGCAACGGGCACCGTCGCCAAGCGCGACATGGAGGATCAGGTGCTCGACAATATGGACCTCGAGCGCGAGAGGGGCATTACGATCAAGGCGCGCGCCGTGCGTCTTGACTACCGTGCGCCCGACGGCGGTGTGTACGAGCTGAACCTCATCGACACGCCCGGTCACGTTGACTTCAACTATGAGGTGTCCCGATCGCTCAACGCCTGCGAGGGCGCGCTGCTCGTGGTCGATGCCACTCAGGGCATTGAGGCGCAGACGCTCGCAAACGCATATCTTGCCGTTGACGCGGGGCTTGAGATAGTTCCCGTAATCAACAAGATAGACCTTCCCTCCGCCGATATCGAGGGCAGCCGCCGCGAGATAGAGGAGGTCATCGGCATTCCCGCAGAGGGCTGCCCCGCAGTCTCCGCCAAGATGGGGCTGAATATAGATCAGGTGCTTGAGGCGGTCGTGCGCGACATTCCCGCGCCGTCCGGCGACCCCGACGCGCCGCTCAAGTGCCTCATATTCGACTCGTATTACGACAGCTACCTCGGCGTTGTGGTCTATGTCCGCGTAAAGGACGGCACCCTTCGCGCCGGCGACCGCATACTTCTCATGAACACGAAAACGACCTTTGACGTTGTCGAGGTCGGCACTATGGAGCCGTTCGGGCTTCAGAAGCGTGAGCTTCTTTCTGCGGGAGACGTCGGATATATCACCGCGTCGATCAAAAACGTCGGCGACACGCAGGTGGGCGACACCGTTACGCTTGCCTCAAATCCCGCCGCCGAGCCGCTGCCCGGCTTCAAGGCGGTGCAGCCGATGGTCTATGCCGGTATCTATCCCGAGGACGGTGCGCGTTACGGCGACCTGCGCGATGCGCTTGAAAAGCTCCGTCTCAACGACGCGGCGCTCTCGTTTGAGCCCGAAACGTCGATAGCCCTCGGCTTCGGCTTCCGCTGCGGCTTCCTCGGGCTCCTGCACATGGAGATAATCGAGGAAAGGCTCGAGCGCGAGTTCAACCTTGACCTCATAACGACGGCTCCGAGCGTCATATACGAGGTAAAGCTCAAAAACGGCTCGGTCGTGCGCATCGACAACCCGGCGAGCTATCCGCAGCCCGACGAGATCGACGTGGCGCGCGAGCCGATAGTGAAGGCGAGCATAATCACGCCGGCGGAATATGTCGGCGGGCTCATGGACCTTTGCCAGGATCGCCGCGGGGTATTCATCGACATGAAATACCTTGACGACATACGCACCGAGCTCCACTACGAGCTGCCCCTCAACGAGATAATATACGATTTCTTCGACGCGCTCAAGAGCCGTTCGCGCGGCTATGCGTCGCTTGACTACGAATTCCTTGAATACCGCGATTCAAAGCTCTGCAAGCTCGACTTCCTGCTAAACGGCGACAAGGTAGACGCACTTTCCTTCATCGTTCACGAGGAAAAGGCATATGCCCGCGCCCGCAAGATAGCCGAGCGGCTGAAGGACAACATCCCGCGTCAGCTTTTCGAGGTACCGATACAGGCTGCGATAGGCTCGCGCATAATCGCGCGCGAGACGGTAAAGGCAATGCGCAAGGATGTTCTCGCCAAGTGCTACGGCGGCGACATCACGCGCAAAAAGAAGCTGCTTGAAAAGCAAAAAGAAGGCAAAAAGAAAATGCGCCGTCTCGGTTCGGTACAGATATCTCCCGAAGCGTTTATGGCTGTGCTCAAACTGGGCGACGACACGAAATAACGCCGTCGTTCCCGCTCCACACATCAAACTGAAAGGAATATTGAAATGTCACTGTCAGATCTCTTCCGCAAACAGGAAAAAAAGCCGCTGGGGCTTTATATACACATTCCGTTCTGCCGCAGCAAATGCGATTATTGCGATTTCTGCTCGTTCGTGCCCAACAATCAGGATGTGATCGAGCATTATACAGACGCGCTCCTGCTCCAGATGGAGGACTGGCGCGACAAGTGCCGTCCCTATGAGATAGATACCGTATATATCGGCGGCGGCACGCCCACGTTCCTTGATATGCCGCGTCTCCAGCGCATCATCGAGGGCGTTTACCGCAATTTCAAGGTCGCAAAGGATGCCGAATTCTCAATGGAATCGAACCCCGCGACCGTAAATTTCGAAAATCTCCGCCGTCTGCGCCGTCTCGGCGTCAACCGCCTGAGCATAGGAATGCAGAGTGCCGTCCCCGGCGAGCTGAAGGCTCTCGGCAGGTCTCACACCGTCACCGATTCCGAGGCTGCGTTCAACGATGCGCGCCGCGCCGGTTTTGACAACATAAGCATCGACCTCATGTACGGCATCCCCGAACAGACCGTCGATTCCTTCATGCAGTCGCTCTCCTTTGCCGCCTCCCGCGCACCCGAGCACATTTCGCTTTACGCGCTCAAGATCGAGGACGGAACTCCCTTTGCGCGACGCCGCGAGTCGCTGCCTCTCCCCGACGAGGATGCCGAATACGAAATGTATATGCGTGCCATCGACTATCTCGGCACGCGCGGCTACAAGAGATACGAGATATCCAATTTTGCAAAGCCGGGGTATGAATCAAAGCACAACCTCAAATACTGGCATTGCGACGAGTATCTCGGTCTCGGTGCGAGTGCGCACTCATATTTCGGGCGCGAGCGCTTCTCCGCAACGCGCGTCGTGCGCGATTACATCGACGGCATCGAGATAATCGGCTCCGACATCAACATCATCGCAAGCTGCGACAAGATACGCTCCCGCGAGAGCATGGACGAATATGTCATGCTCGGTATGCGCCTTGACGAGGGCGTCAACATCCGCGCCTTTGACGAGCGCTTCGGCGTTTCCTTCAAAGAAAAGTACGGCGTCCTGCTCGACGAGTACATAAAAGACGGCTTTGTCGAGTGCGACGGCGAGAACTATCGCTTTACCTCCAACGGAATGTTCGTTTCCAACTACATTCTTTCGAGCGTTCTTGACCTCGGTGTGAGCGATAAATAATTTTTGTAATAAAAATCTTCCGATTACATGATATTCCATTGACAAAACGTCCCGAATGGGATACAATATTAACAGAGAGTGAGAGGGCGGCGCTGCTGCCCGGAAAGCAAGGTCACACATGGACAACAACGAAAACAAAAACACAAACGACGAAATGCTTGAAGCGGAGATCGTAACTCTGCTTGACGAGGACAACAACGAGATAGAATTTGAAGTTATCGGCGGCTGCGTCGTGGACGGAGTACAGTACTTTGCGCTCATCCCGGCAGGCTCTGCCGACGATGACGGCGGGTTCTCCGAGTACATCATCCTCAAGAGCGTCAAGGACGAAAACGGCGAGGAGGAGCTCATCGAGATCGAGGACGATGCGGAATTTGACCGTGTTGCCCGCACATTCGACGATGCCTTCGATGCCGAATACGACTACGACGCCGAATGATCTCTTACCTTAAAATCTATCCTGCTTAGTTCGTGATAACCGTCAAAACGGAACCTACATTACTTTCAAGGGATCCGAAATAAGGAATCGAGGGTGGTTTGCAGACCTCCTCCGGTGCGACCGCAATCGACTTGTCTTGCCTCGCTCCGGGGACGCTGGGAGCAGTAAAGCCCGAGATAGGACCCCACCTTGCTCGGCAGGGTTTCCTCATGGCGGTTACACGGCTCGGCGGGGTTTTTTATGCTCGGGTGGCGTCGGAGCAGATTCCGGGCTTCATACCCCGATGGTAGGCGGGGAATAAAGTCGGGTCATCATTTTGCGTTCTGCTGCCCGCCGCGTTTATCCGTGCCCGGCACGGCTAAACCCGAACGCAACCAAAGTCGGACTCATATCTGCTGTGGAGATATAGTTACATCAGACTTTTGCATCCCGTTGCACAGTGCGAATAAATCCGAAAAGTCATATCGCACTGCACGGCAGCAGCCGTAGGGGAGGGTGAG
>CAJLZE010000072.1 GCA_905210995.1 uncultured Anaerotruncus sp.
GCGGCGGGATCTTTTTTACCACCTCATCCGCCGCGCTCGCGGGATTGAATTTTTTTAGCTTTTACGCAATGCGTAAAAGCATGGCGCGGCAATGATCGACGTTTCCCGCACATCTTTATCACGCGCCGCGGCACCTTCCCAAACTTGGGAAGGCTGACAGGATCGTATCTTCCGTCAATCACGGTGAAGAAAGCAAAACGATCATGTTTTTTGATTTTGTCGGCTTACTAAAATTTAATTCTTACTTCACGTCCGTTGACGGAACGACGGATAACGGCAGCCTTCCCGTGTCCGGGAAGGTGGCGCCGCAGGCACCGGATGAGGAGGTATAAAGGTTTTGCCACAGGCAAAACCTACCCAATCAATACAGATTTCATTCACGGGAGGAGCGACCTCGGGTTTCACCCGAGCTCACCCTCCCCTACGGCAGTAGCCGTATAGTAAGATATGATTCTTTCAGGTTCAGCCGTGCCCGGCACGGCTAAACGCGGCGGGGCAACGGAACGTAAAATGCCGATCTGACTTTATTCCCCGCCGACGGTCGGGATATGCAGTTCAGAGTCTGCTTCAACGTCACCCGAGCCCAAAAGTCTTGACTTTTTTGCGTTAAAGTGCTAAACTATAAATGATGTACGGATCTTTCCGTCACAAGGAGGATAACAAAATGGAAATAGCGCGGACGGAAGCCATCGACCGTCTTTTTGAGAGCATTCTGAGCCTCGGCAGCATTGACGAATGCTATGAATACTTTGAAGATCTCTGCACCGTAAAGGAAATAACCGATATGTCGCAGCGCCTTGAGGCAGCCGTGAAGCTTGATGAGGGCGTGTCGTATCAGAAGATACAGGAGAGCATGAAGATCAGCTCGGCGACCATCGGCAGGGTCAACCGCTGCCTCTCATACGGCACCGGCGGGTATAAAAAAATAATCGAAAGACTGCGCACGGCAGACAAAAAGTGACGGAAAGCACCGGATCCGATTGGATGTGATGAATTGAAAAACGCATTTTCGGGATTTATAAAACGGCAGTCGCCGGCAAGGATAATCGCCTTCGGTTTTGCTGCCGTCATACTCATAGGCTCGGGGATACTGATGCTCCCGTGCAGCGTGCGCGAGGGCGTTGCCCTGCGGTATATCGACGCGCTCTACACCTCAACGAGCGCCGTGTGCGTTACCGGTCTTATTGCCGCCGACGCGGGCGATACCTTTACCGCGTTCGGGCAAACCGTGCTCGCCGCCCTCATTCAGATAGGCGGTCTCGGCGTTACGGCGATAGGCGCCGGCGTTATACTTGCCACAGGCAGACGTATGAACCTCAAGGAACGCACCGTAGTGCGCGAGGCGCTCAACTTTGACTCGGGCAGCGGCGTGGTAAGACTGCTGCGCAGCATTTTTCTGACCACCGTGGTGATCGAGCTTGCGGGAGCCGCACTGAGCTACCCTGTGTTCGCGCGCGACCACACGCCGCTGCACGCGGTGGGGATAAGCCTGTTCCATTCGATAGCCGCCTTCAACAACGCGGGATTCGACATCCTCGGCGGCGGCACGAACCTGATCCCGTACCGCGACAGCATAACGCTCAACCTCGTCTCCGCAATGCTCACCGTGCTCGGCGGCATAGGCTTTCTCGTGATAAGAGAGGTGCTCTCCAAGCGCTTCCGCCGTCGCCGCTTCTCGATGCACACGCACGTGGTGCTTTCGATGAGCGCCGTGCTGCTTGCCGCGGGCACGCTGCTTCTCAAGTTTACCGAGGGCGATAACATAAGCTGGCTCGGCGCATTCTTTTTCAGCGCGTCGGCGCGCACATCGGGCTTTTCGACATATCCCCTCTCCGGCTTTTCCAACGCAGGGCTTATCGTGCTGAACGTTCTGATGTTTATCGGCGCCTCTCCCGGCTCGACCGGCGGCGGCATCAAGACCAGCACCTTCTTTGCGCTGCTTCAGGGGATAAGATCGGCGGCAACGAACAAAAGCGAAAAGGCATTCCGCTATTCTGTGCCGAAAAGCGCCTTCCGCAAGGCTGCCGTGATAACGGCGATAGGCATCTCTGTCGTACTCACAGGCACATTTTTTATGGCTCTGATGGAGCCGGATATACCTCTGCGTGATATAGTCACGGAGGTCGTGAGCGCGTTTGCGACCGTAGGACTTTCCACCGGCATCACACCCGGGCTGTCGGTCGGCTCAAAGCTGCTCTCGGTGCTTATAATGTACATCGGCAGACTCGGTCCGATGACCATCGTTACTCTATGGTACTTCTCGCGCGGCGAGAGAGTGAGCTACCCCGAGGGCAACCTTGTGATAGGCTGAGCCGCGGGAACACCGGAAAGGATGTGTTTTTTATGGCAAAAAGAAATCAAAGATCAAAGGACAAGACCATATACGGTATAGTGGGGCTCGGGCGCTTCGGAACCGCTCTTGCCACCGAGCTTGCGCGCTCGGGCGCCGAGCTGATAGCGCTTGACAACGATGAGGAAAAGGTGCGTGAGATACGCGAATACACCGAGAACGCCTTTGTCGTTCACACGCTCGATAAAAGATCGCTCGCCGAGACGGGCATCGGCAACTGCGACGTTGCCGTTGTATGCATAGGCGAGCAGATGGATGTTTCGATACTGACGACGCTCAACCTCGTGAGCCTCGGCATTCCCAAGGTCATAGCAAAGGCAAAGAGCGCCGAGCACGGCGAGATACTCGAAAAGCTGGGCGCCGAGGTGGTATACCCCGAGCGCGACATGGCGGTGCGCCTTGCAACGCGGCTCGAAACGACCAAGGTGCTCGATTATATGCAGCTCAACGAGCAGCTCAATATATCAAAGCTTGCCGCACCGGACGCCGTCATCGGCAAGACGGTCGTTGAGGCTGATCTGCGCCGCAGATTCGGCGTGAACATCGTTGCCGTCGAAAACGCCGGCAGCGTGACCGATCTTATAAAGCCCGACTATGTATTCCGCCCCGGCGACATTCTCATCGTGTCCGGTAAAAAGGACGGGATCATGCGTCTTTCGGAACTTGAAGAGAAAAAATAAGAAAGAAGGATATAAAAATGATGCGACTTTCAATGGAAACTCTCAACCTGGGTCTTGACTACGGCATAAAAGAGGCGCTCCGCCTTATGAAGGATGCGGGATTTGACGCCGCCGACCTTACGCTCGACAAGATCAACCCCGACGACGATCTGCTCCATCGCCCGGATATGCGCGAATTTGCCGTTTCGCTGCGCAAATACGCCGAGGAGATCGGCATAGGCTTTGCGCAGGCGCACGCGCCCTTCAAGGTGCAGTACGGCGATCCGTTTGATATGAGCTGCCCCGCATATGCCGACGTGGTAACGTCCCTTGAGCTTTGCGCCATCCTCGGCATACCGCACGTCATCGTTCACGCGATAAAGACGCCGCGTGAGGATATAAATGTGGATTACAAGGAATATAACCGCGCATACTACCTCTCGCTCCTGCCCTACTGCGAGAAATTCGGCATAAAGATCGCCGTTGAAAACCTTTTCTGGAAGGACAAGCTGCGCGACTGCTTCTTCGGCATTTTCCCGACGCCGAAGGAGATGACCGAATTCGTCGATTCGCTCGGCAGCCCGTATTTTGTAGTGTGCTGCGACCTCGGTCACGCCGCGATAACCGGACTCGCGCCCGAGACCTACATAGGCGGCATGGACAACCGCCACCTGCTTTCGCTGCACGTTCAGGACACCGATTTCAAGGGCGACCGCCACATCCTTCCCTACGAGGGCAAGCAGGACTGGGATGCCATCTGCCGTTCGCTCGCAGCCATCGACTACCGCGGCGACTTTTCGTTCGAGATACTTCATTACATCGACAAATATCCGCCCGAGCTCATCCCCGCCGCACTTGAATTTGCCGTAAAGGTCGGCAGAGCACTCATCGCGCGCGTCGAGAGCTATCGTAAAAACGCGTGACCGCGACCGGGAGCCTGACAGGATAACGTAAAAAATGCCGGCATGACCGCCGGCATTTCCGAGGGGCTTTTAAAAGCATTGTGCTTTTAAAAGCCCCCGTATTTATTTTGCGTACTTCATAAGTATATTGTAATGATCGGCGAGCACCAACGCCATGTTGCGTCCCTTGCCCGTTATGACGATATAGCGCTTGCCGTTTCCCGCAACGGAATATGACGCAAGGCAACTGCCCGACTCATCCACATACCCGGTCTTTCCGCCGAGAACGGTGAAACCCTTGAGCTTTACCGCGCCGTAAGAGCCATCGTATTCCTTCATATTGTAAAACAGGCGGTCGTTAAGGCGGTGCTGCGTTGCGGGATCCTTGCCGTCCCCCGCAGTGGTATAGGTCTCGGTGCAGATTATCTTGCGCATCAGCTCATCCTTCAGCGCATAGCCGAATATCACGGCAAGATCGTGCACCGTAGTGTAGTTTTCGCTGTCGAAGAGCCCCGACGAATTTGAAAAATGCGTGCGCCTGAGCCCCAGCTCATTCGCCTTGGCATTCATAAGGCCCGCAAAGGCATCCTCATCCTCGGCGCAAAGATACGCAAGACCTACCGTTGCATCGCAGCCCGACGGCAGCATAGCGCCGTACATCAGGTCAAGCGCGTTTGCCGTCTCACCGATCTGATACCCCACCTTCATGGCGTCGCGGTCGAGCGAATAAAGCATCTTTCGCGTAAACGTAACGGTCGCCGATGTGTCGGCAATATGCTCGCGCGCAACGACAAGAGTCATTATCTTGGTGAGCGACGCGGGGTACATCACCGTATCGGCATTGTGCGCGGCTATGACCCTGCCCGTGTCGGCTTCGACCAGCACGGCGTATTCGGAATTTATGCCCGTTATCGCCGCAATATCGGCAGCATCCGTTTCGGTCACCGGTACCGTTGTTTCGGGCACGACGGTCACGGTGGGCGCGGGAGTTGCAACGGCGTTCACCCCGGGATCTGAGGTTATGTCGCCCTTTGTATATCTGCCGCCCGACGAAAGCGCAAAAACGGTTATGAATGTTATAAGAACTATCCCGAAAAGGATAAAAGCGAGCAGAAGCACGACGTTTAGCGTGCGGTCACGCGGTGCGGCGGGAGCATATGCGCCCGGTCTTTCCCGCGGAGCGGTGCGCGGTGCGCCGCCGTCCTGTCTCGGTCTCGGCGGACCGTCGGTTATGTATACCCGGTGGCTTCCCTCCGGGCGGTTTTCATTATTGTTCATAAGATCAATACCGCAAATATCATAAATATCATTATGTGAGCTTCGGCAGCCGGAATTTCCGCCTGCATATTTATTATATCATATGCGGTATGTCATTTCAAGTCAAACCGAGGCGTTTTGGCGCTTTTGCTTGATTTTATACTGTTTTTTTGTTTTCACACTTTATTTTATCCGATTTATATGCTATACTTATGGGAAAGGGATGCGGACCGGAGCCGTCTCCCCTCGGTTAATGAAATTTCGGGAGGTCGGAAATGCTATCTGTAATATACAGCGCGGGACTTTCGGGCATTGACAGCTTTATCGTCAGCGTAGAGGTCGACGCCGCGCCGGTGCTGCCGTATTTTGAACTTGTCGGGCTGCCCGATGCGGCGGTAAAGGAAGCCAAAGAGCGCGTGCGCACCGCCTGCTTCAACAGCGGGTTCCGCTTTCCCGAGCTGGGGCTTACCGTAAACCTTGCCCCCGCCGACCGTCGCAAGGAAGGCTCGGCTTTCGACGCCGCGATACTCACCGGCATACTACGCTGCGCGGGCGTGATAAAAAGGACCGTCCCGCTCGACGGCTGCGTTTTTGTTGGCGAGCTGTCGCTCTCGGGCGAATGGCGCCCGGTGCGCGGCGCGCTCTGTATGTGCGCGGCGGCAAAAAAGGCGGGAAAGACCGATATTTTCGTCCCCGCCGCAAACGCGCGCGAGGCTGCCGCGGTCGAGGGCATACGAGTGTTCGGCGTCCGTTCGATGCGCGAGCTTATCGACCACCTCAACGGTGTGGATCCGCTCACGCCGACAGAGGGCGACGTCCGCTCTCTCGACGACACGGGCATTTCCGCGGGGCTTGACTTTGCCGATGTCAAGGGGCAGACAATGGCAAAACGCGCCATGGAGATCGCCGCCGCGGGCGGACACAATATACTGCTGATAGGCCCTCCCGGCACCGGCAAATCAATGCTTGCCAAGCGCCTGCCGGGAATATTGCCGCCCATGACCTTTGACGAGGCGATAGAGGCGACAAAGATCCATTCCGTCTCGGGCGTGCTGCCCGACGGCGTATCGCTGCTCACCGCACGCCCATTCCGCGCGCCGCATCACACGATGTCGGCAGTAGCACTCGTCGGCGGCGGTGCCAATCCCATGCCGGGCGAGATATCGCTGGCGCACAACGGCGTGCTCTTTCTCGACGAGCTGCCGGAATTCCCCAAGCTCGTTACCGACACGCTGCGTCAGCCGCTTGAAGACCGCCGCGTTACCATCACCCGTGCCAGCGGGCGCGTGACATACCCCTGCTTTTTCATGCTCGTGGCGGCAATGAACCCCTGCCGGTGCGGCTATTACGGACATCCGACCCACCCCTGCACCTGCTCACCGGGAGATGTAAAAAGATATATCTCCAAAATAAGCGGTCCGCTGCTCGACCGCATAGACATAGAGGTCGAGCTCCCCTCTCTCAGCTACGACGAGCTTGCCTCCGACGACACGCCCACCGATACCTCGGCTGTCATCCGCGCCCGCGTGACCCGCGCACGTGAATTCGCGCGCGAGCGGATGAAAAAGGACGGCATCACAGGCGTAAACTGCAATTCTCAGCTTGATGCGGGCGACCTTCGCCGCACCTGTCACATAAGCTCCGACGCCTCGGCGCTCATGCGGTCGGCTTATGACAGCATGGGGCTTTCGGCGCGCGGCTACGACCGCGTTATGCGCATGGCGCGCACCGTTGCCGACCTTGCCGCCTCCGACACGGTAGAGGCGGAACACATCGCCGAGGCGATACAGCTGCGCAGCCTTGACCGCAAATACTGGGGCTGACGGCATTCACGGAGAAACACCCGTAAGAATATAATGGATAAGAACAAAGATCAGGAAAAAAGCGCCGGGATACGCGCGCATTACGAAAAAAGAAGCACCGATTTTTACTTTCGCTCCGACAGGGGCGGCAAGGTGACTCTCAGCTGCCGCCCGCACCTGCATTATCACATTGAATTTTTCGTTCTGCTTGAGGGCGAAGTGACAGTGTGGGTCGATTCGGTGCAATATACCGTGAGGGCGGGCGACCTTATGATCGCCTTCCCGAATCAACTGCATCAATACAGCAGCGACCCGGGATCACCCGAAAAGTATCTTCTTTTTGTCGTGAGCCCGGATCTCGTGCCGGAATTTGCGGATATCTTCAACTCCACGCTGCCGCATTCACCCGTTGTGGAGAGCTTTTGCGATATGCCGCGCCTTTTCCCGCTCGTGGAAGGACTGGCGGGAGTCAGCGGCAAAAACGAAAAGGGAAAATACCGCGAGGAGGTGCAGCGCGGTTATCTTACGGCGCTTTTCGGTCAGCTTTTGCCGATGATGACCCTTGACGAGATAAAGCTCGGCGATTCGCGCGCCGTGCGCGAGGTCGTGAATTACTGCTCGCAGAACTATACAGCCGACCTTTCGCTCGAAATGCTCGAACGCGAGCTGCACCTCAACAAATATTATATTTCGCACCTGTTTTCGAGCAAGCTCGGGATCAGGTTCAACGATTACGTCAATTCGCTGCGCGTTTCTCAGGCGTGCCGCCTGCTGCGCGACACCGAAATGCCGATAACGGAGATATCCGACGCTGTCGGCTTCAACACGCAGCGCACATTTAACCGTGCCTTTGCAAGATTTCGCGGCTGCTCACCCGGAGAGTACCGCCGCACGCGCCCCGACAAGGTGGAAAACGCGTCTATCCCGCCGACGGGAGCGCTTCCCGTGCATTTCTATCCGGTAAAAGAAAGATAAACGGCAGCAATGCCGAAAAAGCCTGCTGCCGCAGCCCACTGCGTCGGCAGGCTGTATGTGAGGTATCCCATGACTGAGCTTCTCGGTAAGATATTTATAAAAAACAGCGGCAACGTAAAGGACCGCACGGTGCGACGCGCGTGGGGAACGCTCGTCAGCACCGTGGGCGTTGTCATGAACCTTTTGCTGTTCGCGGGCAAATTTGCCGTAGGGACGGTGTTCGGCGCCGTTTCCGTCGCCGCCGACGCGATAAACAACCTCTCCGACGCCGGCTCTCAACTTATTTCGCTCGTCAGCTTCCGCATTTCGGCAAAGCCCGCCGACCGCCGTCACCCCTTCGGGCACGCGCGTATAGAATACGTCGCGTCGATGGCGGTATCCTTTGTTATACTCGTTATCGGCTTTGACCTTCTGCGCGAATCGGCGGGCAAGATATTCTCGCACGGCGAGACCGAATTTTCGTGGCTGTCGGTCGCCGTTCTCGGCGTGTCGGTGCTCGTAAAGCTGTGGCTTGCGGTGCTTAACCGCAAAGTCGGTGCGAAAATAGATTCATCCGTAATGCGTGCCGCCGCCGCAGACAGTCTCTCGGACGTCGCCGCTACCGGTGCCGTGCTCGTGTCTCAGCTCGTTTTGCACTTCACCGGCTTCAATACCGACGCATATCTCGGCGTTGCCGTCTCTCTGCTCATTATGTGGGCGGGCGTGAAGATACTTAACGATACAAAAAATTCGATACTCGGTGAAGCCCCCGATGAAAAGCTCGTGAGCGAGATAATGAAGCTCGTGAACTCCTATGACGGTGTTCTCGGCGTCCACGACCTTATGGTCCACAGCTACGGTCCCGGCAGAACGATAGCATCGCTGCACGTGGAGGTGGACGGCTCGGCAGACATATTCGAATCGCACGATCTCATCGACAACATCGAAAAGCGCCTTTGCGACGAGCTTGACCTTTCGGCAACGATACACCTTGACCCCATCGTTACCGACAACGGAGAGGTAGACTCGACGCGCAGGCTGGTGCGGCTGAAAATGGAGGAGATCGACCCGCGCTTCAGCATACACGATTTCCGCATGGTCAAGGGCAGGACGCACACCAACCTGATATTTGACGTGCTTGCGCCGTTTGAGCAGAAAATGAGCGACGCGGAGATAAAAGCCGCCGCCGATGCCAAGCTGCGCGAGATAGACCCGACCTTTTGCGGCGTGATAACCGTGGACAGAGGATAACAGGCGGGCAGCCCGCAAGCGCGGAAGCATCGCTTTGAAACACAGACTC
Source organism: uncultured Anaerotruncus sp. (assembly GCA_905210995.1). Lineage (GTDB taxonomy): Bacteria > Bacillota > Clostridia > Oscillospirales > CAG-272 > CAG-390. Next base: position 9,225 of record CAJLZE010000072.1, read on the forward strand.
TGACTTTGTTTTGTCGAATAAAAATACGGATGGCCTTACCGCGGCAAGGTCATCCTTTTTTCGGTCCGTCACCTCAATTCCGACTGCAAAAAATCTGCGGTATTGCAGGATATCGGATCCTGTGCACATGGTTTGACATAATTTTCCTGTATTTTAGGCTATAATAATAGCCGAAACCCCTCTCACGGAAAAAGGAAGGTATGTTGAAAATGAACGGACAAGGTGAAAGAAAGGAAAAAATAAAGCCCGCGTCGGAGGTCGGTGCGCGGCTTGCAGGTCTTTGGAAAAAAACGGGCGCACGGATCGTGAACGCCGCAAAAGCGCTGGATCCCTCTCTGCCCGAGGGCGCGGCGCTTGCCGCCGCCGCATTTCTTCTCGGAAGGACCGCGATAGTCGGAGCGCGACCGTTCGGCTTTGCATTGCTTGCAGCCGCCCCGCGCGACGTGCCGCTTATTGCGGTCGGTCTGCTTTTATCCGCGCTCACGGTAGGCGGCAGCGACGGCATAATGCTCGCGTCGGTCTGCCTCTTTACGGTCGCTCTGCGGCTTGCGGTGCGCGCTCTGATCGACCCGCCGCGTGACGGCGGCATATCCGCCTCCGCGTTCGGCGAAAACGTGTATCTGCGCATGGCGTCGGCATCGGTATCGGCATTTGCGGCAGGGCTTTGGCGCCTGATAGCCGGCGGATTCTACTTTTACGACCTGCGCGGCGCGATAATCTCAATGCTGCTTGCGCCCGCGGCTGCGGGGATATTCGAGCCTGTCTTCAGGCGCGGCGATTTCTATCCCGACGGAACGGCAGAGATACCTCCCGTTACCCGAAAACGGAAACGGGAACGCAAACGCGCCAAGGGCGGCGCGGCGGCTGTCGCGGCGGCGCTCGGCTCGTCGGCTCTGAGATATGACGCAGCTCTTGCGGCACTCTTTTTCTGCGCGGTGCTCTCGCTGCGCGGCGACACCGTGGCGGGACTTTCGCCCGGTCACGCGGCGGCGACATTTCTTGTACTTATCGCGGCAAGGCGGCGCGACCTTTGGCGCTCGGCTGTGTGCGGGCTCATCACCGGCGCGGCGCTCGGTTGGCTCTGGGCGCCCGCTTATGCGGCTGCGGCTGCCGCGGCATGGGCAATGTTCAGAGTTTCGTCGGTCGGCGGTGCCTCTCTCGGAGCACTCATAATCTCGCTTGCGGGACTGTTTTCGGGCGGTTTTAACGGCGTTCTCGCCGCGCTGCCCGCCTCTCTGACCGGCATGGCTGTCTTTTGCACCGTCGATGCGCTTGCCGAGGCACACCGCCGCGGCAGTCGTGCCGAGAGGACCGACGCAGCCGAAGAAATGCCCGCGCTTTGCGACGCGCGCGAGCGCATGGGTGAGCTTTCCGACGCTTTCGGCGAGCTTTCGGCTGCTTTTTCGGAGCTTGCGGAGTGCCGCCGGCGTCCCGGCGAAGCCGAGCTGCGCCGCATGGCTGACGAGGTGAGCGACGAATTCTGCGCCGGCTGCCGCGAGCGGCAGCGTTGCTGGGAGCTTGAATACGACTCGACTCTTGCAGCCTTCTGCCGCCTTGCCGGCGCTGCTTTTGACGGCGGACGCGCCGCCGTCAAGACCGACGGCGTGCTGCCGCCGCGCTGCCCGAGCGTGCCCGACATTGCCGAAAGGATGAAGTCTCTTGCCTCCGAGGGGCTTCGCCGCACACTTGAGGACGAGCGGCTGTCGCTTTTTGCCTGCGACTACCGCGCCGTAGCAAGCATTCTTGCCGATGCAGCCGAGGCAAACAGGCGCGAGCACGCCGCAGACCCGGATGCCGGTGAGCGCGTTAAGGAGGTGCTTGAAGAAATGGGCGTGAGGGCATCGTCGGTCACGGTATCGGGCGAACGGCAGGCG
>CAJLZE010000073.1 GCA_905210995.1 uncultured Anaerotruncus sp.
TTTTCCGGCACCGCCGTTTTGTTCTGCCGAGAGGCAGTTTTTTACGTTGTTGAACGAATCACCTCATGCCGCCGGAAAGGGTGTATTTGGCGACGGCAAGGCACTCGCGCAAAAGGCTCGGTATCACTGATATCGCACGCGTCGAATAGTGGACGTGCGCTATCTTTTCAAACCCCGCAGCGCGGGCGACTCTTTCCGCACGGAAAATGTGGTATTCGTTTGTTACAAATGCGGCTTTGAACCCATCGGGGAAAAGCTCGTCGAGCAGAGCCTTTGAATTGCGGAAGTTCTCTGTCGTGCTCGTCGATGTGTCCTCGCAGATCACCTTATCCTCGGGGATGCCTTTTTCGAGAAGGTATTTCTTCATTGCCGACGCTTCGCTGATGTCCTCCTGCGGACCTTGGCCGCCGCTTACGACGATCACCGCCCGGGGGTTCTCTTTGCTGTACTCTAAGGCGGTATCGAGCCTTCCGCGCAGCGCGACGCTCAGCTTTTTGCCGTGAACTCCCGCACCGAGCACTATCAGTGCATCCTCATTGCCGCTTGCGGTGTCGGTGACGCCGTATATCAGCAGAAATGATGAAAATGCAATAACTGCGGCAAGTCCCGTGTAAAAAACAGCCTTTATCCAGCGTGGGAACAGCGAGACCTTTCCGAAAAGCAGGCCTATCAGCATGAGCACCGATCCCACCATCAGCGTGACGACCGTGCCGGCGTTCATGTTTGATGTGAACGCGACGGCAATGCCGTTAAGTGTTATCAGCGCACCTGCGATGATATAAACGTAACGCAGTATTTTATTTTTCATCTGGAATTCCTCCGGAGATCATCATGAATATATCTGTCTCTGCAAATCGCGGCGCCGGTCTTATGCAGCAGAGGCGCCGGATGCGCAATGGCGTATCCGATATCGGGCGCTGTGTCGGCGAGCGAATACATATCGCTTATCCCGTGACGCAGCATGATCTCGGCTCCGTCGCCGAGCTGCCCGGCAACTGCAACGACCGGTACTCCGCGTGCCGCAGCGCGCGCTGCGACGCCGTTTATCGCCTTGCCGCAGGCGCTTTGCGAGTCTATCCTGCCCTCGCCTGTGATGACGAGGTCGGCGTCTGTCAACGCTCTGTCGAATCCCGCAGCGTCAAGCACCGCGTCGATGCCGGGTATGATGCGTGCGCCGAGAATGGCGACGAGCGGGGCGGGGATGCCGCCGCCGGCACCGATGCCCGGCACGCGGCTGACGTCGCGTGAGATGGCGGCAAGCTTTGCGGCATAATTTTTCATTCCGTTTTCAAGCCTGTCGATAATTGCGCCGTCCGCGCCCTTTTGCGGACCGTACACGAACGTCGCGCCGTTATTTCCCGTGAGCGGGTTCGTCACGTCACAGGCAACAGTGAATCCGGTGCAAAAAAGACGTCGGTCAAGCGCGGATATGTCGATGGCGGTTATATCCGCAAGGTCGCGGGCGCGTATGCCGTTTATCCTGCCGCGGCGACCGTAAAACACCGCGCCGAGCGCTTCGAGCATTCCCGCGCCACCGTCGTTGCTTCCCGTGCCGCCGACCGTGAGCATGATCTTTTCAAAGCCGCGCTCGAGAGCTGCGGTTATAAGGCTTCCGACTCCGCGAGAGGTCGACAGCTCGGGATCCCTCTCCGCGGGCGGGACGGATCCGAGCCCGACCGCGCGTGCCGATTCGATCACGGCGGTATTCCCGATATACCCGATGAGCGCTTCTGCAGGCGCTCCGTTCGTGTTGAACGCGGGGGCGATCATCCGGCATTCGGGCGTGGTCAGGGCTTCGAGTGTGCCCTCTCCGCCGTCGGCGATCGGGATAATGACCGTTTGAGCCTCCGGGCATACCTCGTGTATGCCGTCGGCTATTGCCCGTGCCGCATCGGGGGCGCTTATGCTGCCCTTGAACGAATCCGGCGCCACGATGATCTTTTTCATATGCGCTGCTCCTTTAAACGGTCGTTTTATATAGTATATCACATAACACGGAGGGTTTCAACATCGCACCGTGGTATCGCTTGTTAAAAAAATGTGCCGCGCAAAAGCGCGGCACACACGGTATTATTCCGTTCTCAGAGCTATGACGGGGTCTTTCTTGGCTGCGAGACGTGAGGGGATGAGCCCCGCCGCGAGCGTCATGAGGATGCTTACGGCGATAAGCCCGAGCGAGCCCGCAAGCGGAAGTGCCGCACCGATGTTTTCCATGCCGGAGAAATGGTGTATGGCAATGTTGGTGGGGATGAGCAGCACGAGCGTTACCGCGATGCCGATGATTCCCGAAACGCTGCCCACGATGAATGTCTCTGCATTGAACACACGGGAGACATCGCGCTTTGACGCACCCATGGCACGCAGTATGCCTATTTCCTTTGTGCGCTCGAGCACCGAGATATAGGTGATTATTCCTATCATTATCGAGGATACAACGAGCGATATCGCAACGAACGCTATGAGTATGCCCGAAACGACGTCGATAACGGTGGTTATCGAGGACATGAGCAGCTTGACATAGTCGGTGTACTTTATTGTAAGCTCCTCGTGACCCTCATCGGTCACTTTTTTGTTGTACTCCTCGATGAGGGCGGATATTTTATCCTTGTCGCTGAAGGTGCGTGCATAAATGCTGATGGTTTTCGGCGAGTCGAGCGACACCTTGCCGAGCTGCTTCATATTGCTGTCGTATGTGGCTTTGGTGGTCGGAACATACTGCTTGAACATTGCAATTATCTGTTCGTCGGTCATTACGGCGATATAGCCTTCAAGCTGTGCGCGCTGATCCTCGGGCAGCGTGGCGATATATGCCTTTACATCATCGACGGTTATCTCGGCGTCCTCGTTGCGCGAGAAGGGGATGCCGGTCAGTATATCGGTGTCCTTGTCAGCTTCCTGCGCGGCGATCACTTCGCTTGCGTCGGAAAGCTTTATATATTCGCGGGTCAGAGCCGAGGTGTATGCTACCGAGCCACCCATTGATGAAGCGACCGCCTCCGCGCTCGGACGGAGGATGCCGACGACCTTCAGCTTTACGCCCTTCTTTTCAAGCTGCGCGGTGAGCGCGTCCTTGTTTTTGTCGGCGTTTTTACCGCTTATATCGCTTATATCGGTCCATTTGCCGGAATCATCGCGCACATACCCGTCGGGACGTGTCAGCATTGTGAAGTTGAGACCGAGAAAATCTTCGTAAGAGTATACCGATTCGGTGCTTTCGAGCTTTTCGCCCTTCATCATCTGCTCAAACATCTTTACGGCTTCCGACTGATCCTTGATGCCGAGGGTGTAAAGGACAAGATCGCTTACCGAGTTGTTCTTATCGACGACTATCATGACTTCGTTGTAGTTTTCGGGCCAGTGACCGGCAATGCAGTCATACTGCGCGTGCATGAGCTTCTCATCGTCGATCATTTCCTCCCACACGTTCATGCGGTACATCTGCGATGCCATTCCGCTCATATCGCTGCTCATCGTCGTGCCCGCAGAGGACATCATTTCCGAGAGAAGGGGACTGGGGTTTACCTTTATCAGCCCCGACGAATCGTTTCTGTAAACGTTGAGGTCGATATCATAGGTGTATTTGACGGACGAGATATACTGTGAGAGATCGCTTGACGGATCGTCGAGTATCTTTTTGAAGGCAACGAGGTCGTTTGAGCGTATCTCTGAGATCATCGTGTTTACAAGCTCGGTGTAGATGTTGTTCGCATAGATCTTTCCGTCCTCGCGCGCGGTATCGGCGCCGTCGGAATTGCTGCCGCGCAGCGATGAGATGAGACTTGTCATGTCAACGCTTTCGGCTTCTATCATTATCGGGTAGGACGACAGAGTGTCCTCCTGCATACGGGAGATATAATCCTGAATGCCCGTCTGGAGCGACAGTATGAGCGCTATCCCTATGATGCCGATGCTTCCCGCGAACGATGTGAGCAGCGTGCGGGCTTTTTTGGTCATAAGGTTGTTGAGGGAGAGGGAAAGCGCCGTAAGAAAGGACATCGAGGTCTTTCCGCCGCGTGCGCGGCTCTTTTCGGCGATGCTTGCCGCTCTTTTGGCGTCGGATTTGCGTTTTTCTTCCGCTGTCGGATCGTAAGGATCCGAATCTCCGGTCATTTTGCCGTCGAGCAGGCGAACGAGCCTTGTCGAGTACTTTTCGGCAAGCTCGGGGTTGTGCGTGACCATTATGACAAGGCGGTCGCGCGACACCTCTTTGAGTATCTCCATTACCTGAACGCTCGTTTCGGAGTCGAGTGCGCCCGTAGGTTCGTCGGCAAGCAGGATATCCGGGTCGTTCACAAGTGCGCGGGCTATTGCGACGCGCTGCATCTGACCACCGGACATCTGGTTGGGCTTTTTGCCGAGCTGATCGCCGAGCCCCACGCGCTCAAGCACCGCTTTGGCTCTGCGGCGGCGTTCGGCACGGTCGATGCCCGATATCGTGAGCGCAAGCTCAACGTTTGCAAGCACCGACTGATGCGGGATGAGATTGTAACTCTGAAAAACAAAGCCGACCGAATGATTGCGGTATGCGTCCCAGTCGCGGTCGCTGAAGGTGTCTGTCGGCTTGCCGTTTATTTCAAGCTGGCCGGATGTATATCTGTCAAGTCCGCCGATGATATTGAGAAGTGTGGTCTTGCCGCAGCCCGATGGACCCAGCACCGACACGAACTCGCTGTCACGGAAGGACAGGGAAATGCCCTTCAGCGCTTCGACCGTCGTGTCGCCCGTAACATAGCTTTTTCTGATCTCCTTAAGTGTGAGCATCAATGCCTCCGATCGTCCGGCGTGCCATGCCGGTAAAGGTTATAATATCAGAATTTTACTCTTAAAATGTTGCCTCAGTATTTACCGCGTATTAAATCAGTTATTCTAATTTTGAAACAATACTCCGGACGGTGCCGCGGCTGCCGTCCGGAAATATCGTTTATACGCGATCTTTTGACTGCTTTCTGAAAAACTGATAAAGATAGCACGGTATCATGCCGTTGTAGAGCTTGCGCACCGCGTCGGCGCGCCTGCCGTAGAGCTTTTCAAAATACTCGCATGAGGTGAGAACATAGACCTGCCACGGCTCCATGGCGCGGAACGTCGTTCCCATCGCCCGGTAAAGTATCTCCGCGTCGCGCATACTGAGCATACGTTCGCCGTAGGGCGGGTTGCATATGAGTGTGCCCCGGCAGTCCGGCTTTTGTATCTTCGTGGCGTCAGCCGTGAAGAAGTCGATGTATTTTGACACACCGGCCCGTCTTGCATTGGCGCGGGCGGTGGTTATGGCGTCGGGGTCGATATCGGAGCCGCGCGCGCGGAAGTCGGTGTCCCTTACGGCGGCTTCGGCTTCGTCGCGCGCATCGTCCCACAGCTTTTGCGGAAGTGCGGCGAACTTTTCGCCCGCAAAGGATCTGAAAAGCCCGGGCGCGCGGTTGGTCATGAGCATAACGCCCTCTATCGCTATCGTTCCGGAGCCGCAGAAGGGATCCCAAAGAAGAACGTCGTCGCGCAGCCGTGCGTTCATGACGAGTGCCGCGGCAAGCGTTTCACGCAGCGGCGCGGCGTTTGCCGCGGGACGGTACCCGCGCTTGTGCAGCGCGACGCCCGACGTGTCGAGCATAAGATGCGCTTCATTTTTGAATATAAAGAACTCTATCTGATATTTTACTCCCGTTTCGGGCATACGGAGAAGCCCGTACCTGCCGCCGAGACGGTCGGCTGCCGCTTTTTTGATTATACGCTGGCAGTCGGGGATCGATGTGAGCGCGCTTTTTATCGAATGTCCTTTGACGGGGAAGGCGTCATCGCGCCCGATGAAGCTTTCCCATTCAAGCGCCTTTGTGCCCTCGTACAGCGCGTCGAATGTCGGCGCGGGAAAGCTGCCGACGAGGATGTAGACGCGCTCGGCGCAGCGGATGTTTATATTTGCGCGGGCGCAGTCCGCCGCGGTGCCGCTGAATGCGACTCTGCCGTCCATCGTGAACAGCCGTCTGAGTCCCAGCGCGTCTATTTCGGCGCCGAGCGGCTTTTCAAGCCCGAAAAGGCAGGTCGCCACATATGTGAATACTGTTTCCATGCTTTTGCTTTGTTTTTGACCTTTCATGCTGGATCATGGTTATTTTTCTTTACAATTATACCACAGATCCCGCCCCGACGCAAGAGTTTATTGCCATGTGCGCACGCAATGTATATTTGGTCATTTTTTATATGTGTTTTTCAACAAACAACTGTTGACACTTGAACGGAAATGTGCTAAAATAAACATACAATAATTTTTGCTTAGGAAAGGAAGCACAATTATCATGAAAAAAACAGTTGCTCTTATTCTGGCACTGCTTATGATCTCTGTTCTGTTTGTATCATGCAACAAGCAGGGTAACGGCGGTGACACAACACCCGCGCCCGGTTCCTCGGCTGCCACTCCCAACACCACGAAGGCTCCCGAATCTACCAAGAAGCCCGACGCAACCAAGGCTCCCGGCACCACTGCCGAGCCCACCACCGAGAAGCCCGAAGTGCCCGTTCCCACGATCGCCGACGGTCTTATGGTCTATCATCAGGACTTTGACAGCCTGCCCGACATAACCGACAGCAACGAAGTTGCCTCCAAGCTCGGCTGGCAGATCCGCAATAAGAAGATGGATAACGGCGACGGTGCTCTCACCGATAACACTGCCATTTATACCATCGAAGACGGCAAGCTCAAAATAGTCAACTACGACAACGGCAACAAAACCGACGGTAAGGACTCTTACTTCAAGATGCTCGACGACTTCTTCATGAAGCCCGCCGCAAAGGGCAACTACACCGTTCAGTATGATGTTACATACCTTGCAGCTTCCAAGCCCGACCGCTATGTTGTTCTTCTGACCAACTACAACGGCTTTGACTCCTACAACTCCTGCCACATCCGTGCACAGGGCAGCGGCAACAACCAGAACCGCTTCCTCGGCTCTTGGTCCAACTATGACATCAAGGGTCCGTACTATGCTGGCACCACCGCCGAGAGCGACGAGGCTTCCTCTATCGCAAAGAAGGTCTTCGGTCAGGATATCGACACCTCTGTGGGCGTTATGTACAATAAGTCCGTCACCATCAGGATCCAGTGCAACTACGCCGAAGGTCCGTCCTGCTATATGCGTGACAACTCCGTTCCGGGTTCCGATTTCGTGCTTGTTTCCAAGCCCGACTCCACCGCTAACGGATTCCAGTACTGGAACATGATCGACAACTATGCCATCTGCCTTAAGGTCGGCGGCAAGATCGACAGCTACGTTGACAACATCTCCATCTGGAGCGGTCTCGGCAACGAGCCTCTTGACACCTCCGACACAGCATACAAGGCTGCTATCGCCGACTACCTCAAGCAGGTCGAGGCTCAGCAGTAATCAAGCCGATACGGATCATTCGCCGGTGATACACCATGACGGATGAGATGTAAAGGGGGCTGCCGCGCATTTGCGCGGCAGCTCTGTTTTTTGCTTTTTGCGATTGACATTGACGGATATATGTGATAAAATATTGACATAAAAACGATGTAACGGAAGGGGGCGGTCTGCTGTGACCGAGGATGCGGTCTATTTTGATTTTCATACACATATTCTCCCCGGCGCCGATCACGGCTCTCGCGGAGCCGAGGACACCGCCGCCGAAATGCGCGAGCTTTACGAGCTTGGCGCGGGAATCGCCGTTGCGACCCCTCATTTTTATCCCGCAAGAACGAATATCGAAAAATTCCGTGCGGTGCGCAATGCGGCGCTCGTGAGGTTTGAAAAAATAAGGCAGCCGTTCTGGTGCCCGACCTGCGTCGGCGCCGAGGTGGCGGTATGCCAAAGTCTCGAACGCATGCCCGAGCTTGACGAGCTTTGCATTGACGGCACATCGGTCATTTTGCTTGAGATGCCGTTTGCAAGGTGGATGGACAGCATTCTTGACACCGTTGCGGCGATACGCGACGCGGGATTCACGCCCGTGTTTGCACATCTCGACCGCTATGAGCCGGAGGCTGCCGAGGCGCTTTTTGCGCTCGGAATGAAGGGGCAGCTCAACCTTTCGGCGCTCGGCACGCGCAATCCGTGGAAGCGCAAAAGGCTCCTCGGGTGGATAGACGGGCGTTCGATAGTCGCCGTAGGCAGCGACATACACACATCTTCGGTGCGCGACGACCGCGCGGAGACCGAGCGGGGCATATCGGCGCTCGGCGAGGAGCGGCTTGAATATCTCAGACATTCGACAGCCGATCTTTTGCGCGGGGCAAAGATATATGATTTCAGACCCAAGAAAAGCGACGGGTGAAAAATATGATGAAAAAAAGATCTGTATTCATAAAACGCCTCACGTCTTTCGCGGCGCTTGCCGTGTGTCTTGCGGCGATATGCGCCCTTTTGGCGGGCTGTATGCTCGGCGGCGGCGACCTTACGACGCCCGCGGTGACGGATACATCGCCGGCAGCTCCGTCTACCTCTGAGGTGACCGAGCCGACGACGAGCGGGACGGCGGAGATCACGACAACGCCGCCGGACACCGAACCGCTTCCGCCGCCCGATAAAGTCATAAGCTTTGCGGCGTGCGGCGACAATATACTTTACCGCCCTGCGATATGGGAGGCGAAGGATCGCGCCAAGGCGGGCGGCAGGACGTATAATTTCCGTCCGATATACAAAAACGTTGAGTCGGTCATTGCCGCGGCGGATGTAGCGTTTATAAATCAGGAGACGGTAATTGCCGGCGCGGAGTACGGATATACCGGATACCCGCTGTTCAACAGCCCGCGTGACATTGCCGACGATCTTGTTGACATGGGCTTTGACATCGTGTCTCTTGCAAACAATCACATCCTTGATATGCGCGAGCAGGGGCTTTACAACACCATAAAGTACTGGAACGGGCTGCCGGTGGTCACGGTCGGCGCGTATCTCAACGCCGACGATGAGGCGACGCTGCGCATAGTCGAGCGCAACGGCGTTAAGATCGCCGTGCTTGCATATACCTACGGCGCTAACGGGCGCGTTGTTGCGTCTGATTCTCCGCTTGTCGTTCCGTTTTACAAGGAGCCGCACAAGAACTACCCGAACTACGACGAGATATTTGAGGAGAAGCTGCGCACCGAGGTCGCACGGGCAAAAAATGCGGCTGACGTGGTGCTTGTTTCGGTGCATTGGGGATACGAGGACAAACAGACTCCGAACGAGGAGCAGAGAAAGGTGGCTCAGATACTCTGCGATGCGGGAGCGGATATAATTCTCGGTCATCACCCGCACGTGCTGCAGCCGATTGAATATATTCAGAGCACGGACGGAACGCACAAGACGTTTTGCGCTTTTTCACTCGGCAATTTTCTTGCCATGCAGGGGTACGATTACAACGCTCTCGGCGGGCTGCTCACATTTGATCTGCGCGTCGGTGCCGGCGGTGTGAGCGTTGAAAATGCACTTCTGACGCCTACGGTCTCGTATTTCAACGGCTCTTACCGTTCAAACGAGATATATCTGCTCTCCGATTTTACGGATGCGCTTTGTGCGAGCCACGGTGTAGTGAGGTTGCGCGGTCAAGCCGGCTGGGGCGGCAAAATGTCGCTGAAATCGCTGCGCTATTATCTCAACAAGGCAATAAGCGACGAGTATCTGCCCGAGGCGTTCCGAAAGGGAAGCTGATCTTTTATAAAAGCATAACGGTCTGCCGCATTTTTGCGGCAGACCGTTAATGTTTTTATTGTTTCGGCAGCGGTATATCGACCGTGTCGCCGAGGCACAGTGAATACACCGTTATGCGGTCGGGAGCGCGCCCTGTCATGAGCCGCAGGGCGGCGCTGTAATATCCGAGCTGCTCGGAGTGTGCCGCTATGAGCTTTTTGGCGGCAAGCGACGGGTCTCGCATTTCGGCGGGGCTCAGGCGGTCGGTTTTATAGTCGCAAAGCACGAGCTTTCCGCCCGCGTCGGTGAAAAACAGGTCGATAACACCCTGAACGAGAACCTTTTCGCCCTCAAGGCTTGCGGCAAGCTCCGGGGCTGTCGCAAACTGAGCGGCGGGCAGCATTACGTTGAAGCGCTGCTCGCGCCTTACATCCCCGGCATTTTTTATTTCGAACAGAAGCCTGCTGCGTGAAAAATGCACAAGCTCGTCGCGTCGCAAAAGCTCGGCGTTGTCGCTTGAAATAAATCCTTGCGATACGAGCCGCGCGGCTTCGCCGTCAACAGCTTCCTTTGTGCCGTCAAGCCGCGAAAAATCGCAGAACTGGAGGAAAAGATGCGTCGCGGTGCCGCGTGCGGCGGCAAGCTTTGCGCCGGTCAGAACTTCCTTGGCACCCTTGCCGCCCATGAACGACGGGATGCGTATTTCGCCTGTGTCGTCGACAGTGCGTCGCAGCAGCTCCTCCGCTGCGAGCTCTTCTTCATCGTCGAGCGCGCCGGGATAGAGCTTTGAGACCGACAGCTTTGCGGGGACCGTCGCAAGATGCGAATACGGATAGACGTAGTTTATCCGTTTTTCCATAAGCTCGCGCAATGCCGTGACGTCCTCTGTGGAGGCGTCTTCGTGTCGGTCGTCGGTACCGGCAGCGGCTT
>CAJLZE010000074.1 GCA_905210995.1 uncultured Anaerotruncus sp.
CACCGAGGGAGGGGGACCGCGCAGCGGTGGAAGGAGTTTTCTTTTAAACTCGGGTAACGTTGGAGCAGATTTTTAGCTTCATACCCCGATGGTGGCGTAAGTTCAAATACATATCTCACTGCACGGCAACGGCCGTAGGGGAGGGGCTCTGCTCCTCCCGCCAATAAAATCTGCACATACTCTGCGGGAGTGGCAACCTCGGGTTTCACCCGTGGCATACCCTCCACACGTTTCGTTTCGGAAGGTCTTGCTGCGGCAAGGCCTTCCTTTATTTACTGCTCCCGTTCGTCGGTCTTCGATCCCCTTCTCCCTTAGCCTTTACTCTTTTTTGTATTGACAACCGCGCGGTTTTGCATTATAATTATATTGAAATAATACCCCACTACGGAGGATTGAAATGGAACAGACAAAGCTCACAGAGCTTAAAAAGCACGCCGCTGCGGTGCGTCTCGGGATCCTCGACGGCACACACGCCGCCGCGTCGGGTCATCCGGGCGGATCGCTCTCGATAGCGGACGTTATCACCTACCTTTATTTCGAAGAAATGAACGTTGACCCCAAGGACCCACATGCTGCCGACCGCGACAGACTGGTGCTCTCAAAGGGTCACACCGCGCCCGCTCTTTATGCGGTGCTGGCTGAAAAGGGATATTTCCCGAAGGAGGATCTCCTCACGCTCCGTCAGGCGGATTCTTACCTTCAGGGGCACCCCGACATGAAGCACACCCCGGGCGTTGATATGACCACCGGCTCGCTTGGTCTCGGCGTTTCTGCCGCCTGCGGCATGGCTCTTGCCGCAAAGATCGACAAAAAGGACTACCGTACATACGCCATAATCGGCGACGGCGAATCCGAAGAGGGTCAGGTATGGGAGGCTGCTATGTTTGCCGCTCACTACAAGCTTGACAACCTCTGCTTTATCCTCGACCTCAACGGACTGCAGATCGACGGCAAGATCACCGATGTTATGAACCCGACCCCGCACGACAAGAAGTTTGAGGCTTTCGGCTTCAACGTGCTGAACGCGGACGCGCACGATTTCGATTCGATCGCGTCGGCATTTGCCGCAGCGCGCGAGTGCCACGGCAGACCTACCGTTATCATCGCTCACTCCGTTAAGGGCAAGGGCGTTTCCTTTATGGAAAACCAGGTCGGATGGCACGGAAAAGCGCCGAACGATGCCGAATATGCACAGGCGAGAGCTGAGATTCTCGCGTCTCTTAACTGATGGAGGTCAAGAAAATGGCAGAAATGATTGAAAAGATCGCCACCCGCGAGGCATACGGTAACGCACTTGCCGAATTCGGCGACAAATACGATTTTGTGGTTCTGGATGCCGACCTCGCCGCCGCCACAAAGACAGGCGTTTTCAAAAAGAAGTTCCCCGACCGCTTTTTTGACTGCGGCATTGCCGAGGGCAACATGATGACCGTCGCCGCGGGTCTTGCCGCTGCCGGAAAGATCCCGTTTGCGTCCACCTTTGCGATGTTTGCCGCCGGACGTGCGTTCGAGCAGATCAGAAACTCCATCGCCTACCCGCACCTCAACGTGAAGATAGGTGCGACACACGCCGGCATTACCGTCGGCGAGGACGGCGCGACGCACCAGTGCCTTGAGGATCTCGGCACGATGCGCACCATTCCGGGCATGGCGATAGTCAACCCCGCCGATGCCACCGAGGCGCGCGCTGCGGTCGAATGGGCGATAAACTATGTCGGTCCGGTCTATCTCCGCTTCGGCAGACTTGCCGTGCCGGTGCTTTTCGACAAGAACGACTACAAATTCGAGTTCGGCAAGAATGTTGTGCTGCGCGACGGCAAGGATGTCACCATAATGGCGACCGGTATTACCGTTGCGATGGCGCTTGAAGCCGCAAAGCTGCTTGAGAACGAGGGCATTTCCGCCCGCGTGGTCAATGTTCACACCATAAAGCCGATAGATGCGGACAATGTTGCCGCCTGTGCCGCCGAGACCGGTGCCATCGTCACCGCCGAGGAGCACAACATCATCGGCGGCCTCGGCTCCGCCGTGAGCGAGGTCGTGTGCGAGCGTTGCCCCGTGCCGGTGCTTCGCGTCGGTGTTGAGGACTGCTTCGGTCGCTCGGGCAAGGTACCCGCGCTGCTTGAGATGTACGGTCTCACCCCCGCGCACATTGCCGAAAAGGCAAAAGCCGCGGTCAAAATGAAATAAGACCCGAATAACCCGCGCCGGAGGCTCATGCCTCCGGCTTTTTTTAATCTCGGGTGGCGTTTGAGCAGACTCTGAACTGTGTACCACGACGGTGGCGCGGGTGCAGGCTCATATCCGGCTATGGAGATATGGTTACATCAGAACAATATCTTTTTTGATCCCGGGTGACGTTGGTGCGGATTTTGAGCTTCATACCTCGACGGTAGGCGGGGAATAAAATCAGTTCATCATTTTGCGTTCTGTTGCCCCGCCGCGCTTAGCCGTGCCAGGCACGGCGGATGAGGTGATAAAAAGGATCCCGCCGCAGCGGGATCTTTCTTTATATCTTTGCTATCTTGTCTTTTACTCCTTCAGTCGCCTGCGGCGACAGCTCCCTCAAGAGGGAGCCTCGGCAAGGCTCCGAGTTTCACCCGATATACGGTCGTTGCCGTGTAGTGCAATATGAATCCGGGTTTCTTTTTCGGATTCAATCGTTCCGGTACAAATGGATATAATGTTCTGATGTAACTATATCTCCATAGCAGATGTGAGCCTGCACTCGCGCCACCATCGTGGTATGAAGATAGGGATCCGATCCAACGTTACCCGAGTTCAAAAAAGTCAACCGAGGCCGAAAGAATCGCGGAGCTTTTGGAGGGCGGATTTTTCTATGCGGCTGACATACGAGCGCGAGATGCCGAGCATGGCAGCAACCTCGCGCTGCGTCATGGGGCGCCTGCCGGAAAGCCCGTAGCGCAGCACTATTATCTGCCTCTCGCGGTCGCAGAGCGCCGTTTTGATGTATCGGTGCACGCGTTCGCTGTTGAGACGCAGATCGAGCACCTCCGCCATGTTGTCATCGCTGCTTATGACGTCGATGTAGGTCAGCGGATTGCCGTCGCGGTCAACGTCTATGGCGTCGTTTATGGATACTTCGGATTGCAGCTTTCGCTGCTGACGGAAGAACATGAGGATCTCGTTTTGTATGCACTTGGCGGCATAGGTGGCAAAGCGCGCGCCTTTTTCGGTGTCAAAGCTGTCTACCGCCTTTATCAGCCCGAGCGACCCCACGGAAACAAGATCCTCCTGCATGTTGCTTGAGGAATAATATTTTCTGACTATGTGCGAAACGAGCCGCAGGTTATGTACTATCAGCTTTTCGCGCGCGTCGGCGTCGCCGGCTGCCGCAAGACGGAAGTATTTTCGCTCGTCGTCGGACGACAGCGGAGGCGGAAAGCCGCGCGGCGTGCCGATGCCGAGCATAATATGCAGAAATCTTGAAAAAATATTTATAAGGTATGAAAACATTTTGCTTTGCCTCCTTCTCCCGCAGGCGCGCGGACGCCGACAGTGTCCGTATATGCTCCCCGTATGTGATTTTATGCTCCCGCTGTGCTGCGGTATGCCGATCTTTGCCCGCATTTCCGCGCCGGATGCACGCGATGGGAGACTATATCTGAACCGCGCATTGGATAATTGTGTATTTTATTATATATATAAATTAACTCATTGTAAATTATTGCCCACTGCGGGGTATTCTTTTATTAATATTTACAATTAGGCGTTGCCATTGCGGGCGTTTTATGATAGAATACTCTCGCATAGACAGTAGCAACAGCGCTAATCGGCGGCAGCCGTTCACACGGCTGCTGATTTTGCGCACACATCAGCTATACCGCTGCACATGAAATCTTTATTCTGAAAGGTCGGCGCTATGTCATTTGATTCTGCCGTATCGGGGATCCGGCGTTTTTTGCTCAGCAGAAGGTTCTTTATGCTGCTGGTTATAATAGGAACTGCCGTATTCGTTGCCGGTTCGGTCTCGCTCGGCATTCCGCCCCCGGAGGGCTACGGCGCTCCGCGTGTTGCCCCCGTGCAGGTGGCGGGCGTGGTGCTCTTTGTGCTTCTTATTTGCTTTATCCTTGTCGTCAGCGACGATATTACCGCGGTTTTTTGCCCGTTTCTCATACTTTGCGTCTTTGCGTGCGATTGCTACAACTCGTTTGATACATTTATCAGGTTTTGGTGGCTCGGCATCGTTGCCGCTGCGGCACTGATATTCCATTTCGTCCGCTATCGCATGCCGCTTAAGATAGGAAAGTCGTTTTACGGCATACTTGCCGCGGGAGCCTCGGTGCTGCTCGGCGGCATAGGGTTTATAACGGCAAAGGACTATTTTGCCCCCATATCAGTGTTTTATACACTTGCGCTCAGCGTCGGCATGGCGGTGGCGTATCTTCTTGTACGCTCGCAGCTTAGCCGCGACGTCGATTATGACCGCATGGACAAATATGCGGAGATAATGTACGTTATGGGTGTGTTCGTGTGCCTTGAATCGGTGTGGAACATCCTTATACGCCTTGAACCCATCATCGCAACCGGATGTATCCCCGAAATCCAGCAGCATAACAACTTTGCGACGTTCATGCTGTTTGCGCTGCCGTTCCCGTTTTATTTCGCGCGCAAAAACAGGGCGCATCTGCTCACGGCGCTGCTCATGCTCTTATGTTTGTTCACATCCGGGTCGCGCGGAGCCACCGTCAGCGTTATAGTACTGCTTCCCTTCCTCATTGCATACTTTCTTATCACCTCAAACGATCCGGCGCGGAAGAAGAGCAATCTCATTATCGGTGCGCTGATATCGGTTGCGGGGATAGTGGGCGTTTGCGCCGTGTTCGGAGCCTTCAGCCGCATTGACGGCGGGTTCATTTCAAATCACGAATCGCGCTATAAGCTGATAAAACGCGCCTTCAGGTCGTTCAGACGCAATCCCTTCTTCGGCGCGGGACTCGGATATACCGGAAATATCGATATATACCTCCCCAAAAAGGGCGCTTTCTACTGGTATCACTCAATGCCGCTCCAGATCATCGGGAGCCTCGGTATATTCGGTATAGTCGCATACGGATATCAGGCGCTCTCGCGTGTGGCGCAGGTCGTGCGCAAGCTGACTCCGGTCACGGCGACGCTCGGTCTGAGCTATCTCGGTGTGCTTGTGATGTCGTGCTTTAATCCCGGCGAATTCGTACCGGTGCCGTATGAATTAATGACGGTCGTTACGTTTGCCATGCTTGAAGCGTGCGCAGAGAGCACGTCGGCACTCAAAAACGTATGATTCTTTTCACAGCGGATGTCTGCCGGTCGTGCGGCGGCTCCGCATAAACCTGTCCGAAAGGACAAAAAGCAAAGGGGCAGTCGCCCCGCATTAAGGAAAGTCATGGATAATAAGAACAGAAGTATTCCGTTTTCGCCCCCCGACATCTCGGAGACCGAGATAAACGAGGTCGTTGCAGCCCTGCGTTCCGGCTGGATAACCACCGGCGCGCGCACCAAGCTGTTTGAGAGCCGCCTTGCCGAATACCTCGGCACCGAGCGCGTCGTCTGCCTCAACTCGCAGACTGCCGCAGCCGAGCTCACTCTTCGTCTCCTCGGCGTCGGCGAAGGCGACGAGGTCATAGTTCCGTCCTACACATACACCGCAACTGCGGCGGTGGCGGCTCACGTCGGTGCGCGCATCGTCATGATAGACTGCGCTCCCGACAGCTTTGAAATGAACTACGACGCAATTGCCGATGCGATCACCGAGCGCACGAAGGTGATAATCCCGGTCGATCTCGGCGGCAAGCTTTGCGATTATGACCGTATTTATGCCGCTCTTGAAGCGAAAAAGTCGCTTTATCACCCGCGCAATTCCATACAGAGTCTTTTTGACCGCGTTATCGTGGTCGCGGACTCCGCACACGGGCTCGGCGCGAGCCGCGGCGGTGTGATGGGTGGCAATTTTGCCGACTTCACGACCTTCTCTTTCCATGCCGTCAAGTGCCTGACTACGGGCGAGGGCGGCGCGGTCACGTGGCTCAGCCGTCCGGGACTTGACAACGATGAGGTGTACCGTCAGTATATGCTCCTGTCGCTGCACGGTCAGAGCAAGGACGCGCTGCACAAGACCGGGCTCGGCTCGTGGGAATATGACGTTCTCTTCCCCGGCTTCAAGTGCAACATGACGGATACGCTTGCCGCGATAGGGCTCGGTCAACTTGACCGCTACGCCGGTCTGCTCGAGCGCCGCCGCGAGATAGTAAAGAAGTATGACGATGCGTTCCTGCCCTACGGCATCATGCGTCTCGACCACTTTGAGCCGGGCGCGGAGACGAGCCGTCACCTTTACCTTGTGCACGTTCCCGGCGTGGATGACGCATACCGCCGTAAAATGATAATCAACATGGCAGAGGCGGGCGTTGCGTGCAATGTGCATTACAAGCCGCTGCCCATGCTCACCGCATACCGCGACCTCGGCTTCAGGATGGAGGATTATCCGAACGCGTATCATCAGTACGAAAACGAGATAACCCTGCCGCTGCACACAAAGCTCTCTGACGATGATGTCGATTACATCATTTCCTGCTTCAGCCGCGAGCTTGAAAAGGCAAAGAGCGCCGCTCTGACAGTCTGATATTTTATGGCACTCAAAAAGTGGGACAGTCTGCCCGAGCGCATGCGCACGCCCGAGGTCAAGCCGTATTACGACTCGCTCAGCCGCAGGCGCGCGGGACTTGCGCTCAAAAGGATCTTCGACCTCGTTATGTCGGTCCTCCTTATCATAATACTCTCTCCGGCGATGCTCGTTATCGCCGTTGCGGTCGCGCTCGATTCGCCCGGCGGCGTGTTTTACCGCCAGCGCAGAGTGACGACCTACGGCAAGGAATTCAGAATATTCAAATTCCGCACGATGCGCAGCGACGCGGACAGGATAGGTCCCGCCGTTACCTCCGGCGAGGATGCACGCATAACCCGTGTCGGCAAGGTGCTGCGCGGCTGCCGTCTTGACGAGCTGCCTCAGCTCTTCAATGTGTTCTGCGGTGATATGTCGTTTGTGGGAACGCGACCCGAGGTGGCGAAATTTGTCGATCGGTATACGCCGGAAATGTATGCGACGCTGCTCATGCCAGCGGGGATAACCTCGGAGGCGAGCATTCGCTTTAAGGACGAGGCGCAGATGTTTGACGGCTCGGGCGACCCCGAGGCGGATTATGTCAATATCCTTTTGCCGAAAAAGATGGTGTACAACCTTGCGTCGGTCATGAATTTCAGCCCGGCGGCAGAGCTTCGCACCATGGTAAGGACTGTGCTTGCCGTGGCGGGTAAGGATTATTCACCCGATGCGGCAGCAGATGACAGCAGAAAACAGGACGGGAAATGACCCTCCCGTGCCGAATATGGCTCTCCGCCGTGCCGTGGCTTGCTTTGCCCGTCGCGGCGGAGTTGTTTTTGAGGTTTTTCGGTGCACGGATGAGGTAACGCGGATGCATGACATTGTAATACAATAATTCAAAAATATATAAATCGGAAGTATATCCAATGAAGAGAAAAACTCAGCTTGCCGTTATCGGAGGCGGTCACGCGGGCATTGAGGCGGCGCTTGCAGCCGCGCGGATGGGCGTTGACACCGTCCTCTTTACGATCTCAATGGACGGCGTGGCGAATATGCCGTGCAATCCGTCCGTCGGCGGAACGGCAAAGGGGCACCTTGTTTTTGAAATAGACGCTCTCGGCGGCGAAATGGGGCGCGCGGCGGATCTTGTAACGCTCCAGTCGCGCACGCTCAATACCGGCAAGGGCGCGGCGGTGCAGTCAAAGCGCATCCAGGCGGACCGCCGTCTTTATCAGCGCATAATGAAGCACACGCTCGAGGTGACGCCTCACCTCCACCCCATGCAGGCTGAGATCGTCAGCATTGAGACCGAACCGTGCGGCGACGGGCGCCGCCGCGTGACGGGCGTCACGACCGCAATCGGCGAGGAGTGGGAGTGCGACGCCGTTGTGGTCGCTACCGGTACTTACCTTGACAGCCGCGTTTTTGTGGGCGACCGCAATTATCCCGCGGGACCGGACGGTTTTCTCCCGGCGGCGGCGCTCACTCGCTCGCTTGCCGATGCGGGCGTGTCGATACGTCGCTTCAAGACCGGCACGCCGCCGCGTGTGCTGAGACATTCGATAGATTTTTCGCGCCTTGAGGTGCAGCCGGGCGAGGAGCACATAACACCCTTCTCCGCACTCACTGACGAGGCGAAAATGCAGTCGATAGACCAGATACCCTGCCATATTGTGTACACGAACGCCGAAACACACCGAATTATCCGCGAAAATCTGCACCGCTCCGCGATGTATTCGGGGCAGATACACGGCACGGGACCGAGGTATTGCCCGTCTATTGAGGATAAGATCGTCCGTTTTGCCGACAAGGAGCGCCACCAGCTTTTTGTTGAGCCGCTCGGACCGGACACCGAGGAGATGTATATTCAGGGCTTCTCCACCTCGATGCCGCCGGATGTTCAGGACATGATGCTGCGCTCGCTGCCCGGCTTTGAGAATGCGGTGATCTCGCGCTATGCCTATGCGATAGAATACGACTGCGCCGACCCGCTGCAGCTTCGCGCAACGCTTGAATTCCGCGATATCGACGGACTTTGCGGCGCGGGACAGTTCAACGGCACCTCTGGCTACGAGGAAGCCGCCGCGCAGGGGCTCGTTGCGGGCATAAATGCGGCGCTGAAGCTGCGCGGCGAGGAGCCGCTGATACTGCGCCGTTCGGACGGGTACATCGGTACGCTTATAGACGATCTCATCACCAAGGGGACGAACGAGCCCTACCGAATGATGACATCGCGCTCCGAATTTCGTCTTTTGCTCCGTCAGGACAATGCCGACGAGCGCCTGACGCCGATGGGACGGCGAGTCGGACTAATATCCGACGCACGTTACGATGCTTTTCTTGCAAAAAAAGCTGCAATAAGCGATGAGATTCGCCGCCTTGAGGTGACTCACCCCAAAAAGAACGTGCTTGACGCTTTTCTTGCGGAACACGGGATGCCTGAATCTGCGGGCAGCCCGTCGCTTGCCGATCTTTTGCGTCGGCCGGGGCTTGACTACTATGATATTGCGCCGCTGGCACCCGATGCGGACGGGAAAACGCTCCCGCCGTCGGTCGTGCGCACGGTCGAGGCAAATGTCAAGTACGAAGGGTATATCAAGCGCCAGCTTGCCGAGGTCAGGCGCAGCGAACGCCTTGAGGGGTATGTTCTTCCTGCCGATCTTGATTATTCGGAGGTCAGGGGGCTGCGCATCGAAGCGCGGCAGAAGCTTGACAAAATGCGCCCGATGACGCTCGGGCAGGCGTCGCGCATAAGCGGTGTCAGCCCTGCTGATATTTCGGTGCTGCTCATACGCCTCGGGTTGAAATAATCCGCTGCTGTCAGGAGATGAAAGAAATGACCGAGAAAAACATACCGATAATGCCGACCGAGGCGGAGTTTGCAGCCGCGTTCCGCACTTCCCTTGCCTTGTGTGGGCTTTCGGATATAGCGGGCAGCGATGCTGCCGTGCATGACTTTTTCCGTCTTGCGGAAATGCTGCTTGCCTTTAACGCTCACACGAACGTGACCGCCATAACCGACATTCCGGGGCTAATACTTTCGCATTTCTGCGATTCGCTGACGGTTGCCGCCGCGGGGGTCATCCCCGAAGGAGCGCGCGCTGCCGATATCGGCTGGGGGG
>CAJLZE010000075.1 GCA_905210995.1 uncultured Anaerotruncus sp.
TGAAGACAACGGCATAAGCGTGACGGACGTGGTGTCTGACGACCTGTTGACAAAGGGAGTCATTGACATAAGCATTGACGACCCCGTCAAAATGTATCTCAAAGACATAGGCAAGGTGCCGCTGCTTTCCGCCGAGGAGGAAACGGAGCTTGCGCGTCGTATGCAGGACGGAGACGAGGAGGCGAAAAAATTGCTCAGCGAAGCCAACCTGCGTCTTGTCGTCAGCATCGCAAAGCGATATGTCGGTAAGGGAATGTTCTTCCTTGACCTGATCCAGGAGGGTAACCTCGGTCTGATGAAGGCTGTCGAAAAGTTCGATTACACCAAGGGCTACAAGTTTTCGACATATGCGACATGGTGGATACGCCAGGCGATAAACCGTGCAATTGCCGACCAGGCGAGAACGATAAGGATCCCCGTCCACATGGTCGAGACGATCCACAAGGTCAACAGATATCAGCGCCAGATGCTCCAGGAGCTCGGGCGAGAGGCTACCGCCGACGAAATAGGCGAAAAAATGGGCATGAGCGCCGATAAGGTGCGCGAGATAATGAAGATCGCACAGGAGCCCGTTTCCCTTGAGACTCCTATCGGCGAGGAGGAGGATACTCACCTCGGCGACTTCATTCCCGATGAGGACACCCCGGCTCCCGCCGACGCCGCATCGCAGACCATACTGCGCGAGGTGCTAGACCGCGAGCTGCACACGCTCACGCCGCGCGAGGAGCACGTCATAAAGCTCCGCTTCGGGCTTTACGACGGCAGATGCCGTACTCTCGAGGAGGTCGGCAAGGAATTTGACATTACCCGTGAACGTATACGTCAGATAGAAGCGAAGGCGCTGCGCAAGCTGCGTCACCCCAGCCGTGCAAGACATCTGCGCGGATTTATAGACTGATATCCGCGCTGTTTGTGTCATGTCGGTGTTGTAATTTTGCCTATTGCACAAAAAATCAGAATCAAAAACGTTGTATTGCACAAAAAAATCGTGGTAATGCAAAAAACGGGAGTGATGTATTGGTGTATTGTGCACAATAAAAATGTCGTCGGAACGCGTCATAAGGTCCGTTTGACATTTTGTTTACAAATACCGATGAAATTCCGACTTGACACTATTCGGATTTTGATGTAAAATAATTATAATTCACAGTAGCAGTGCGCACGGCGGTGCGCGCCCCTTGCAAGGAGGACACGCAGTTATGAACAAAAGAGTAATAAGTCTCTTTTTCTGTTTTCTCATGCTGGTAAGCGTTGCGGCAACGGGATGCTCTCTTGTCAATACCGGTAACGGTGAGGATACCACAACGAGCACAAACACGACCCCTGCCGAGAGCGGTAACCCGATCACGCTCACAATGTACATACCGTGCGAGAAGCCCGTGGCTGAGGAGGACCGCGCAAAGGTCGAGGAAGCCATCAATAAGATAACAAAATCAAAGTTCAAGACCCAGATCAAGCTTTATCTGCCCACTCTTGACGAGTATTACAGCACCATCGAAGGTGTTATGAAGGCTCGCGTCGAGGAAGAAGAGCAGAAGACTCTTGCGGAATCCGAGCTCAAGAAAGCCATCCGCGCTGCAAAGGCCGAAGGCATCGATGCTGCGGTGGCAGAGTCGAAGTTCTATGCGGAGCACCCCGAATGGGTCAAATATCAGGAGACCGAGGCATCCTCCGACACAGAGGAGACTGTGCCCGAGACCAAACTCAACGAGCTCGGCATGCCCGAGCTGAAGTATCCCGACGAGCGTGAGAATCAGCTCGATATAATCTGGCTCGGCGGCTACGACCGTCTGATGTCCTACGTCAACGACGATCTGCTGCAGCGTCTTGACGAGGAACTTTCCAGCTCCTCCAAGAAGCTGAAACAGTATATCTATGGCGGCGCTCTCGATGCCGTAAAGACAGCCGGAAACGGTACCTATGCCATCCCCAATAACACCGTTATCGGCGAGTATACCTACCTGCTTCTTAATAAGAGACTTGTTGACAAATATAAATACACCCCGGCCGATCTCACAAACATCGTCAATTGCGAAAACTTCCTTGCAGATATCAAGAAGTACGAGCCCGACGTTCTTCCCATCGTCGGTGATGTGCCGGTAACTCTTGCAAAGTACTGGAGCATCGACCCCGACACCCTTGCCGTTGATTACGACAAGTTCAACGTCATCGGTCACTGCATAAACGACAGCGCGACGCTCGGCTCCATGTTCAGCTTCGCGGGTGTGTTCGGCAACAAAGCCGACGGTTCGAACACGACCGAATTTGCAAAGCAGCTTCTTGCCATCCGCAAATACAAGGATCTCAACTACATCACCACCGACACCAACACCACTAAGGAATACGCGGTGCGCATCGTCAAGGGCGGCGGAGAACTGGTCGAGACCTACGGCGATAAGTATTACATGAATGTTGTTGAATCTCCCCGCGCCGGATACGACGATATCTTCGGCAGCATGCTCGGTGTTTCCACCTACACCAGAAGCCTGAAGAGAAGCATGGAGATCATCACATACCTTAACACCAACTCCGATCTGCGCAATGTTCTGCAGTACGGTGTTGAGGGCGTCCACTATGAGCTTGACGATGACGGTCTGCTTCACAGACTCAATCAGAACTACATGATGGACATCAACAAGACCGGCAACGTGTTCATGGCTTACCCCGAAGAAGGTATGCCCAAGAATGTCTGGACCTACGGCAAGACTCAGAACACCGATGCCAAGACCCTTATGACCCTCGGTCTGCGCTTCAAAGAGGATGATTTCACTGTCTCGGAAAACGCGCAGGCGATAGATAATCTGAAGGCTGCCATCAAAGCGGTCAACGATTATTCCGCGCAGGTCGAAAAGAGACTCAATGAGGCAAAGACCATTGAGGAGCTTGAGACGATCATGGCAGAGGTCGCCGACTGGTTCGGCAGCGATCCCAATGTAAAGGCGATAACAAAGGCGGCAAGTGATATGGATCCCACGCCTTCTCCCAACTCCGTATACTTTACATGGCTTAAAGACAATAAGTTCATTCAGGACGAATAATATCCGCATGGATAAAAGAAACGCCCCGTGCCGCAATCTTGCGGCGCGGGGCGTTCGTGCTTCGACCGATTTCGCAGAGCGGAAGAGAAACGGGCTTCAGAAAACCGTTTCAACTACTTTTTTTGATTCGGCAGGGGAGTATCGCCATATGTCCATGTGCGGAGTTTTCTCGCAATCAACAAAATATTTTATCGGAGCCGGAACTTGAGGCAGAGTGTGTGCGTCAATGAGCACGAGCTTGACTTTCATCCTTTCGGGAATTATACTTTTTATGTAAACGGCTGCCGTGTCGCCGATATTCAGCTCATCTTCGGCACTTCCGATGCGCGGCTCCGCAAGCCCGGCAAGATTAGGCGTCAGCTCAAAGAATATGCCGTAGTTTTCTATGCTTCTGACTATTCCGGGCACTGTTTGCCCCACCGCAAAGAGCGCCGCATTTTCTTCCCATGTGCCGAGCAGCTCCTTTTGCGAAAGGTATAGCCGCCCCGTGTCGGGATCGACCGTTTTTACCACAGCGTAGGCATAGCCGCCGCAGAACAGGCGGTCACGCGGGTGAGATATCCGCGAAACGGACAGGCTGTCTACCGGCAGGAGCGACGATATCCCGCAGCCGATGTCGGCAAACGCTCCGAAGCTTTCAAGATGTGTGATCTTGATCTGAATTATGTCGCCGGGGATAAGGTCTGCGATATAGTTCATCGCGCATTCGCGCTGCGCTTCACGGCGCGACAGATGCGCCACCGTTTTTCCGCCTGCGGTATCGACGGACATTATTTTGAAGCATACGGGCTTGCCCACGCGTGTGATGACGGCTATGTCCTTCAGCTGCTCGCCGGGCCGGCACCAAACAGCCTCCTCGCGCGGTATTATGCCCTCGATCCCTCCGAGGTCAAGGTGGAGGTTCATTCCGCTGTCGCACATCAGCGCGCTCTCCTCAAGTATCGCTCCTGTTGCCATGGCGCGTTCAAGCCCCGCCGCCGAGCCGAGAAACAGTCTGTTCTCGGGTGTGTGTATGAGCATTCCTTCGGGTTTGTACTTTCGTGTCATATCCGTATATCCTTCCTTCATGATCAATTGATCCGGTCCTTTGCTAAATGATATTAACAAATCGGCGCAGATATGCCGGGGCGGATAAGATATCTTTCCCATACACAAAAAATGACGTGCGAGATATGGGGGCAAAAAGGGGCAAAATCGTGAGAAAACGTGAGATAATACGGTGCTAAATTAAAAAATCGAAAAAATGCGGAAAAAGCTATTGACAAGTCGGTGCCGGCATGGTATAATATGCGAGTTGAAAGAACTCATAATATAAAAACGGAGGAAAACATCAATGTCCACCTATATGGCGAAAGCCGAGACCGTTGAGCGCAAGTGGTATGTGCTGGACGCCGCGGGCAAATCCCTCGGACGTACAGCTGTTGTTGCCGCTAACATACTCCGCGGTAAACACCGTCCCGAATTCACCCCTCACACCGACTGCGGTGAATTTGTTATCATCGTCAATGCTGACAAGGCGGTCCTCACCGGTAAGAAATCGGAACAGAAATTCTACCGCCGTCACTCCGGATACATCGGAGGACTGAAATCCGTACAGTACAAGCAGATCATGGCCGAGCGCCCCGAGTTTGCAATGGAGCTTGCCGTTAAGGGCATGCTTCCTCACAACTCCATCGGCCGCAAGTCCGCAACCAGACTCTTCGTCTATGCGGGTCCCGATCACAAGCACGAGGCTCAGCAGCCCGTTGCTTACGACGCCTGATGCGGAAAGGAGACTGAATCATGTATACAAGTGCAAAGCCTTATTTCTACGGAACAGGCAGAAGAAAGAAATCGGTTGCCCGCGTTCGCGTTTACCCCGGCACGGGTATGATCACCATCAACGGCAAGGATATCAATGAGTATTTCGGCCTTGAGACGATGAATCTCATCGTCAACCAGCCGTTCGAAGTCACCGGTACCGCCGGTAAGTTTGACGTTGTCGCGACTGTTGTCGGCGGCGGCTTCTCCGGTCAGGCCGGCGCGATCCGTCACGGACTTTCCCGTGCTCTCGTTCTTGCCGACGAAGCAAACAAAGCTCCTCTGAAGGCTGCGGGCTTCCTGACCCGTGACCCTCGTATGAAGGAAAGAAAGAAGTACGGTCTCAAAGCTGCACGTCGTGCGTCGCAGTTCTCCAAGAGATAAGTTTTTATTTCGGGAGATCGTCGCTGTCAGAGCACAGAGATCGCTTCACAAAAGCGCTGCCGCGTTATGCGGCGGCGCTTTTGTGTTATTTTGAAAAATGCACAATTTCGATGATAAAAAGTTCTGCGAAATCGGTTAAAAGTATAGACTTTTTAAGAAAAATGTTGTATAATGTTATGGTATGATAACTTTCGCGGCGCGCGTGCGTCGTATCGGTACGGTTTATTCATAAATATATGTATCAGGAGGAAGGATCCAAGACATGAAAAAGAAATTGACTGCGGTCGAATTTCACGGAACTCCGGAACAGGAGGCGCGGCTTCTCGAAGTCATCGCCAAATATGACGGTGTGAAGGGAAAAATGATGCCTATACTTCAGGAGGCACAGGAAATTTACGGCTATCTGCCGATCGAGGTACAGAAGATCATTTCCGAAAAGACCGGTATCTCTCTTGAGGAGATCTACGGCATTGCCACGTTCTACTCCCAGTTCAAGCTCAATCCCGACGGACAGATCGCTATCGCGGTATGTCTCGGCACTGCATGCTACGTAAAAGGCTCAGGTGAGGTCATAGAGGAGATCTCAAAACAGCTCGGTGTCCCCGTAGGCGGAATTTCCGAGGACGGCAGATATTCTCTTGACGCCACAAGATGCATAGGCGCATGCGGACTTGCCCCCGTGCTTACCATAAACGGCGAAGTGTACGGGCGTCTTACCAAGGCTGATGTTGCCACCGTTCTGGCAAAATACCGTGACTGATAAAGGGCGAAAGGAAGAAAGAATATGGAACACGTGATCAGAACAATAGATGCCCTTAACGAGGTTAAGGCAGGCTGCCTCAAGGAAATGGCTCTCCGTACAGGCGGAGACGCTACCGGCGGCAAGCTCAAAAGAGAGATTCTTGTCTGCGGTGGTACGGGATGTACCTCATCGGGAAGCCCGAAGATCCGCGAACAGCTCGAGGAGCTGCTGAAGGTACGCGGCATTGAGGATACCGTTGAAGTCGTTATGACCGGATGTTTCGGTCTTTGTGCTCTCGGCCCCATCATGATCGTTTATCCCGAGGGTACCTTCTACAGCATGGTTACTCCCGATCATCTTGAAGAGATCGTTGACTCTCACATCATCGGCAACGAGCCGGTCGAAAAGTATATGTACCATGAAAAGGCGGAGAACAACAAGCTCGTTCCGAGACTTCAGGACACCCGCTTCTTCAAAAAGCAGCACCGCGTGGCTCTGCGCAACTGCGGCGTTGTCAATCCCGAAAAGATCGAGGACTACATAGCGCGTGACGGTTATCAGGCTATTGCCAAGGTGCTCACCTCCATGACCCCCGACGAGGTCATTCAGACCATGCTCGATTCCGGTCTCCGCGGACGCGGCGGCGCGGGATTCCCGACCGGTCTCAAGTGGAAATTTGCATCGGGCAACCGCGGAAATGTAAAGAAATACGTCTGCTGCAACGCCGACGAGGGCGACCCCGGGGCGTTTATGGACCGTTCGGTGCTCGAGGGCGACCCTCACGCCGTGCTTGAGGCTATGTCCATTGCCGGCTACGCCATCGGTGCCGACGAGGGCTATATCTATGTCCGTGCTGAGTACCCCATTGCGATCCACCGCCTCCAGATAGCCATAGAGCAGGCACGCGCTGCCGGTCTGCTCGGCAAGAACATTTTCGGAACCGGCTTTGATTTTGACATTTCTCTCCGCTTCGGCGCAGGCGCGTTCGTCTGCGGCGAGGAGACCGCTCTCATGACCTCCATCGAGGGCAAGAGAGGCGAACCGCGCCCCCGTCCGCCGTTCCCGGCTGTAAAGGGACTCTTCGGTCAGCCCACCATCCTCAACAATGTTGAGACATATGCGAACATTCCTCAGATAATCCTCAAGGGCGCCGATTGGTTCGCGTCGATGGGTACCGAAAAATCCAAGGGCACCAAGGTCTTTGCGCTCGGCGGTAAGATCACGAACACCGGCCTTGTCGAGGTACCGATGGGAACCACTCTGCGTGAGGTCATCGAGGACATCGGCGGCGGCATCCCGAACGGCAAGAAGTTCAAAGCTGCGCAGACCGGCGGACCTTCCGGCGGATGCATTCCCGCTCACCTCATCGATACCCCCATTGACTACGACAACCTTATTTCCATCGGTTCCATGATGGGCTCCGGCGGACTTATCGTCAT
The DNA here is from genome assembly GCA_905210995.1 of uncultured Anaerotruncus sp. Taxonomy (GTDB): domain Bacteria; phylum Bacillota; class Clostridia; order Oscillospirales; family CAG-272; genus CAG-390. Next base: position 7,404 of record CAJLZE010000075.1, read on the forward strand.
GGACGAGGACAACTGCATGGTCGATATCGCCAAGTTCTTCCTTGAATTCACCGTTGACGAATCCTGCGGAAAGTGCACGGCCTGCCGTATCGGCACAAAGCGCCTGCTCGAGCTGCTTGACAAGATCATATCCGGTAACGGCGAGATGGAGGATCTTGACAAGATGCAGGAGCTTGCAATGTATATAAAGAACAACTCGCTCTGCGGTCTCGGTCAGACTGCGCCTAACCCCGTTCTTTCCACGCTCCGTTACTTCAAGGACGAATACATTGCTCATATCGTTGAGAAGAGATGCCCTGCCGGCGTCTGCAAGAAGCTGGTGCGCTACCGCATAGAAGAAGAAAAGTGCAAAGGCTGCACCGCATGCGCGAGAGTATGCCCGGTCGGAGCTATTTCCGGATCGGTGAGGAATCCGCATAAGATCGACACCGCCAAGTGCATCAAGTGCGGCGCCTGCATCCAGAAGTGCCGCTTCGGTGCGATCGTCAAGGAATAATCGGAGGAGATTGAGATAATGGAAAAAATAAATGTAACGATCAACGGCAGAGAATATGCCGTGGATAAGGGTCTGACGGTTCTTGAAGCGGCAAGAGCCGCACACATAGACATTCCCACTCTCTGCTACCTCAAGGACATAAACCAGATCGGCGCCTGCCGCATCTGCCTTGTTGAAGTCTCCGAGAACCAGAGACCTTACCGCATGGTCGCCTCCTGCGTTTACCCCGTCAGCGAGGGTATGGTGATCCGCACAAACTCTCCCGCGGTATTCAGCGCGAGAAAGACGAACCTTGAGCTCGTGCTCTCCAATCACGAAAAGCACTGCCTCTCCTGCGTCCGTTCTACGACCTGTGAACTGCAGAAGCTTTGCAATGAGTACGGCGTTGACGAGAACCGTTTCGGCGGAGCCGTCAATCATTACGAAATAGACGACAAGTCGCCCATCATCCGCGACAACAACAAGTGCATCCTCTGCCGCCGCTGCGTGGCTGCCTGCTCCGCAATGCAGGGCATAGGCGTTATCGGAGCCAACGACCGAGGATTTGACACCCACATCGCCTGCGCATTTGAAAAGCCGCTTGCCGAGACCTCATGTGTCAACTGCGGACAGTGCATCGTGGTATGTCCCGTCGGCGCTCTCTATGAGAGAGACGACACCGATAAGGTGCGTGAGGCTATCGCGGATCCCGAAAAGCATGTGTTCATCTGCGCCGCGCCTTCAGTTCGTGCGCAGATCGGCGAGTGCTTCGGATATGAGCCGGGCACCGACTGCGAGGGCAAGATGGTCGCCGCTCTCAAAGCGCTCGGCTTTGAAGGTGTATACGACATGAACCTCACCGCCGACCTCACCATAATCGAGGAAGCCAACGAGCTTATCGGTCGTATTCAGAACGGCGGCAAGCTGCCCATGATAACCTCCTGCTCGCCCGGATGGATCAAGTTCTGCGAGCATTACTACCCCGACTTTACCGACAATCTCTCCACCTGCAAGTCTCCTCAGCAGATGTTCGGCGCTCTTATGAAGACCTACTTTGCCGAGAAGATGGGTTACGATCCCAATGATATCTTCTTTGTATCGGCTATCCCCTGCACGGCAAAGAAGTTTGAGGTAGGCAGACCCGATCAGGCTGCGTCGGGATATCCGGATGTTGATGTTGCCATCACCACCCGCGAGGTCGGCAGAATGATAGAGAAGGCGTGCATCAAGTTCCGCGAGCTTGAGGACGAAAAGTTCGATCAGCCCTTTGATGTCGGCTCAAGCGCCGGCGCTATCTTCGGCGCGACCGGCGGCGTTATGGAGGCTGCTCTCCGTTACGCGGCCGAGATAATTCTCGGCAAGCCGCTCGAGAAGCCGCTTGAGACTCCCGAGATCAGACGTCACGGCAACGACAACGGCTACCGCACCGCTTCCTACAAGGTCGGAGACGTCACCGTCAATGTTGCCGTTGCCTCCGGCACAAAGAACGCCAAGGCGCTCCTTGACGACGTTAAGGCGGGCAAGGTCGATGTTCAGTTCATCGAGATCATGGCGTGCCCCGGCGGATGCGTCAACGGCGGCGGACAGCCCTATCAGCCCGCATCGGTCAGAAATAACGTTGATCTGCGCGCTCTTCGCGCCGCAGTGCTTTACGAGGATGACCGCAACTGCGATATCCGCGAGTCTCAAAAGAACGCGGCTGTCATGAAGCTGTA
>CAJLZE010000076.1 GCA_905210995.1 uncultured Anaerotruncus sp.
ACCCGAGGTCGCCACTCCCGCCGTTGAAGTCTGTACAAATTTTATCGGGAGGAGCAGAGCCCCTCCCCTACTTGGGTTCGGTAGGTTTTGCCTGTGGCAAAACCTTTATACCTCCTCATCCGGCGCCCGCGGCGACAATCCATTTAAGAGAGAGCCTCGGCAACGCAAAAAAATAATTTTTCATGCGAAAAGGTATTGACAAGCACGAGAGAATCTGATATAATATAGCTCGTCCGACCGGAAGCGACAAAACGCTGGTGTGGCTCAATGGCAGAGCAGCTGATTTGTAATCAGCAGGTTGATGGTTCGACTCCGTTCACCAGCTCCAATGAGTCCGCATTACGGACTCATATTTGGGGGATTTCCCGAGCGGCCAAAGGGGGCAGACTGTAAATCTGTTGTCACTGACTTCGGTGGTCCGAATCCACCATCCCCCACCAAACATAAAAGGCAGCCTTTATGGCTGCCTTTTATGTTTGTATGGTGACTTGAAAATCCGGACCACCACATTTGCGCTGCAGCGCGCAAATGCGGCTTTGCGCTAAGGCTGAACGATGAAATTTGATCTTCAGACGCGCAAAGCGTGGTCCTGAATCCACTATCTTTGCGAAAAGGCAGCCTTTACGGCTGCCTTTTATGTTTGTATGGTGACTTGAATATCCGGACCGCGCTTTGCGCCGAAATATATTCCGCACGCTGTCCGGGCTTATATGTATCGGTTGCGGTCACGTCCGTTTTATGTTATAATATAATCGTATCTTGATTCAATTTTATGGAGGTACATCATGCTTTTTCGTATATATCGTAATGGAAGAAAAGAGGTTTTTCGCTCGTTTCTCCGGAGATAGTTCTTGTTTCCGATGTTCGGACGTGCCTCAAAGCCTGAAAGATGCCGGAGTACAGGTCGAAAAAGTGTGCGACGGGCATTCGGTGCTTCGGTCCCGAGGAACACCTTGAGGTAACGTTTGTCAGGTGATCGGCATGTGTTTCATGGTGTCGTACGTAAAAATATACCTTCCGACATCAAATGCTTGCATTTTGCGGCAGCTTGTGGTATACTGAATAGCACACCGTATCTTTTTACACCGAAACAGAGGGCTTGGGTGCACTATGAACAGGAAATCATCAAAAATAATGATAACTGCGGCGGTCGTGCTGCTTATTATGGCGGCGGTCGCGGGGCTTTTGCTCGTTATAAGCGACAGGCGCGACAAAATAAACGAGGCAAACAGCGAGGCTGAGAGCCTTGCGGAGATAAACCGCAGGATCGAGCCGCTGAACCGCGAGCGCCGCGAGCTTGAAGACGAGTTGTCACGTATAGAAAAAAGCTACGCCGACGGCGACGGCTGCGCGACGTTCGCGCTGATAATGCGCGGTCTTTCTTCGGAAATATACACCGTGGTCTTTCCGCTCATGAAGGAATTCGGCTACACCGCCGGGATCGCCGTATCGGACGCCGGCGAGATAGGCGCCGACGGTATGCTGAGCGCGGCGCAGCTCGGAGTACTTTCCGACGCTGGCTGGGAGATATGCCCCGCGTGGGACGGCACGGGAGATGCGTCGGAGTGGTATGCCGCGCTGAAAAAAAGTCTTGACGGTATGGGCGTCGGTACGGTGCAGTCGGCGGTGATATTCACCGGCGCGGTATTTGACGGCAAAAGCGCCGCCTCGCTTGCCGCCGCGGGAGTGACACGTGTGGTGATCCCCGAAACGGTGACGGTGGCAGACGGCGCCGGAGACGGTCTTAAGACAGAACGCAGTTGCGAATGGGACCGCGACGGCGGGAATCTCGTGATACGCGCGGCGATAGCCGAGTGCGGCGATGTGGTGTTTACCGCCGACACCTCGGATATGAACACAGCGCTTTTCAGATCGATGCTCGATATGCTGAAAACATACGAGGGTGCGATCGACGTGATGACGCTCGGCAAGGCGGGAACGTTCCGTACCGATGCCGAAGCCGAGAGAAAAAAGCTCGAGGCTGAGTATGCCGGGCGGGTGAGCGAGATAAAGGCGCGCATCACCGCGATCAAGCGCGAGATCAACGACATTTACGCGTGCGCCGCGGGATGACTATCGGCAATCCGACAAAAAATAACGGCTCATTTCGGTGAGCCGTTTTTTTATGCGCGATGCGCGCCTGTGTGCGGGAAATAAATCTCCGCTTTCTATTTACATACCGCCGCCGATGTGGTACAATATATTCTGTAGTAAAATATGCGCCGTATGCGGTGCACACGAAAGGATGGCAAAAAATGGACTATTCAAAAAGATCCGACATAAGGATAATGTCTCATAACATATGGTGCGGAGAGGTACACAACCGTGACCTGCATCTTGCGGAGATCTACTTCCGCCATGCGCCCGACGTACTGGCGCTTCAGGAGATGACGCAGAATCTTTACGATTCCCGTCTTCTTTCGCTGCTCGAAGAAAAGTACGAGCTTCTGAAGCCCGACACTCAGGGTCTGCTTGACAACACGCCTCTGCTCGTCAGACGCGGCGTTTTTGATGTCGTGAAGTGCGGCTGGCACATTTACGACGGCCTTAACAACCACAAGAGCAAGAGCCTTGCGTGGGCGCTCCTGCGCAAGACCGACGACGGCTCGGAGATAGGTGTTATCTCCACTCACTACTGGTGGCAGGCGGGGCCCGAATCCGACCTTGCGCGTGTTTACGACGCAAAGCAGCTCACCGCCTACGCTCACTTCATGCAGGTGGAATACGGCGTTCCCGTGGTCGCAATGGGCGACCTCAATATGCGCATAGGCGCTCCCGGTTATATTGAAATGACCTCGACCGGCGCCATGGATATGCGCATGGCGGCTGTCGAATATGCCAGCCGTTCGAACACACATCACCCCTACGCGGTGTATAATCCCGAAAGCGGCGAGTATGAGAACGGCCCCATGCCCAAGGGAAGCCATCTCAACGCCATAGATCATATGTTTGTTTACGGTCACGAGCAGCTCGATGTTCGCGTGTTCAACGTCGTGACAGAGCAGGAGGCGCTTGATGTTTCCGACCACTGCCCGATATATGTTGACTGCAAGATCCTGCCGCGCCCCGAAAGACCCGTATCCCCCACATTCATAAAGAAAGAACAGGCGGTAAAGGCGTAATGTCCGAGCCCGAAAAAAGGGAAGAGGATCGGGCTGAGGGCGAGCGCCGTCATCTTACCAGTGCCGAAAGGCAAAAGATCTATATGGAAAGGGCTGCGCACAAACGCAGCGCCGCCCTTTCCGAGCGCGAAAAAAAGCGCCGCCGCACGGTCATCCTTGCGGCAGTGGGCGCTGTTGCCGCCGTGGCTCTCATAGTCGGGCTTTGGGCGCTTTTTGCGCGCGTCATAATACCCGACTCGCGCTATTCAAAGGCAATGAAGCTTTATGAGGCGGGCGACTATGCCGCCGCGATGGATGCCTTTGACGCCATGGGCGATTACCGCGACAGCCGCGAGTATGTGAAGAAGTGCATTCTCGAGCAGGCGCGTGCGCTTGCGGGACGCGACGACGTGATAACCGGCACGTCGGCGGACATGCCGTGGTTTTCCTTTGACAAGGACGACGAAGCGGGCATCCTCAAATTTGACGCCGAGCTTTACAGCGGCGGCGGAGATGTGAGCATTCCCGATGTTTTTGACGGCGTGCTCGTGCGCGGCATTGCGGTGCGTTCGTTTTACCGCTGCGATTTTCTCACATCGGTGTCGCTCCCGCCGTCGGTGAAGGTGATACGCGAGCGTGCCTTTTACGGCTGTGAGCGCCTTGCGGAGCTTGTTCTGCCCGACACACTGACCGAAATAGGCGAATATGCCTTCGGCAAATGCCCGGCGCTTTCGTCTGTCAGGTTCGGCAGCGGTATAAAGACGATAGATCAGCGCGCCTTTGCCGACTGCACCGCTCTTGAGTCGCTTGAGCTGCCCGAGGGGCTGACGGTCATCGGCTACCGCGCCTTCGGCGGTTGCTCGGGGCTCGGCTCGGTCTCGCTGCCGTCCACTCTCGAAAAGGTGGAGGGGCAGGCGTTCGTCGGCTGCGATGGCGTGAAGCGTCTCAGCTATGCCGGCAGCCGCGCAAGGCTTGAAGAATTACTTGCCGGCGGCGGCGAGGCGCTGCTTAAAGCCGAAACGATCAATACAAGTGGAGATTGAAATGAATATAACAGAAAGATTTCTCAAATACGTTTCTTTTCCGACCATGTCGGATCCGCATTCCGCGACCTGCCCCAGCACCGAAAAGCAGAAAAGGCTCGGCGAATATCTTGTCGGCGAGCTGACGGCACTCGGACTTTCCGACGTCATGATGGACGAAAACGGATATGTCAGCGCGACCCTGCCCGCATCGGAGGGCTGCGAGGGAGCGCCCGTGATAGGGCTCATCGCGCATATGGACACCTCCGACGAGGCGCCCGACGAGGTGATAAAGCCGCGCACGGTCGAATACCGCGGCGGGGACATCGTGCTGAACGACGAGCGCGGCATCGTCATGCGCGCCGAGGATTATCCCTCCCTTGAAAAATATATCGGCTGCCACCTTATCGTCACCGACGGCACAACGCTTCTCGGCGCCGATGACAAGGCTGGCGTTGCCGCGATAGTTACCGCCGCGGAGAGGCTCATCTCGGGCGGAGAAAAGCACGGCAAGATACGCATCTGCTTCACTCCCGACGAGGAGATAGGCGCGGGCGCGGATCATTTCGATGTTACCGCCTTCGGCGCCGACTATGCCTACACCGTTGACGGCGGCGCGATAGGCGAGCTTGAATACGAGTGCTTTAACGCCGCGGCTCCTGCCGTTGACTTCAACGGCATCGGCATCCACCCGGGCTCAGCCAAGGGACACATGAAAAATGCCGCTCTCATGGCTGCCGAGTTCGTGTCGCTTCTGCCGGCAGCGGAGGATCCCGCACACACCGAGGGCTACGAGGGCTTTTATCACCTTGATTCGATGACCGGTTCTGTCGAGCACGCGCGGGTCGAGTATATAATCCGCGATCATGACGCTGCAAAATTCGAAGATCGCAAGCGTGTTTTCGCGGCGGCAGCGGACTTTATCAACAAAAAATACGGTGACGGCAGCGCCGTTCCGACGGTAAAGGATTCCTACCGCAATATGCGCGAGATCATCGAGCAGCATATGTATACGGTAGACCGCGCCGTCGCCGCAATGCGCGCCGAGGGCGTTGAGCCCGTGATATCCCCCATACGCGGCGGCACCGACGGAGCCCGGCTCTCGTATATGGGAATGCCGTGCCCCAATCTTTGCACCGGCGGCGAAAATTTCCACTCGAGATTCGAATATATACCCGTCGAGTCGCTCTGCAAGGTCGCAGACATACTCTGCCGCCTCATCACCGACGCGGCGTCGCTCCGGAGGTGACCGATGGACAAGAGAACGGGCATTTGCGGCGATGGGGTCGTCTGGTCGTTTGAGGACGGCAGACTGACTGTGTCCGGCGCCGGCAGGATGAGCGATTTTACCGATTACGAAAGCACTCCTTTTTCAGCCTTCCGCGCCGAGGTGCGTGAGGTCGTGATCGCCGACGGCGTTGAGAACATCGGCAACTATGCGTTTTCGCATTTTCCGGAGATCGAAGAGGTAACGGTCCCCGGCAGCGCGCGCTACATAGGCTGCGGCGCGTTCGGCAGCTGTGCGAAGCTTGCGCGGGTCACGCTCGGTGAGGGCGTGGAGGTCATATCCCCCAAGGCATTCGAAAAGAACCCCGCGCTTACCGAAATGGAGCTGCCCTCAACTCTCCGCGCGGTTGATTTCAAGGCGCTCAAGGCTTCGGATAACCTTTGCGAGGTAAAATACGGCGGCACAAAAACGCAGTGGCAGCGCGGCGTGCGCATAGGAAGGTCTTCGCACGGCAACGCCGCACTCTCCATGGCACATTTTTCTTACCGTGACACGACACGTAAATATGACAAAATGACCGCCTGCCTCGGCGATATCGTGCGGCAAGGCGGCGACGGTTCGATGTATGTCATCACCCCCGACCTCTCCGTTGAGGATTTTGACGGCAAGTCCGGCGACTGCACCCTCATTGTTTTCCCGGACGGCGAGACGATGATGATCGACGCGGGCGCACCGCCCTGCGGCTATCACGTCGTTGAGCTTCTGCGCGGTATGGGACTTTCAAAGCTGGATCATTTCGTGCTGTCGCACCCGCACGTCGATCATCACGGCGGTGCGCCCGAGGCTGCAAGATATCTTTTCGAGCAGGGTGGCGGGATAGGAATGTATATTTATTCCGGATTTGAATTCAAGACCGCCGAGGGCAAGCTCGCAAAGCTGCTTGAGGAGCACGGCACGGTCATGCGACGCGACGTGACCGAGGGCTGCACGTTCGATATCGGCGGGGTGCACATCGACATTCTCAACCCCACGGTCGCCGACCTTCATGTCACGTCCGAGACCGATCTCAGCGACGGCGGCGTCAACAACGTGTCGCTGGCGATGAAATTCACGTTCGGCAAGGTGAGCTACCTTACCGCGGGCGATCTTTATGCCGTGCGCGAGCGCGAGCTGGCAAAGAAATACGGCGCTGCGCTTCACGCCGACGCCGCCAAGACCGATCACCACGGGCTTTTCACGTCCAACACCGACGAATGGCTTGCAGCGGTCAGCCCGCGCGTGCTCGTGTCGGACAGTGACGACGCGCCGTGGACGGTGTTTTCCGAAAAGCTCGAACGTATGGAGATCCCGCATTATATCGTAAGCGACTGCGGGCTTTGCGTAATGCGTCTCGGGGGCGACGGCAATATCTCGGTCGAGACCGAATATCCGATCGGCAAAGGGGAATGAAAATGTCAGATACGAAGAAAAAGCCGAACGTACTGTTCCTGCTCACCGACGATCAGCGATACGGCACGATACACGCACTCGGCAACGACGAAATAAGCACGCCGAACCTTGACTTTCTCGTCGGGCGCGGCATGGCGTTCACCAATGCGCACATACCGGGCGGCACCGCCTCGGCTGTCTGCATGCCGAGCCGTGCCATGCTCAATTCGGGCAAAACGCTTTTCCACCTTGAGGAATGCGGCAAAAACATACCCGAGTGTGACACGACGATGGGCGAGTGCTTTCTCGGTGCGGGCTATCACACCGTGGGCATCGGCAAATGGCACAACGGTGTGGCAAGTTACGCGCGCAGCTTTGACGGCGGAGCGGACGTGTTCTTCGGCGGTATGTGGGATCATTGGAACGTTCCCGTAAACGATTTTCACGCCGACGGCGTTTATTCGCGCGAGATAGATTTTACGCCGAATTTCACCGCAAACGAGACGCCCGTCAAGGTCAGAGCCGAAAAGATCAACGCCGGAGTGCATTCGAGCGAGCTTTTTGCCGATGCCGCGGCGGAGCATATCCGCTCGCGCACCTATGACGCGCCGTTTTTCATGTATCTATCGTTCCTGGCGCCTCACGACCCGCGCACGATGCCCGAAAAATACCGCAGCATGTACGACCCCGAAAAGATAACGCTGCCGCCCAACTTTGCCGAAATGCCGTCTGTCTCCTTCGGCTGGGCTGCCAAGGGGCGCGACGAGAACACCGAGGCATACCCGCGCCGCCCCGAAAAGGTAAGGCAGCACATAGCGGATTACTATGCGATGATAAGTCATCTTGACGACTGCATCGGGCGTGTGCTCGATGCGCTGCGCGAGCGCGGCGAGCTTGACGACACGATCATCGTCATGTGCGGCGACAACGGGCTGGCGATAGGTCAGCACGGGCTTATGGGCAAGCAGAACGTTTACGAGCACAGCATAAAGGTCCCGCTGCTTATTTCGGGCCCCGGCGTGCCTGCGGGGCGCACCGACGACAGCCCGGTATATCTGCTCGATATATTCCCGACTCTCTGCGATCTCTGCGGCATTCCCGTGCCCGCGTCGGTAGACGGCAAGAGCTTTTCGTGCCTCATCCGCGGCGACGGCACCGCACCGCGCGACAGTCTTTATCTTGCGTTTCAGGCGCGCATACGCGGCGTGATAGCCGGAGGGTACAAGCTTATCGAATACCGAACCGAAAATCTCAAGCTGACGCAGGTGTTCGACCTTGCGCGCGATCCGTGGGAGATGAACAACCTCTTTGACACCCCCGGATACGACGCGGTGACGGCGAAGCTCAGAGAGGAGCTTTTCCGTCTGCGCGACGAGTGGGACGACGAGAAGAACGAGTTCGGGCGCCTTTACTGGGAACAGTGGCGGCGCTATGACGACGCGGCTCTGCACGGCGTTCCCGGCCCCAAGGGAGCCTCGATGAGCGCTCAGGTCGGAAGCTGGGGAACGGATCTCAAAAAATGATTTTGCAATTTCAGCTTATTGAACTTGCAAAATGTCATATGTGACAAACGTATATTGTCGAGGGGTTTGCATTTGTTGCAATTTCTATATTGACAAAAATCATAAACGGTGATAAAATATCATCCGTGGAAAGCGGCGGAGAACGCGTTCTCCGCCGCTTTATTTTTTCTGCGGCACTGTGCCGGGAAAGGCTTGGCATTCAATGGAACACAAAAATATCGACTGGAAAAATATCGGCTTCGGATATATACCGACGGACTGGCGCTATGTCGCGCACTGGCACGACGGCGCGTGGGATGAGGGCGGACTTTCGGGGGACTCTAACATCACGCTCAGCGAGAGTGCCTGCGTGCTTCAGTACGCGCAGACGGTTTTTGAAGGGCTCAAGGCATATGAGACGGCAGACGGCAGAATAGTCTGCTTCCGTCCCGACCTAAACGCGGCAAGACTCGCAAACTCCTGCCGCCGCATGAAGATACCGGTCCTTCCCGAGGAGCGATTTCTCGAGGCGGTAGACAAGGTCGTTTCGGCAAATGCCGCGTTTGTGCCGCCATACGGCACGGGTGCGTCGCTTTACCTGCGTCCGTTCATGTTCGGCACGACTCCCGTCGTCGGTGTGAAACCCGCGGTGGATTTTGAGTTTCGCATTTTTGCAACTCCCGTCGGTCCGTATTTCAAGGGCGGCGCAAAGCCGATACGTCTGCGCGTGAGCGATTACGACCGCGCGGCGCCCCACGGTACCGGTCACATAAAAGCCGGCCTCAACTACGCAATGAGCCTTTATCAGATAGTTGACGCGCACGAGCAGGGCTATGACGAAAACCTGTACCTCGATCCCGCAACGCGCACGTATATCGAGGAGACGGGCGGAGCTAACCTCATTTTCATCACAAAAGACGGTACCCTCGTCACGCCGAAGTCGGATTCCATCCTGCCCTCCATCACCCGCCGTTCGCTGCTCTGGATCGGCGAGCATATGCTGGGCATGAAGGTCGAAGAAAGGCCCGTGGCGCTCTCCGAGGTCGCGGATTTTGCCGAGTGCGGTCTTTGCGGCACGGCTGCTGTCATCTCCCCCGTCGGTATGATATCCGATCACGGCAAGGACATCTATATCCCCGCCGGAATGGAGAAGATGGGGCCTGTCACGGAGAAGCTGTACAACACCATCCGGGGCATCCAGATGGGCACGGTAGAGGCGCCCGAGGGATGGCTGAGAGAAGTCTGCAAGAAATAAAAGCGGAAATAAAGAACATCGGCTGCCGCGCTTT
>CAJLZE010000077.1 GCA_905210995.1 uncultured Anaerotruncus sp.
TTGGCGCGGCAGCCGATGTTCTGTTTATATTGACCTTACGATTCTTCCTGTGTACCGGACGGCTTTGTGAGCCGGCGCCAGAATATCGCTGCGACTGCCGAGAGCAGGATCCCGAGGGCGGCAAGCGCTGCCCATACGGTTATCGTGGTGTTCCAGCCGTGAGTTTCCTTTATGCTCGCTATGATGTATGTTGAGAGCGCGGCGCCGAGATAACCCGCCGAATTGATGACCCCCGAAACGGTGCTGACATGACCGAACCGCTTCATCTTCTTCGGTACATATGCCGTAAGCGCAAGATTCGCGCCGTGCATCACCGCCGAGAGCATCGAGATCGTCACGGCGCACAGCGGCATGCTTTTGCCGTTGGCAAAGAGCAGCACGAGAGCGAAGACTGTTGCAATGAGAAATACTGTGCCGCAGAAGACCAGCTCATTTCTGAAAAAGCGGCGGTAGACGAGTGTCGTAAGTACAACGCAAGCGCAGCCGAGCAGCGCAAGGATAACGGTTATGAGTATAGATCTTTCAGCCGAGCCGCCGAATATCTCTTTGAGGAACGTCGGCGTCCATGTTTCGATGCCGTCGCGCAGCATACCGACAAGCACAACGTCAAGCAGTATAAATCCGAGGGTGAGGACTGCGGGCAGGGGCATTTTCGGGCTTTTTGCCGTTGAAGGTGTGTCCGTGGCTGCGGCAACTTCCGGCGTATTGCTCCCCGCAATGTTGTGGTGCGTGCTGTATATGAACCATGCGACAGCACATATAACGACGACGACGGCGCCGAAGTAGAATACAGTTTGCCAGCTTGCGACCGACAGGATGGCGGGTATGTACAGATATCCCGCGACAGTGGCAAGCGAAGCGCCGAGACTGATTATCATGGATGCCGTGCCGTACTGCGTTCCGGAGTAGGTATATATCATGATCTTTGACATGGGCGGCCATAGCATTGCCTGCGCAAAGCCGTTTATTCCCCAGACAACGCACATTGCGGGAACGCCGGGGCAGTGGGGAAGAACAAAATTGCAGGCGGCGGAGAGAAGCAGCCCTCCCGTCATGAGCCAGTGCGGCTTTACATGGTCGCCGATGGCGCCGTTGACGGTCTGTCCGATACCGTATGTGAAGAAAAGGCATGTGGGGACAAAGGCAATTGCCGAATCCGGAAAGCCGGTCGCCTCGGTTATGGCAACAAGCGCAACGGAGAAGTCCTTGCGTGTCAGGTAACTGCAAAAATATACGGCAGCGCAGAAAAATGCGACTGCGAGACTTTTTTTGGCGGGCGCGCCGTTGGTTGCTTTCATGGATATCGGATGACCTTTCGATTTTTACCTGACGGTGACAGAATGAGGCGGGGCAAGCCCGTAAGCATTTGCCCCGCCTCTTATTAGTTTATCACTTTTATGTCATTTTGTCAACCCTGTTTGTGCCGTTTTGTCAACTCTGGGTTGCGCCGGTGCGCTATTTTTTTCAACAAAAGCAGTCCGGTGCATGGATACCGGCGGAGCGCATTCCCGAAAAAGTTATCCGTTTCAGTTTTTCAGTCTGCCGTCGGTCGTCACGGTAACGACGCGCCGGGGAATGCTTTTTCCGCTTGCCGCGAGCGCGCGGTGCACTGCGTTTTCAAGCCCGCCGCAGCAGGGCACCTCCATGCGCACGACCGTTACGCTCTTTATGTCGTTTTCCGTGATGACGGCAGTCAGCTTTTCCGCGTAGTCAATGCCGTCAAGCTTCGGGCAGCCTATAAGCGTTATCCGTCCGCGTATGAAGTCATTGTGAAAGTTCCCGTATGCATAAGCGGTGCAGTCGGCGGCAATCAGCAGGTCGGCACCGTCAAAATACGGCGCCGTCGGCGGAACGAGCTTTATCTGTACCGGCCACTGTGACAGCCTGCTTGCCGCGGGCACATATCTCGCTCCCGCAGGCGCCGTATCATGCTTTATCTGCCTTGACTGCGTTCCCGGGCATCCGCAGGGGAGCGAGGTGTGCGCTGCCCGGCGTATTTTTGATGCTCTGACCGCTGCCTCGTCATAGGCGGGCGCTTCGCGTTCTTCAAATGAAATGGCATTCGCGGGACAGGCGGGCAAGCAGTCGCCGAGACCGTCGCAATAGTCCTCGCGCATGAGCCGCGCTTTGCCGTTTATCATTGCTATCGCGCCCTCGTGACAGGCCGTGGCACACGCGCCGCAGCCGTTGCATTTTTCTTCGTCTATTTTTATGATTCTTCGGATCATGGATCTTTTCTCCCGTTTTTTAAAAAATGTTTTATTGATTTTTCGATATGATTATACTATAATAAGAGCCGAAAGTATGTTGAAATTTCAACAAACGGAGAAACAATGAAAAAATATTCGGATATATTGCGAAAATGCCCGCTGTTTGACGGGATGAAGGATGAGGAGATAGACCTGATAACGGAACGCCCCGGTGCGGTCGAAAAGCACTGTGTGAGGGGTGAGACCATACTTGCGGAGGGGGATCCGGTAAGATATTTCGGCATCGTGCTTTCCGGCGGTGCTCAGATAGTGCGCATAGATTACTATGGTAACCGCAGCATACTGACGGATATCGCACCGCCGCAGATATTCGGCGAGGCGTTCGCCTGCGCGGGCCTTGAGGCAATGCCGGTGGACGTTGTGGCGACGGGGGATACCTCGGTGCTGCTCATCGACGCTGCCGCCGCGCAGCCGGGCGCCGGTGACAGCCGCTTGCTGTTCAATCTTCTTCGCATAGTTTCAAAAAAGAATCTGCTCTTTCATCGCCGCGCCGAGATAACCTCACGCCGCACCACGCGGGAAAAGCTGATGACATATCTCATGCTTGAGGCGAAAAAGAACGGCAGCCGCACGTTCACCGTTCCGTATGACAGGCAGGAGCTTGCCGATTATCTTGAAGTGGACAGGAGCGGTCTTTCGGCGGAAATAGGGAAGCTGCGGAGGGAGGGTGTGCTTGAATGCCGCCGCAGCACGTTTACGCTACCCGATCTGCCGCGTATGCATGGCGGAGGGGAATATCACCTGTGATCACTGCCGCCGGGAAAATCGAAAAACCGGTCGCGCGGCAGGATAGTCCGGGATAGCAGCAAAAAAGCCGGGCGCTGCCCGGCTTTTTTTAGGGGCTGTTAAAAACAATGTTTTTAACAGCCCCGGATCTGTTTGCGTATTACGTGAGGACCGGTGTTATTTTGCCGGTGTCCACGTTGCGTAGAAGGTGACTATATCGCGGTCGGTGGCGGATGTCTTTGCGACATTGCACGCATTGCGGTAGACCTTCAGTGTGTAGCCTGCGGTGGATTCGCCGACGGGTATCCACTTGTCGGCTCCGGTCGAGTTGTTGACGTAGATCCAGCTGTTGTCCGACATACGGTACGCGTGCCAGCCGCCGAAGGTGTAGCCATCGCGGGTGTAGGTGTTCGAGCGTATTGCGGTGGATGTGCCGTAAACGACCTTGGTGTCAGCCATGCTGCCTTTGCCGCCGTTGGCGTCATAACGGATGTAATAGCTCTTGGTGCCGGTCGAGGTCGGGCGCCACTGCGCGTAGCAGGTCACAACGTCGCCGTTCTCTGCGGTGAGAGCGGAGACCTTGCGCTTGTTTTCGTAGAGAGCAAGGCGCGCGCCGACAGGCTGGCTGCCCTTATCATACCATTTTGCGCTGCCGTCGGCGGTGAAATAAAGCCATTTGCCGTCCGATTTGCGCGTGAGATGCCAACCGATGAAATCGTTGTCGCTCTTGACAAAGGTGTTGGGGCGCAGGCGGGTGGAAATGCCCTTGACGTGACGTGTAGCGCCCATCTTGAGTCTTCCTTCCGTATCCTTGGGTTCTGCACCGCCGTTGCCGTCGTATTTTACCGTGTAAACGGTATTGCTTGCATTGACGGCGGGCGCGGGAAGGGAGGCCGTGCGTTTATATTTTATGCGGAAGATGCCCTCTGTTGCCGACGAGGAGGAGTTGGTGTTGAAATAGAGGTAAAGATCCCCGTTCGTGCCCTGACCGGTGCGGAAGCCGCAGGATTCTATCTCAAAGAGCTTGCTTGACTTCTTTATGCGGAAATTGAGCGTTGAGGGATAAAGGATTTCGTTGCTGCCGCAGTTCTTGTTGGCGTCGAGCTTTGCCGCGGTCACATATTTTGCAACGTCGTAGACAAGTATCGCGTTGTCGTCCTTGCCGTTGAAAACGGGAACATATATCGCCTTCTGATTGGATGTATAGCCGAAGCCCTGGTTGATCCAGGTCTCAAGGTTATCTATCGTTCCGTATGCGGAATTGCTTGAGGCAAACAGCGCGTTGCGGGTGTCTATGGTGAACATCTTGTAGGCTGTGACCTTGGTCGGAGAGCTCTTTGAGCCGCCCTTGGCGCCCTCTGCGACGCGAAATGTGTAAAAGCTCATGCCGGCCTTGACAAGGAAGTACTGGTATCCGCCCGCGTGTCTTACGCCGCGGATGGCGCTGACGTTCATTTTTGTTCCGTTGGTCTTTACTGTGTTGAAATATCCGGTGAAGTAAAGCTTTGTGCCGTCGATCTTCAGTCTTGCGACCGAGGGCATGCCGTCAACGCAGACGGCGACGTACATATAGTTGACGCTCTTGCCGTTTTCGGTGTTGGTAACGACCGTCAGGTCATTTGCATGACCGAGGGTGTTGCACGAAGAGGCGCTCGTGGCGCTGAGGCTCGAGTAGTAGGACATCACGACCTGTGATTTTGAGTTGAGGTCGGTGCGTGTCACCGTCGCATAGCCGTTGTCCTTGTGTATTTTGGCGGTGTAGGCGTAAGTGGTGCCGACGTTCATGCCTTGCATTGCGGAGCAGTTTTTGCCGCTGACCGTCTTGTCGGGCACGGTCTTGATGAATTCAACGTCGGAATAAACATATGTCTTGTTGCCGCCGGCAGAGTACGCAAGTGCCGATGATCTGCCGACAACTTCGTCGATGCCGATATTCATAGTATCGGGCAGCTCCGCGGCGCCGGAAAAGTCGTCTTCCTCCTCTGGCAGGTAGGCGGCTTCAATGCCCTCGGGCAGGGCGTCGGCGGTCGCATTTTTTGACATCGTTACCGCCAGTATCGGCGCGGCGATGCCCATAAGGACAGCGAGTGAGAGGCATAGGATGGCTTTCAGAGTTTTTGTCATGGTGATGATGCTCCTTTCAGATAAGAACACGGCAATGCCGTGCAAATAATGTGAAACGAAAGCGTCTGCCTTTCGGTCATGGGCGCCGTGCGGCGCCCGCCACGGGACAGCGGTCTGCCTGATCCATCGTGCCGTCGGCGCTTTATCATTACGCCGATCAACTCCTATTGTACATAAAAAAGCCGTTGGTGTCAACGGCTTTTGTGAAAAAAGTATAATTTTTTTGCATCACGAATTGTCATTTTATTGAATATTTTCTGACACACGCCAACGGTAGTGTCCCACTACCTTCATACGCCTCATATCGTCCGCCTCGACCGCGCCGTCCTCGATGTTTCCGTGATGTATGAGATAAGGCACACCGTGGAAGTTCCGCTTGTCGGAGCATATGCCGATGTGACTGGGGTCGAATATAACGATATCGCCCGGCTGCCATTCGGAGCGGTCGCGGAAGTCGGTCGGCAGTACCTCGGCATGGCGTTCGAAAAATATCTTCAGGTTGCGCACGCGGCGGAAGTCGATGTTGGGGTCGGGTTTTTGGATGTCCGGGTATGCCTCGGGGTGCTCGGCAATGTCGCGGTCGACCATTGCCTTGAGGTCATATCCCGCGGCGGCGAAAGCGGTCCATATCACGTCTGTGCACACGCCCTGACCGTCGTCGGGGTAGCCGCCGTTATAGTATTTGCTGCCGTATATCGGGTTTGTCGCTATATACGCAAGCGCACCGTTTTTTATGTCGGTGTAGTCGTCAATGCCGTCGCCGTCTGCGTCGGCGGCGCTTTTTATATCCTCAAAGCCGAAGTCGGAGGCATAGTGGATCCGGGTCATTTTTTTCACGGCGAGCCATATGCCGAGCGCCGCTATGAGAAGCGCCGCGATCACGACAATGACCGTAACGCGCCGCCGTCGTGGTGCTTTTTTGCTTTCAGTCAATTTCATTTACCTCCGTTGTGCAAACTGATACGCCGGTGTTTTCCACCGACCTTTCACACAGGGTTTTCCACAGGCTGTTGAAAACCCTGTGATAAGTGTTGAAAACTCCGCTTTTGCCGCCCGTGAGACTGAAAAAACAGGACTTTTCACGGTCGTTTTCGGTCGCGGACTGTGGAAAAACCGCGATATGAATACCTGCGGATATTTTTCGCCGTGCGCGTAATTTCTCCGTTTTTCACAAATTGTGAACGAACGCTCTCCCGGCGAAATTTTGCACGCGCCGCATCAGAGCGTGCAGATGAGGCGCTCTATCGGCAGATAATCCTGCGCCGAGCTTTTAACGGCAGCGTCCGCCTCGGAGGCTGCCGCAAGAACGGCGGCAAGAGCTCCGCGCGGCAGCTTGCGCACGGCGGCGGAGTAAAGCCTTACAGGGTAGTCGCGCAGCCCGGTCTCGGAGCATATCGCGGGCGCGGGCATTCCCGCCTCAAGACATTCATCCACCGCACACATATCGCACAGCACGCGGGTGAGCTCTGCCATAACAGCCACCGGCTCAACGCGGCGCGCCTTCATTTCGGAGAGCACCGCGAGCGCGTCGGCGCTGCGGCGGTCGAGAATGGCATTGGCAAAGGCAAACGCATCGTGCCCGCCGCCCTCGCAGGCAACGAGCTTTATATCGTCGGATGTGACCTCTGTTCTGCCGTCGGCAAGTACGTAGTACGCCACCTTGTCGATCTCGGAGGCAAGCGTGAACATGCTTTCTCCGCAGCGGGCGGACGTGAGGTCGCAGAGCGCGGGCGTTACGGTCA
Source organism: uncultured Anaerotruncus sp. (assembly GCA_905210995.1). Taxonomy (GTDB): domain Bacteria; phylum Bacillota; class Clostridia; order Oscillospirales; family CAG-272; genus CAG-390. The sequence goes on from CAJLZE010000077.1 coordinate 6,863, forward strand.
CGCCCGCGGCGGTGTAGTGGCGGTTTATCCATTCGCGCAGGCGCGCGCCGCTCACCGGGTCGAACCTGACGGGCACCAGCACCTCGGCAAGCTTTTTCAACAGCGCCGACGGGCGCTTGGGCGAGCCGGCGTCAATGCCGCCCGCGGGGACGGTCAGCATAAGCAGGTTGTATTCAAACAGCCCGTCGTCGGCAAGCAGATCGAGCAGGTCGTTCACCTCTCCCTGCTTCAGGTCGTCAAACGTTATGACAGCCGAGACCGCCTTGCAGGCGGTGAACATCGGCGGCGGCACGAGTGCGGAGCGCAGCGCGGCTGCCGAATACCCCGCGCGGTCTATCGTCACGCAGTTGAAGAGCTTAAGGCTCTCGTCCGGGCAGAGGACCTTCCTCACTGCTTCCGCGGAATGCGCCTTGAGGTAATCCTCGTCCCCGAAAAACAGATATTTGCCGGGCGAGGGAGCCTTCATCAGCCGGCGAAAATCCGCATCGGTTATCGTTGCGTGCGGCATCAGTCCCTGCCTCCGTCATCCTTACCGTCATCGGGCTTTTCATTTTTCTGCTTTTCCGCCTTTTTCTTCTCGGCTCGGCGGCGCAGCGGAGCGGTTATTTTTGTAAACAGACTGTCAGCCGCGTGAGCCAGCCTGTCCTCTTCCTCGGGCGCGTCATCCTCGGGAGCGGTTTTGTAAAGATGTATGATGCCCTGTCTCTGCAGATTCTGGCAGAGGGCTATCGTGATGGGGACGAGGAATATTCCTATCCCGCCGTAAACAAAGTTGCCGAAAAGCATTGCAAAAAGGGTCAGCAGCGGGTGCATTCCGACAGTATCGCCGATGATCTTGGGCTCGATTATCTGGCGTATAACACTTATCACGCCCCAGACGATGAGAAGCCCCACGCCCTTTCCGACGTTACCCGACAGCATGCATATCACCGCCCACGGACCGAGTACGGTCCCGGAACCGACGACGGGGAGGATGTCGAACACCGCGATCCCCGCGGCAATGCCGAAGGGGCTTTTCTGTCCGACGCAGAGGAGCCCTATCGAAAGCTCGACAAAGGTGATGAACATTATCATAAGGTATGAGGTGAGGTATTTCCATATTACCTTGCCGAGATGCTCGGCGACCGAGCTCCAAAAGCGGCGCTTTTCATCGGGCAGCTGACGCGCGACGAAACCTTTGATCGAATCATAGTCTATCAGCATGAATGCCGTTGAAATGACGGTTATCACTATGTTGAGCAGCAGCGCGGGTATCGACGTGGCATACGAGCCGACAAAGGCGACGGCTTTGCCCGAGAAATCGGTTATCATCGAGCTGAGGGAGGAGATGACCTTGGCGGGGTTTATGTCGGTCGAAAGGTCGCCGTCGATGTCGAAGCGGGAGAGGAGCTCGGATATCTTTTCGCCCGCAGCGCCGAGAGCGGGAGCGATCGTCTGATTGAAGAATTCGGGCAGCCTGCCGACTGCATAGCCGATATAGCTCACGAGCTTTATGACGAGCAGGACGACGAGCAGTCCTATCGTGCCGTAAAAGAGTATAACGACGATGGCGGACGTTGCCTTGCGGTTGAAGCGAAGCTTTTTTACGGCAAGGTTCACGAGCGGGCGCAAAAGCAGTGTAACGAGCAGCGCTATGGCAAACGGAAAGAGCGCGGGCAGCACAAAGCGCACCGCAAGCACCGAGAGTCCGAACAGGATCACAAAATAGAAGAAGTTGATTATGAAGCTTTTTTTCTTTTCGATGTTCATGGATATGCGCCGCAGCGCTCCTTTCGATAAAATATACCTATTATATGATACCACAAAACGGGGAGAAATGCAAGGGGAAAACAGCCGGGGCGCCGGATGAGGAGGTATAAAGGTTTTGCTACAAGCAAAACCTACCTTTCAAAGTAGTGGAGGAGCAGAGCCCCTCCACTACGGCTGTTGCCGTTTAGTGCGATGTGATTTTTCAGGTTTAGCCGTGCTGAGCACGGCTAAACGCGGCGGGACAACAGAATACAAAATGCCGATCTGACTTTATTCCCCGCTTACGGTCGGGGTATACAGTTCAAAATCTGCAAAAACGTCACCCGAGATCGAAAAAAGCTTGATTTGGGGAGGGGAATTTGATATAATTATGTCGATGTCCGGGAGTCGGACAGCGAAAGCGGCGTGAAACGTAATAAACATAATAAAAATTCATACGGACGGCAGGTAAGGACAATGAGAAAAAGAAAATGCTTTATCACGGCGGTACTGGCGATACTTATCACGGCGGGTGCGTTCCTATGCGCTCCCGGCGCTTCGGCTCTGCCGGAGTACAAGCCCAGCGAAGGGTATATGTCAAGCAAATATTATACCGCGCTCACGGAGTACAAGCTCACGGGTGATCAGCGGTATGATACCGTGGCTCTGGCGCTGACCCAGCTCGGGTATCACGAGGGCGACAGCGAGCTTGACTTTGACGGAATGAACACGATGGGCGGCAAGAACTTTGTCGAATACAACCGCATTTACGGCAATGAAAAAGCCGATGAAGTGCTTTTCGCCGTAGCCAACTGCGTAAAGATAATATCAAAGCCTAAGACGGATATTATCTGCAGATATGAGGGCGATACTAT
>CAJLZE010000078.1 GCA_905210995.1 uncultured Anaerotruncus sp.
CAATTCCTACAAGACCGGGCTTTCTCCTCTCACCATGAAATACATCCTCGACAGATACGTTACCGACAGGTGCGGCGGCGTGTCGGAGGCTGCCGAGATCGCGCTCCCGGTAAAAAGTACTCACGGGCTGCTCCCATGCGGGGCAAGCGCGCGTTGGTACGCAAAATGAACGAAAGCGAAAACATCCAATGGCTGAACAGGCAAAAACAGAAAATATCATAGAAGCGCACGGATTGTCCTTCGGCTATGACCCCGAGGCACGGCATTCGGACTTTGCGCTGAAAAATCTCGATGTCAGCATAAAGCGCGGCGAATACGTTGCGGTGGTCGGCAGAAACGGTTCGGGCAAATCAACATTTGCAAAGCTCCTCAATATGATACTTGAGCCGACATCGGGTAAGCTTTATATCGACGGCACAGATATAACAGGAGACCTGACAGACAGTCAGCTTCTTGAATTGCGTCGGCGCGTGGGAATGGTGTTTCAGAACCCGGACAATCAGCTTGTTGCGACGGTAGTCGAAGAGGATGTGGCGTTCGGTCCCGAAAACATCGGGATACCGTCTGCCGAGATACGCCGCCGTGTTGACGAAGCGCTTGCCGCGGTCGGGATGAGCGAGTACGCAAGGCATGAACCGCACAGACTTTCCGGCGGTCAGAAACAGCGTGTCGCGATAGCCGGTATAATCGCCATGATGCCCGAGTGCATGATATTTGATGAATCGACGGCAATGCTCGATCCGTCCGGGCGCCGCGAGGTAGTTGAGCTTATGGAAAAGCTTAACCGCGAACGCGAGATCACCGTCATAAACATCACTCACCTTATGAGCGAGGCTGCGCGTGCCGACAGGATAATAGTGATAAATCAGGGCGAGCTTATAGGTGAGGGAACCCCGCGGGAGATCTTTTCTGATGCAAAACTTGTTGCACGCGCCGGGCTTGAGCTGCCGCAGTCATCGTTGCTGCTGCATTCGCTGCGCGCTGCCGGCGTCGATATTGACGTCAGCGGCATAACGCCTGAGGAATGCGCCGACCGTATTGCCGCCTCCATAGAAAAAAGCAAAAATATCAACAGGACTCGGATATGACAGATAAAATCAGACTTGAAAATGTCACTTATATCTACGGCAAGGGCACGCCGTTTGAGGTCAAGGCTCTTGACGGAGTAGATCTTGAAATACACGCAGGGCTTATAACCGGGATAATCGGGCATACAGGTTCGGGAAAGTCAACGCTCGTAAGGCTCTTCAACGGTCTTGAAAAGCCGGAAAGCGGAAAGGTGTTGCTTGACGGTGCCGATATATGGGAAAAGCCCAAGGAGATCGGGAAAGTCAGGTTCCGTGTCGGACTTGTGATGCAGTATCCCGAATATCAGCTTTTTGAAGAAACGGTCGCGGCGGATATAGCCTTCGGTCCGCGCAATATGGGGCTGTCCGACGACGAAATATCGCGCCGCGTGGCTGAATACGCCGCGCTTACCGGTATCACCTCGGCGGAGCTTGAAAAATCACCGTTTGATCTTTCTGGCGGTCAGAAGCGCCGCGCCGCGATAGCCGGTGTTATGGCAATGGAGCCGGAGGTGCTGGTGCTTGACGAACCCGCTGCAGGTCTTGATCCGGAGGGCAAAAAGATGATACTCGGCGCCGTGCGCGAATACGCGCTGCGCCGCGGTGCAACGGTGATAATCGTCTCTCACAGCATGGATGACATGGCTGAGCTGTGTGACAGAGTTGTTGTGGTGGCTGAGGGCAGGATCCTCTGCGAGGGCACGCGTGACGAGGTGTTCGGCAAAGCCGAGCTTCTTATCGGAGCGGGGCTTGATATTCCCGAACTGACGCACGTGTCGCGTCTGCTTGCCGAACGCGGCTACAAAACGCAAAAGACAGTCTATACGCTTGACGATGCCACAGCCGAGATCCTTAAATTATACAACCGGAACTGAAACAAAATGAAAAATATCGCTCTCGGTCAGTACTATCCGTCGGACTCACACATACACCGTCTTGATGGACGGATAAAACTGATCCTATCAATTCTTTTTATCGTATGCACATTTCTGTGCAAAAGCGCCGTGTCGTTTGTATTCCTGCTCGTCGGTACGGCTGCGCTCGTCTGCATAGCAAAAATACCTCTCGGCGGTGTGCTTCGGTCGGTGCGCGGAATAATCTTTATCCTCATCTTTACGTTCTGTATCAATATGTTTTTTACCAAAGGTGAAGGAGCACCGCTGTTTGAATGGCGCTTTATAGTTCTTTACCGTGAGGGGATCTGGAACGCCGCGTTCACCGCACTGCGTATTTTGGCGCTGATAATCGGCAGCAGCATTTTCATGTCGTACACGACGACGCCGATAGAACTTACGGATTCGCTCGAGAGTCTGCTTTCGCCGCTCAAAAAGATACATCTTCCGGTGCATGAATTTTCGATGATGATGTCGATCGCACTGAGGTTCATTCCCACGCTTGCCGAGGAGACTGACAAGATAATGTCCGCCCAGAAAGCGCGCGGAGCCGATTTCACGACGGGAAGTGTGTTGAAACGCGTAAAAATGCTTATGCCGGTGCTGATACCGCTTTTTGCTTCGGCACTGCGTCGTGCCGACGAGCTTGCAACGGCGATGGAATGTCGCTGCTACCACGGAGGCGAGGGAAGAACGCGCATGAATATCCCTCACATTCACGCGTCGGATATTGTCGCTTTATGCGTTGCGGTGCTCTTCGGCGCTGTGCTGGTACTGCTCAACAGCATAAAATTCGGATACGTCATGACCAGATGAGTCGGCGGTTCAATATCGGAAGGCAGGCATAATGTCAAACCGGCCTATGGCCGGTTAAAAAAATAAATTTTCATCAATTTTTTAGACTACCATTGGAAGAAAAATCACGTGATTGCGGAAAGGCTGGCATGAAGCTGTTTATCAAAATCAAATATATCGGAACGGCATTTTCCGGGTACCAGGTGCAGCACGGCAGGCGAACCGTTCAGGGCGAGTTATGCCGCGCCTGCGCAGAGCTTTTCGGGCATGCATGTGACGTTACCGGATGCAGCCGGACCGACGCGGGCGTGCACGCCGAATGTTTTTGCGCTGCGGTCTCGGACAAAGGCGGAGACCGCCTTACAACGTCGATCCCGGTACACAGGATACCGGAGGCGCTCAACGCTCATTTGCCCGGTGATATTTCGGTCTTTTACGCTGCCTGCGTTGACGGTTCGTTTCACCCGAGATACGGCGTAAAAGAAAAAACATATGTATACAGGATCATCAACACGCAGTTCCGCGATCCGTTTTACGAGGGGCGCGCGTGGTTCATCCCCGGGACGGTATTTGATGCCGGTGACATTGAAAAAATGAACCGTGCTGCCGCAAAGCTGATCGGAACACATGATTTTTCATCGTTTATGGCTGCGGGGTCTAAAATAACCGACGCCGTCCGAACGGTGACCGGGGCACGTTTCGCCGCAGACGGTGATATACTGAACTTTGAGATATCAGCCGACGGATTCCTTTACAATATGGTAAGGATAATCGTCGGCACAATGGCTGCGGTAGGGCAGGGAAAACTCACCCCGGAGGATATCCCCGAAATAACAGCTGCGCGTGACCGTTCGCGTGCGGGGATCACGGCGCCGCCGCACGGACTTTATCTGCACGACGTAAAATACTGATCGGAAGGAGGCTGTGACGGTATGAAATGGAGAACACGCTTCAGGCGTCTTTCGGCTGCCGAGAAGCACGAGGTCATAAACGACATATTCGGCGGTGAGACGGCATATAATAAATTTTACGATGCAGTTTCGGTTGTCTACCGCATAGCCGAGTTTGTTTTTCTTGCTGCGGCGCTGCTTTTCGGCGTCGTATACATCGCGGCAAACTCGGATAAGATACAGTATTCTCAGTTTGAATATATTGCGCAGAATTTTGCTTATACCCTCGAGCAGAACTCCGGACAGCGGTCGTATATTTCTTTTCCCAAGGAGGGTAACAGCCGTTTTTCACTGCTTGGCGGCGGTTTTGCCGTTTGCGGCAATACAAATGTTTCGATTTATTCCGCCGCAGGCGTAAGAACGGCATACAAGCGCCATGGCCTGAAGGATCCGACCCCCGTCGGCTCCGGCAGATATCTTCTTATCTATGAAAACGGCGGAAAGGGCTACAAGCTTTACAGCCCGTATTCCGAAATGCACTCCGACACAGTCGAGGACAGGATATACGGAGCATGTGTCGGCGCAGACGGCAGCTACCTGCTCATAACCGAAAATGATGACGGTGCCGGGGGCGTTCTGCTTTACGACAAAAACTTCAGGCTCATCAACCGCTATACAAAGTACGGCAAGGTCATAACTGCGGCGATATCCGATGACGGCGCGCGTGTTGCCATTATTACGGTTGATGTCGGAAATGACGGCCGTTTCAACTCCGAGGTCATGTTTTGCACAGCGGGAAGCGGCGAGGCTGACAGCAACGCATACATCGCGGACGCGCTCCCTCTTGACTGTCGCTTCGGAGACAACGGATTTACGGTACTCGGCGACAGTTCGGCATTCTTCTTCGACACCGATGGAAAGCTGATCGCCGAGAGCAAATACGGAACATTCGACATGGCCGCTATCGCGTCGGACTGCGTGCTTACGGTGACAAAAAACAGCGGCGGACGTGACGGTTATGCAGCATCTCTTTACGATGCCGTGGGAACGATTGTATGGTCGGGCGCTTTTGACGGAACACCTCTTGCGGCATCGGTATGCAGCGGGAGCGGGTTTATCCTCACCGAGAATTATGCCGTGTGTGTCGCAGCCGGACGGGATCCCATAAGAACGGACGACATCAGTGAGATCGCTGCAGGCGACCGCATATATGCATGGAGCGCCGACGAGGCGTACATCGGCACGCAGTCGCACGCTGCGGTGATAAGATTTAAGTGAAAATTTCCGGACACACCGGTCGAACAAACGCGAAAGGAAGAATTATCGTTATGAATTGGCTTATTGACATTATCCTTGTTTCGGTCTTTATTCTTACGGTGGCTGTCTGCGCACGGCGCGGGCTTGTCAAGTCAATATGGTGGCTGCTGCGTGCGGTCCTCTCACTCGGCTCTGCATTCCTTTTCGGAAGTCGCTGCGGTGATTGGCTTCTCGACCGTTTTATTATGCAGAAATTCACCGATGCCGCTTACGACTCAATAAGCAGCATCGTGCACGAGACTAACGGGGCGTATGATATTTCCGAGCTGTTTTCGACGATGCCGGAAAGCTTCGGCGCACTGCTCGAACGCTTCGGTGCCGATGCCTCAAAACTCGGCGGGACCTATGCGGGAGCATCAAGTGCGTCCGCAATGGATCTCAGAGCACTTGCCGCCGATGTCGCATCTCCCGTTGCTCACATTGTATCGCGTGCACTCGGGTACGTCGCGGCATTTCTCGCCGCATTCATTGTTCTCACGATAGTAGGTCTTGTGATAAGACTTATTGCCGAGCTGCCGGTCCTCAGAAGCGTCAATCATCTTTTCGGCGGCATTTTCGGCGTGATATGCGGATTTATTTACCTTTGGGTCATATGCATGGCACTCTCCGCAGTGGTTGAAAGCGGAATAGCGGAAAGCGAGAGTCAGTCGCTGAGGCAGCTTGCCGAAAATTCATATCTGTTCAGGTTCTTCTGCAACTTCTCGCCGCTCGATTATATAAATATCACAAAGTTCGCCGGTCTGATCGGCAGGTGACATCGGCGCGGATCATGAAAGGTACGGTATTTGATTAAATGATAAAATGCTCAAGATGCAAAAAAAGACTTGCCGTCATTTTCGTTACAAAGGTTGACGGCGGCGAAAAGAAGACCGAGGGCTATTGCCTTCACTGTGCAAGCGAACTCGGGCTTCCGATAAAAGGCGTGCTTGGACCGAACGCCGAAAAGCTCGGGCTCTCCACCGATCAGCTCATTGATATGGAAGACGAAATGAACAATGCAATGAGCAGTTTTTCCGATGAAAACGGAGATGACGGTGACGGAACTCCCGCAGTCGGCGACGACGGCGGAGCACCATCGATTGACTTCATGAAGCTGTTTGGGGATATGAGCAGCGGTGGAAGCGCTGACAACTCGGATAATAACAGGTCCAAGGCTACTGCTTCCGACCATGAAGGTAAAGGCTCAAAAAAACATGATTTTCTCGATAAATACTGCAAAGATCTGACCGAGCTTGCACGCGGCGGAAAGCTTGACAGCATAGTCGGGCGTCAAAATGAGCTTGCTCGTGTCATACAGATACTCTGCCGCCGTCAAAAAAATAACCCGTGTCTCATCGGTGAACCCGGAGTCGGAAAAACGGCGATCGCAGAGGCACTTGCGCAGCGAATTGCCGCGGGTGATGTCCCTTATAAGCTGCGCGGCAAGGAGCTTTACCTTGTCGATATGACTGCTATAATTGCGGGAACACAGTTTCGAGGGCAGTTTGAGCAAAGAATGCAGACACTTCTGCGTGAAACCAAGGAAGCGGGAAACATTATCCTTGTAATCGACGAGGTGCACAATCTCGTGGGTGCGGGAGACGCCGAAGGCAGCATGAATGCCGCCAATATAATGAAGCCGGCGCTTTCGCGCGGGGACATACAGGTCATCGGAGCAACGACTCTTAAGGAATACCGCAAGTATATAGAAAAGGATGCGGCACTCGAGAGAAGATTTCAGCCCGTAACGGTCAACGAGCCCTCGGTCGCCGAAGCGGTCGAGATGCTGCGCGGTATAAAGCACTATTACGAGGAATTTCACGGCATCGGCATATCCGACAATTTGCTTGAGACTGCCGTTATCATGTCTGAAAGGTATATAACCGAACGATATCTGCCTGATAAGGCAATAGATCTTCTCGATGAAGCGGCAGCAAGGCGTTCTCTTTCAAGCGGTGCCGTAAACGAAACATATGAGCTGCGCGACAGGCTTCTGAAGCTGAAAAGCGAGCGTGAAGATGCCGAAAGTCAAGCAGGCAAGGGCGATGAAAAGGAGGCCGAGCAGCAGTATGAGAAGATCGCCAAGATACGGTCGGAAGAACTGGCGGTTTCCGATAAGCTCAAGCAACTTGAAACCGAATGCAAAAAGATTGAACTGACGGCTGACGACCTTGCCTCGGTTATCGAAGTGTGGACGGGTGTTCCGGCTTCCTCGGTAAGTGAAAACGAGTTCAAGCGCATTGAGGGGCTTGAGGATCGGTTGAAACAGCGCATTGTCGGTCAGGATGAGGCTGTGGAGGCGGTCACGCGTGCCGTTAAGCGTTCCCGTGCCGGTATAAGCTATAAACGCAAACCGGTATCGTTTATATTCGCGGGTCCTACCGGCATCGGCAAGACCGAGCTTGTAAAGGTACTCGCTGCCGATCTGTTCCATACACCCGAAACGCTTATAAGGATAGATATGTCCGAATATATGGAGAAATATTCCGTGTCGCGCCTTATAGGTTCGCCCCCGGGATATGTCGGATATGATGAAGCGGGGCAGCTTACCGAAAAGATTCGCCGCAGACCGTATTCTGTCGTCCTTTTCGATGAGATCGAAAAGGCGCACCCCGATGTTCTGAATATCCTGCTTCAGATGCTTGACGACGGCAGGATAACCGACGGGCAGGGCAGAACGGTAAATTTTGAAAACACGATAATCGTAATGACAACCAATGCGGGATCGGAAAAGTCCGCTTCAAGTGTCGGATTCGTTGCGTCAGAGGGCGGAATCGCGGACTCCCGTGTTGAAAAGGCGCTTTCATCATTCCTGCGCCCCGAATTCTTGAACCGGGTAGACGAGATCATAACCTTCAGAGCGCTTGACCGCGATAATTTCAAAGCAATTGCGCGCATAATGCTCGGCGACCTTGCAAAGATACTCGCCGCTAAGGGGATAGCCCTCACATATTCCGACGACGCCGTGAATATGATAGCCGAGAGGTCTTTCTCTACCAAATACGGCGCCCGCAATATGCGTCGATTCATTCAGCGTGAGATCGAAGATCCGCTTGCTGAGGAGATAATAAAAGATCACGGGCGCAGTCTGTCACATGCCGATATTTCGGTAAGCGACGGGAAATTTGCTGTAAAAGCCGACTGAGGCAAAAAGGAGGACAGCTGATCATGGCGAATATGTTTGACTATCTGAAGTGGCGCGGTGACCTGAAGCTGTGGCAGGTCGGTTTTTGCGATGTTGACGCTCTTATCATGACGGAACTCACATATGTAAATCACGACGGCATAGTGCCTTCCGCCCCCGATGACGGGCTTGTTACAATATCTGACGAAGTAAGACGTTACAACGTGCTTCACCGCGGTGAAAAGCTGTCGCTCGGTGCGATAGTTCCGGCAGAGATAATTGATCTGTTCTTTGCTGTCGGGGCCGTCGGGCGTTTTGCGGACGTTGGATTATGCTGCTATGAAAATATAGTTGACGACAATGCAGTTGAGCAGTTTTCGGCTATAACCGCCAAGCTGACTGACGGTACCCTGTTTGTGGGGTATCGCGGCACCGACGACAGCATTGCCGGATGGAAAGAAAATTTTCAGATGTCGTTCAAGTCGCCCGTCGCGGCGCAGTACCGCGCTGCAGATTACCTGAACAGGATCGCAGACCATTTCGGGGCATATCCGATACGCGTCGGCGGTCACAGCAAGGGCGGAAATCTTGCAATGTGGGCTGCCGCAAACTGCCGATCGGATGTTGCCGAGCGTATCCTTGACGTTTACAATATGGACGGCCCCGGTTTTCTGAAGAATTATCATGAAAGCAGCGGTTATCTTGCGATAAAAGACAGAATAAAAACGATCGTTCCCGAAAAATCGGTGGTCGGTATGTTCCTTGAACATGAAGGAAATTACCGCACGGTCAAGAGCACGGAACGCGGTCTTATGCAGCATAATGCGCTGTCATGGCAGATCATGGGTGCCGACTTTGAATTTGCCGATGATCTTTCGCCGGACGCAAAGCGAGCCGATGATATTCTGAGCGCATGGATCGCCGGTATGGACGATGAGTTCAGAGAAAAATTCACAGATGCGTTTTTCGGGATACTCTATTCCACAAAATCGACGACCCTCAGTGATCTTATGAGTGACAAACCTGCACTGCTGCGTGCTTTTTCTTCGGCAGATGCCGAAACGCGTCAGGCGCTGTCCGAAGGGTTCAGACGCCTGCTCGGAGAGAGTGGCAAAAATATTTCAGACTGGCTGAAGAGTCACAGGACTTCCGCCGAAACATGA
>CAJLZE010000079.1 GCA_905210995.1 uncultured Anaerotruncus sp.
CCCGCCGTAAAGGCTGATTTTGCCGCAGGCGTCGCAATCGCAATGATCATGTCGCAGCCGCCCGACACCATGCTCTGGGCAAATGCGGTGCAGTCGGAATCATAAGAGTTCGGCGAGCCTGTCTGGACGTCAAGCTCGTATTTCACGTCCGACGCCTCGAGCGCTGCAAGAATGCCCTCGCGGCAGTTGTCGAGAGAGGGGTTGGGCATGAGCTGTATCACGCCTATCTTTATCGTTTCACCTGCGGCAGCCTTTTCGGCAAGCGTCTTCTGTCCGCCGCATGCGGACAGAAGAATAGTTGTGAGCAGCATGAGCGCCGCAAGTGTAAGAGAAAGTATTTTTTTCATTTCGGTTCACCGTCCTTAAAAAGATCAAATAAAAAACGCCCCGGACGCCGTACATATACACGGCATCCGGGGCGAATATTTCAAAAATAATATCCGCGGTACCACCCGAATCGGAATGATCCACTCTGTTTGCGCACGAAAATGCACAGCGCCGCTGATAACGGGAGCGCACCCCGTCGGAAACTACTGGCGGCATGGCGGCGAATGATCGCCCGCGACTGCCGTTTTCGGTCCGCCCTCGGAAGGCCATTCACGCGCGCTTTCGTACCGCGATCGCACCGCCCGCGGCTCTCTTTGCCGTTCGACGCACGCTACTTTTCTTCCTCATCGGTTTTTTGTTGGCGTTATTGTATCACAACGCGCGGCGCTTGTCAAGGGGTAAAATAAATTTTTCAAAAAAATTTTCGGAGCGAAAATGAAATATCACAGCAGCATTATTGCATTTTTATCAGCTCGCGCATTGCGCGCAGAGCGTCGCTCAACCCGCCTATGCTGTCGATCAGCCCGTGGGAGACGGCTTCCTTTCCGTCGAGCACGGTGCCGATATCGTTGGCAATGCGGTCGGAACGCATTATCATATCGTAAAGATCGTCCTTTTTTGCCTTCGAATGAGCACATATGAAGTCAAGAATGCGATCCTGCATATCGTGAAAATAATTGTAGGTCTGCGGCGCACCTATCACCGTTCCGCTTATCCGCACGGGGTGCAGCGTCATCGTGGCGCTCGGGACGATGAAGGAACGCCGCGCCGAAACTGCAAGAGGCACGCCGATGGAATGCCCGCCGCCTATCACCAGCGACACAGTCGGCTTTGACATCGACGCAACCATTTCGGCTATCGCCAGCCCCGCCTCAACGTCTCCGCCCATCGTGTTCAGTATAAGCAGCACACCGTCGGTGCGGTCGTCCTCCTCTATTGCGGCAAGCTGCGGGATTATGTGCTCGTATCTTGTTGTTTTCTGATTGTCGCCGAGCAGGTAGTGTCCCTCCACCTGACCGATTATGCACATACAGTATATCGCCTCGCGCGCGTTCTCGGCAAGCACCGAGCCGCTGTCGCACACCGAGCTGTCGTCGGGAGCGCCGTGCGGCGCCTTACCGCAGTCGTCCGCGCCGCCGTCGCGCCGCACGCGGTGAAAATTTTCTTCGTCCGGCGCCGCCGCGCCCTCTTTTTGTTCGTTTCGTTCGTTCATTGCGAAAATACCTCCCCTTGTCCGTGTCGCCGTTCACCGTTCATCGGAATTAGTATTTACATAAAATGCGGGATTATGTCCTTCAAATCACGAAAAAATGATTTACAAAATCATAAAAATGTGATATAATGAGACGGAATGAAAAAAGTTCGTCCGACCCGCCGAGGGTCATGGCATGACCTCCGGCAGATCCTGTCCGAAACGAAATGATAATACCGGGCGGCGCTTCCGTCCCCGGTCAAGTTCAAGGAGTAAAACATGGATAAAACATTTATCGTCGAAACCTCCGCGCGGCATATCCACCTGACGCATGAAGCTGTTTCCGTTCTTTACGGCGAGGGCGCTGTTCTCACGCCCAAGAAGATGCTGAGCCAGCCCGGTCAGTTTGCCTCTGCCAACGAAAAGCTGACTATCGTCGGTCCCAAGGGCAGCCTTTCTGCCAGCGTGCTGGGACCCGAAAGACCTCAGAACCAGGTCGAGCTTTCGTTTACCGACGCACGCGCGCTCGGCATCACGCCTCCCGTCCGCGAGAGCGGCGACATTGCCGGAACTCCCGGTGTGAAGCTCGTCGGCCCCGCAGGTGAGATAGAGATCTCCGAGGGCTGCATCGTAGCAAAGCGTCACATACATATGACTCCCGAGGATGCAGAGCGTCTCGGCGTCTCCGATAAGGAGATCGTAAAGGTAAAGCTCGACACCGCCCGCCCGCTCATTTTTGACGACGTCGTGGTGAGAGTCAGCCCCAAATTCGCGCTTGCGATGCACATCGATACCGATGAGTGCAATGCCGCGGCCGCTTTCGGCGCCGTGCTCGGTGAGATAGTAAAATAAGATATTATAAAAAATAATATAAACCCCAATAAGAAAGGATTGTTCCGAAATGAGCAAAGTAAGCGAATGCCCTTACGCAATGAGCGCCGAAGTCGCCGCGCAGTGCAAGGTGACAAAAGGCTGTGACCATGGTCCCGCCCCGATACCGGAGGAGGGCAAATGGATCCAGGCAAAGGAAGTCAGCGATATTTCCGCATATACCCACGGTGTGGGATGGTGCGCCCCTCAGCAGGGAGCCTGCAAGCTCTCCCTCAACGTCAAGAACGGTGTCATCGAGGAAGCCCTCGTTGAGACGGTCGGATGTTCCGGCATGACCCACTCCGCAGCTATGGCAGCCGAGATCCTTCCCGGCAAGACCATTCTCGAGGCTCTCAACACAGACCTCGTGTGCGACGCCATCAACACCGCAATGCGCGAGCTCTTCCTTCAGATCGTATACGGCAGAAGCCAGTCTGCGTTCTCCGAGGGCGGACTTGTCATCGGCGCCGGTCTTGAGGACCTCGGCAAGGGTGCACGTTCGATGGTCGGTACCATGTACGGCACAAAGGAAAAGGGCGTGCGGTACCTCGAAATGACCGAGGGCTACTGCACCAGAATGGCACTTGACGCAAACAACGAAGTCATCGGCTACGAGTTCGTCTCTCTCGGCAAGATGACCGACTTCATCAAGAAGGGCATGGAGCCGAACGAGGCTTATGCCAAGGCTATGGGTCACTACGGCCGCTTCAACCCCGAGGACGGCGCGGTCAAGTACATAGACCCCCGCAAGGAATAATTAAAGGAGGAGACGAAAATGGCTAATTTTGAAGGTTACGAAAGACGCGAGGCGAAGATCCTCGGCGTTCTCAAGGAATACGGCATCTCCTCTATCGACGAGTGCAAAAAGATCTGCGACGATGCGGGCATCGACCCTTACACCATCGTACAGGAAACACAGCCAATCTGCTTTGAAAACGCAAAGTGGGCATACACCGTGGGCGCCGCCATCGCCATAAAGAAGGGCGACAAGAAGGCTGCCGATGCCGCTGCCGATATCGGTATCGGACTTCAGTCCTTCTGCATCCCCGGCTCGGTCGCCGAAAACCGCAAGGTCGGTCTCGGCCACGGCAACCTCGGCAAGATGCTCCTCTCCGAGGAGACCGAGTGCTTCTGCTTCCTCGCCGGTCACGAGTCTTTCGCGGCTGCCGAGGGCGCTATCAAGATCGCTCTCAACGCCAACAAGGTAAGAGTCAAGCCCCTGCGCGTTATCCTCAACGGTCTCGGCAAGGATGCCGCATACATCATTTCCCGCATCAACGGCTTCACCTATGTGCAGACCGAGTTCGATCCCTACACCGAGACGGTCAAGATCGTTCGCGAGGTCCCGTTCTCGAACGGCGCGCGCGCAAAGGTCCGCTGCTACGGCGCAGACAACGTGCCGGAAGGTGTTGCCATCATGAAGCTCGAGAAGGTCGGCGTTTCCATCACCGGTAACTCCACCAACCCGACAAGATTCCAGCACCCCGTCGCGGGCACCTACAAGAAATGGTGCGTCGAGAACGGTGTTAAGTACTTCTCCGTTGCTTCCGGCGGCGGAACGGGCAGAACGCTGCATCCCGATAACATGGCTGCCGGTCCTTCCTCTTACGGCATGACAGATACCATGGGCAGAATGCACTCCGACGCGCAGTTCGCAGGCTCGTCCTCCGTTCCCGCGCACGTTGAGATGATGGGTCTCATCGGTATGGGCAACAACCCGATGGTCGGCGCGACCGTTGCAGTCGCTGTCGCTGTCGAAGAGGCAATGAAGAAATAATCGTTTACAGCTTTTTGAGCCGTCGGAATGAAAATTCCGGCGGCTCTCGCAATATCTGCGCCGCAAAACGTACATACGGGGTGAAGAGGATCAAAAACACCGAAAACGGAGGACCTTATGATGAGAAAACATCTTTTTTGCCGTGCGTTGGCTGCGCTTTTGGTATGGGCGGCAGCGATAGTGTGCCTTTCGGCATGTCAAAACAAAGCTTTGCCTCCCTCGGGCGTCACGGAAGCCCCGCCGCAAACAGCGCCGAATGAGACTCTGAGCGCTGCCGGCAGCGTCTATCGCTGTGACGTTACCGCCGCGACCGCGAGAGACGTGCTTGCGGGGTATACGGTAAAGAGGATATCCTTTGAGGATCACGATAAAATAAAAACTTCCGAGTTTCCCATGACTCCGCTCGCCTCAGCCGACCGGCTTGAAGCGTTTCTCGACGCTGCAAGGCTCAATGAGTACTATGTGAAAGAGGTCATGAGCATCGAAAAATACGACAGCGACTTTTTTGCGACTTATGCGCTCGTGCCGGTCGTTATCACGTTTGCACCGAGCGGCTCGATAAGCTATGCCGTGGAGAGCGCCGTGCTTGAGGGCGGCAGACTGACCGTGGCGGTCGCCGAGACGATCCCCGCGTGCGGCACTTGCGATGAGGCGTCGTGGCTTTTGCTTGCCGAGGTCAAAAAAGCGGACATTTCCGATGCGGAAAGCTTTGATGCGACGGTAAGAACAATCAGTTTGCCGCGTACCGGTCGATAAACTATTGACAAACCCGTACTTTTATAGTATCATGTATATGTAAAAATATATCCGTGCACGGCACGGCGGAAAATATCCGGGAAAGGATCGGACATGGGACTTATCAAAGCAGGGATAGGAGCACTGGGCGGAACGCTTGCGGATCAGTGGAAGGAATTTTTCTACTGTGAGGCAATGCCGAAGGAAGTGCTCGTCACAAAGGGACAAAAGCGCATAGGCAAGCGCTCGTCAAACACAAAGGGCAGCGACAATATCATATCGAACGGATCCGGTATCGCCGTGGCGGACGGACAGTGCATGATAATCGTCGAGCAGGGAAAGGTGGTGGAGGTCTGCGCCGAGCCGGGCGAGTTCACCTATGATACATCGACCGAGCCGTCGATATTTGCGGGGAACCTCGGCGAGAGCATCAAGGAGACCTTCAAGACGATAGGCAAGCGCTTTACCTACGGCGGCGACACGGGCAAGGATCAGAGAGTATATTACTTCAACACGAAGGAGCTCATCGACAACAAGTTCGGCACGCCGAACCCCATCCCCTTCCGCGTGGTGGATTCTAAGATAGGACTTGACGTAGACGTATCAGTGCGCTGCTCGGGCGTGTATTCGTACAAGATAGCCGACCCGCTGCTGTTCTACACAAACGTTTGCGGCAACGTGGAGAGAGAATACACCCGCGACGAGCTTGACGGACAGCTCAAGACAGAGTTCATCAGCGCACTTCAGCCGGCGTTCGGCAAGCTTTCGGAGCTTGAGCTGCGCCCGAACCAGATAGTAACGCACAATACCGACCTTGAGAACGCCATGAACGAGGCGCTTTCGTCAAAGTGGGGCGAGCTGCGCGGACTTAAGGTGGTCAGCGTGGCGCTCGGCTCGGTCACTCTGCCCGATGAGGATGCGGAGATGATAAAGCAGGCGCAGCGCACGGCTATCATGCGCGACCCGACCATGGCGGCTGCAACGCTCGTCGGCGCACAGGCAGACGCTATGAAGGCGGCAGCCTCCAACGAAAACGGAGCCATGACCGGCTTTATGGGCATGGGCATGGCAATGAACGCGGGCGGCGGAGCCGGAGCGGCACAGGATCTGTTTACAATGGGGCGTCAGGATCGGCAGGCACAGCAGCAGAACGCGGCTGCGGCACCGGCGGGAAGCTGGAAGTGCAAATGCGGCGCGACCGCGACCGGCAACTTCTGCCCCGAGTGCGGTTCCAAAAAGCCCGAGCCCGTGCAGGCGGAAAGCTGGACGTGTAAATGCGGCTCGGTGAACACGGGCAACTTCTGCCCTAACTGCGGTTCGAAAAAGCCTGCGGCATGCTGCTCAAAATGCGGCTGGAAGCCCGAGGATTCCGCACATCCGCCGAAATTCTGCCCCGAGTGCGGCACAAAATTCGGCAGCTAAATGATTGTATATGCATGACCTGTGGTGTTAAAAAACCCGTTTTGAGTTTTTTAACACCACATTTTTTACTCCGACGGACGTTCTTTGCCCTATCTTGCTCCGATTTGCCCGTGCTTCGGACATTTTTTGTTTCCATACGGGCAAAGACGGCAAAAACACACTTGACAAAAGCGGCAAAAAAGGGTACAATTTTTAGAGGCACTCACCCCCTCTACCATGCACGAAAGGAACCGGAATATGAATACGGATTCAACGACCGGAACGGTCACACTCGGCGATCTGTGGAGCGTTTTCAAAAAAAGCTTTTTAGCCGTGGTTTTAACAGCAACTCTCGCGGTGAGCGCGTTTGCGCTTGCCGTAAGGCTCACGTTCGTACCGATGTATCAGTCGACCGCGACGCTTTATATACTCCGCCAGAACGATGAGGGCGGCACCGGCGGCGCCGTGGCAAGCGACTTCTCGCTTGCTCTCAATGTTGTCAACGACTGTACCTATATCCTCAAAATGCACTCTGTGGTCGACGCCGTGATAAACGATCTCGGGCTGGACATTCCGTATGAAACGCTCAAAAAGCGCGTATCGACGTCCAATCCCTCAAACACGCGCATACTTGAGGTCACCGTCACGGCGGAATCTCCCGAGCTTGCCAAGGAGATAGTTGACAGGATATGCGAGGTCGGCGCCGAGAAGATCAAATCCGACATGGGCTTTGCGCAGGTCAACATAAGCGAGTACGGCGTTATCAATACCGCTCCCTGCAACAAAACGCGCATGATTGTTTACCCGGCGATATGGCTGCTCGTTGCGGCGGTCATGTATGTTGTATTTCTTGTGAGATATATAATGAACGACGGTATACGCTCAGACGAGGATGTTGAAAAATATCTCGGTCTCAGCGTGCTCGGCAATATCCCGAATGCCAACGACACACGCAGGCACGGCTATTACGGATACGGAAAGAAGACCGGAGGAACGACCCGATGATGGAGAAGATAACCGTAAAGATCCCCGGCGACGGCAATTTTGCCGTTGAGGAAGCATATAAAACACTGAGGACCAATATACGGTTCTGCGGTATGGATATAAAGGTGATAGGCTTCACTAGCTACGGCGAGAACGAGGGCAAATCAACGATCTGCCTCGGCGTCGGCAAGAGCTTTTCGGAGCTCGGAAAAAAGGTGCTTGTGGTCGATGCGGATATGCGCAAGTCGGTCATGGCGGGGCGCAACAGCGACGCTAAAAACGTGCAGGGGCTTTCCGAGGTGCTGACCGGAATCACAACGCTCGATAACTGCATTTTTTCGACTCAGTATAAGGGACTTGACGTGTTTTTCGCCGGGAAATACCCGCCGAACCCCGTCGAACTTCTCGGCGGCAAGTATTTTGCGTCGATAATCACCGCGCTCAAGGAGTTTTATGATTATATCATTATCGATACGCCGCCGCTCGGACAGGTGATAGATGCCTCGGTCATTGCCACGCAGTGCGACGGGATGATACTGGTCATAGGCAATCAGCGCACGCACGCCGGCGAGCTCCTGGCGACCGTCGCGCAGCTGCGCAAGAGCAACTGCCGCGTGCTGGGAGCGGTGCGTAATTTCGTCTCTCACGACGGCAAGGGATATTATTATAAAAAATAAAGACAAATAAATATGGGTGTGTCCCGCCAAAACGGGACACACCTTTTTATATTTGCATACGGGAGAGCCCGGGCATTGCCCGGGACCGCACACCTCCGAAAAGTAGAATTTGATAATGTGGGGGAGGGGCTTGCCCATCCCGTCATTGCAACCTGTACAAATTTTATCGGGAGGAGCGGAGCCCCTCCCCTACGGCAGTACCCATGTAGCAGGTTTAAAGCTCGGAGCCTTGCCAAGGCTCCCTTGTGAGGGAGCTGTCGCCGGAGGCGACTGAAGGAGTAAAAAACAAGATAACAAAGATAAAAGAAAGATCCCGCTGCGGCGGGATCCTTTTTACCACCTCATCCGCCGCGCCCGCGGAATTGAATTTTTTAGTTTTTACGCAATGCGTAAAAGC
>CAJLZE010000080.1 GCA_905210995.1 uncultured Anaerotruncus sp.
CGCTCTGCTGACAAGACGCAGCATACGCAAATACAAAAGCACGCCGGTACCTGATGCAGATATCGACCGGATCATAGCCGCGGGGCTTTACGCGCCGACGGGACGGAATATGCAGTCTCCGATAATCGTGGCTGTCACAAACCGCGAGCTGCGCGACCGCATATCGCGCATGAACGCCGCGGTGATGGGCTCGGACGGCGACCCATTCTACGGCGCACCCGCCGTCCTTATCGTGCTTGCCGACCGTAGCTGCCGCACACACGTTTACGACGGCAGCCTTGTAATGGGCAATATGATGCTTGAGGCGCACGCACTGGGGCTCGGAAGCTGCTGGATCCACCGCGCACGCGAGGTGTTTGACACCGACGAGGGCAAAGAGATACTCCGCGCGCTCGGCGTCACGGGAGACTACGAGGGGATAGGCAACTGCATTATCGGATATCCCGACTGCCCGCTGCCCGAAGCGCCCTCAAGACATGACGGCAGAGTATTTTACGCACGGTAAATGACAGGATATCCGATCGCCCCCGAGCTGCGCCGTTACTGCCTGCGTATGCCCTTTTCGCCTGCGATACTGCGCGCGGCACGCCTGCCGATGCGGATGATGTACGCATTGACGCGCATCCCGCACGGTGTGAGCCACCGCGTGGGGCGCACGCACGGGCTGCAGCTCGACATTTTTGAGCCGAAAACGGCGGACGAGCACACGCTGTGCCTGCTTTATATGCACGGCCTACCGTGCGGCGCCGTATCACAAGCGGCTCGCCGCCGTGTACGCGCAGCGCACCGGGTGCCGCGTCATCTGCCCCGACTATCGCCTCACGCCGCGCTATCCCTTCCCCGCCGCACGCGAGGACTGCCTTGCGGCGTTCGATGCGGTGAGAAGAAACTACACGGACGCGGCGATCGCCGTCGGCGGCGACAGCGCCGGCGCGGTTTTGGCAGCCGACGTCGTGCGCGGTCGGCAGGATGCCGGGATCGCGTTTCAGCTTCTCGTTTATCCCGTCTGCGACGCCGCGCAAAGCACGGCGTCGATGGCGGAATTCACCGACACGCCGCTTTGGGATCCGGTGAACAATGCGGAGATGTGGCGACTGTACCTGAAAAACACCGGGAACGGCGACAGCGCCGATGCAAGCCCGATGTCCGCGCCGCTGCCGGATGTGATACCGGACGCATACATCGAGCTTGCCGAATTCGACTGCCTGCGCGACGAGGGCGCGGCATATGCCGCACGTCTTGCGGCTGCGGGAGCCGACGTTACGCTCAACCGCACGCGCGGGACCTTTCACGGCTACGACATAGCGCAGCACGCCCGGGTGACCCGCGAAAACGTCGCACGACGGGTGGATTTCATCAAAAAACACACGAAAAAAGGATCTTAAAAAGCTCGCTCCGAGTTTTTTAAGACCTTTTTTCATATTAGCATCTGTCCGGCAGGTATACGGCTCATCCACCGTCGCCCCCGCCGCGGC
Source organism: uncultured Anaerotruncus sp. (assembly GCA_905210995.1). Lineage (GTDB taxonomy): Bacteria > Bacillota > Clostridia > Oscillospirales > CAG-272 > CAG-390. Next base: position 1,476 of record CAJLZE010000080.1, read on the forward strand.
GCGAAAGTCCCTTTGAATATCTGTGCGGCGTCGTGCCGAATTTTTCACGGAAGCGCATGATAAAATGCGAATAATCCGAAAAGCCGCACAGAGCGCAGGTGTTCTGCACCGACTCGCCCGCCGAAAGCAGCTCTTTTGCCGCAGCAAGCCGCTTTGATTCGACATATTCCGACGGCGTTGTGCCGAGATGATCGCGAAAACGCCTGCCGAGCGTACTGCGGCTGATGAAAAATCGCGCCGAAAGCTCATCGGTGCCGCACGGTCGGTTGTAATTTTCACCGATATACGCAAGTATGCGGTGCAGATCCTCCGGCACCGCAGCCGACGGCAGCGTGTCGTGCCTGTGGCGGTCGATCGTATCAAGTATACCGTAAAGCGCTGCAAGATAGCCGACCGTTATCTCTCCCTCGCGCGCCGCTTCGCCGCGCAGCCTGAAAAATGCCGAGATCACCGCTTCGCGGTCAGCGTGATCCATTGAAATGAGATTCGCCTCTCCGCTTTTGCGGTCAAAAAAGCAGTCCGGCAGCCCGCGCCGCGAGCCGTCGGGCAAAAGCCAGAGGCAGAAATGCTCGTGAACGCAGTCGCTGTGATAAACGCAGCGGTGCACCTCGTTCGGCTTTGTTATGATGATGTCGCCGCGCCCGACGGGGTAAACGCTGTCCTCGACGACAAACGAAACATCTCCCGAAAGATTGAGATACACCTCGCAGAAGCTGTGTATGTGCGCGCCGTCGTGCATCGGGTCGTCGGCACGGGTAAAGGCATCGACGTAATTCACATCGGCTGAGATGCCGCCGCAGTCGATGGGGCGCGGGCTGGGCTCATACTTCATTTTGTTGCTCCGTTTGTGACGCATATATCATGTTTTTTGAGCATATACGGCTTGAAATGCGCTTTATAAGTCGATATAATTATATCATAAACTCCGAAAGGATGCAAGGATAAAGCCATGAAAACATATCCTATACGTTTTGCCCCCGACAGACAGCTTTTTGACAGCTTTGCTCATGACCCGTCGCTCATCCCCGTTTCGTTTTCACTTGACGGCGACGACTACCGCGGCTTCGGCAGCTTTGCGCTGACAGGCAGCGAGGAGAGCACCGCGAAAAACGGCGTCGTGACCCGCCGCCTCACCTTTGCGATAGACAAAAACCTGACCGCCGAGGTCCTGCTCGCATACTGCCCCGAATTCGGCGAGCTTGAATACACCGTTTTCTTCCGCAATGCGGGAGAGGAACGCAGCCGGGTGCTGCATGACGTGCGCACCGTCGATCTCACCGTCTGCGGCGACGATCCGGTGCTTGACGGCATCATGGGAGACCATGTGAACAAATATCGCCCCTACCGGCACGCGCTCGTTTCGGATCCCGTTGAGTTCACCTCTCTGCGCGGCAGACCCACGCACGAGGTGTTCCCGTATTACGATCTCGAATACGGCGACGGCGGCGTGCTCATGGCGCTCGGCTGGGCAGGGTCGTGGTCGGCAAAATTTACGGCATCCGTGACCGCCGACGGCACGCTGACGCGTTACACCGCCGTGTCGGGCGTCGGGTTTGAAGCATTTCTCCTCCCCGGGGAGACGGTAAGAACGGCGCTTGCGGTTTTTCTCCCCTATCGCGGAAGAAACACCGACGATGCGTCAAATCTCTGGCGGCGTTGGTTCGTGAAATACAATATGCCGCGTGCCGATGCCTCGGGTGCACCGATAATGCCCTTCACCACCGCCTGCCTTGCGGGCGACACGGGGCTCCCGAACTCCGACGGCAGCATCTCCGAGCGCGACTTCACATGGCGCCGCTCGCTCGACAGGATATACGCCGAAAAAGTTCCGCTCGACTTCCGTTGGTTCGACGCGGGCTGGTACCTCGACCCGCGCGGCGAGAGCGTCCCGTCCGACTGGTGGGGCACGGTCGGCACATGGGAGCTTGACCGCGAAAAATGGCGCGGCGACAGCTTTTGCGAATCGGTGGAATATGCGCACAGGCACGGCACGAAAACTCTCGTGTGGTTTGAGCCGGAGCGCGTGACGGACCCCGAGAACCTTGAAAAAAACTTCGGCTACAAGAAGGAATGGGGCGTTGCCTGCGGCAATGTCACGACCAACAACCTCGGAAACGAGGAGTGTCTTGCGTGGACGGCGGGCAGGATCATAAAATTCATGCGCGAAAATCATGTCGATCTCTACCGCGAGGACAACAACAGCAATCCCTTCGTCTGCTGGCAGAATGCCGACGCGCACGAGGAGGAGATACACGGCGCGCCGCGCCGCGGCATCACCGAAAACCATGCCGTGGTCGGTCATTACCGCCTTTGGGACAGCATAATCGACTACTGCCGGCAAAACGGCGGCTGCACGTTCGTTGATTCATGCGCCGCGGGCGGCGGCAGGAACGATATCGAATCCATGCGGCGCGGCGTTCCGCTGCTTCGCAGCGACAGCGACCGCACGACCACCGCACTGCGGCTTTCTATGACTACGGCGTTCAACAAATGGATCCCATTCTGCGGCGCATCGAGCAAAGAGAGCACACGCGAGCTGGCACCCGGCTGCATCAGCGACATATACGTGTTCCGCGCGTCATATCTGCCCGCGCTCAATCTGAGCATTCAATGGACGCAAAAACCCGACGTTGACTACGACCGCGTGCGCGGCAGCATTGCGGAGTGGCGCAGCGTGGCTGAGTATCTTATGAAGGATATGTACGTTCTTACCCCGTGGCACAGCGAAAACGACCGCACAGGCTGGACTGCGACCGCATGGTTCGACCACGAACGCTGCAGCGGTGTGCTGCTTGCCTTCCGCATGGAGGACTGCCCGGACGGCGAATGCACCGTAAGGCTCCCGTTTGCCGTAAGCGGCAAAAAATATACCCTTGCGAATGCCGACAGCGGCACTGAGGAGACAGCAGACGGCAGTGTGCTTTCTGCCGGATATACGCTGCGCCTCGGAGCGCCGCGCACATCAATGCTCATACGGATAAAAGAAAATGACCGCTGAGCTTTCCGTATATCCGCTTCTTGCGCTGACGCTTGCGGCGTCGCTCGGCGGCGGGCTGGTAAAAAGCTATTACAGCAAGCGCGTGAGCGCCTCATCGGGCGGCTACTATCTTTACAACGGAGTATCGAGCCTCGTCTCGGCAGCGGTGCTGACGGTCATGGGCAGATCACACGCCGTCTCCGCCTTCACGCTCTCGCTCGGCGTGCTCTTCGGCGCCGTCACCGCCGTACAGCAGGTGACTAATGCCGCAGCCCTCGCCGTGGGACCGTGGTCGTATACCTCGGTGCTCATCTCGCTCTCAACGGTGATACCCGCGCTCTCGGGCGCCATCTTCTGGCACGAAAAGCTCACGCCCGCCGGGATCGCGGGCATCGCGCTGCTCGCGGTCTGCATACTGCTTTCGGTAAACAAAAAGAAGGACGGCAAAAGCGCCTCGCCGAAATGGTTTGCGCTGTCAATGTCGGCTGCGCTGTGCACGGGGATCATCGGCGTTCTGCAAAAGGTGCACGGCAGCTCGTCTCACAGCGGCGAGCTTTACGACTTTCTTATCACCGCATTTGTCTTTTCGGCTGTATTTTCGTTTATCCTTTTCGCACGCTGCGCGAAGAAGGACAGGAAAAGCGGGGCAAGGACCGTCCCCGACCGCCCGCTGCCGCTTCTTGCAGCAATGTTCGCGGCTGCGGGGATCGCGGCGGCGTTAAACAACGCAATAAACCTCCGCCTTGCTGGAACGATGAACAGTGCCGTGTTTTTCCCGGTAGTAAACGGCGGCGGGCTCGTGCTTACGACCGCAGCGTCGGTCATTTTCTTTCATGAAAAGCTCACGGCGCGACAGTACGTCGGTCTTGCGGCGGGTATAGCGGCGGTCCTGCTCATATGTATAAAATAAAGAACAGCCATGTGCGGGCAACGCCCGAACATGGCTGTTCTTCTTCATTATAAATAATAAAGACTCACTTTTTGTCGCCGAACGCTTCCGCCCAGTCCTTGTTGAATCTTTCGATACCGCTGTCGGTGAGCGGGTGATGCAGCATCTGCAGTATCACCTTATAAGGAACGGTCGCAATATCCGCACCGCACTTTGCGGCGTCGGTCACGTCCTGCGGGCCGCGGATGCTGGCGGCGATTATCTCGGTCTTGATATCGTGAACGTCGAATATCTCGGCAATGTCGCTGACGACCGACATACCGTCGTCGGAGATATCGTCAAGTCGACCGATAAAGGGGCTGACATAGGTCGCGCCCGCTCTTGCGGCAAGCAGTGCCTGCGCCGCGCTGAATATCAGCGTCACGTTGGTGTGGATGTCCTCGGCGCTGAGGATATGTACCGCCTTGAGTCCCTCGGCGGTCACGGGGATCTTTATAACTATATTCTTGCTGAGAGCAGCAAGCTTGCGTGCCTCGGCTACCATACCGGCAGCATCGGCTGCAACGACCTCGGCACTTATGGGGCCGTCAACGATAGTGGTTATCTCCTTGATAACGCTGACGAAATCTCTTCCCTCGCGTGCGATGAGCGACGGGTTTGTGGTAACACCGCAGATAACGCCGAGCTCGGCGGCTGCGCGTATGTCCTCAACATGAGCTGTATCGATAAAAAGCTTCATTGCAATTACCTCTGATTGATTTTGTTGCCGGTTCGAAAAATTCCGAAACCTTTTTCAGCATAATTATATCACTCATCGGCTGCAAAAACCATTGCTTAAATATTAATTTTAATTATATACTTTATTTTTGTCGTTTTGCTTGACAAAGCGGTCTAAAAGTGATATATTATGTCGTTGTTGATTTATTCAGCGATCATTATATCCGAAAGGAAACCACCGTTTCAATGACAACACTTCTCAGCATAGCAATCGCACTTATCGCCGGTCTGCTCATGTCCCGCGTCGCAAAGCCCCTTAAGCTTCCCGCGGTCACGGCATATCTTGTCGCCGGCATTCTCATCGGTCCATACTGCCTCGGCAGGCTCGGTATAGAGGGCTTGGGCTTCACGTCCACCTCCGCCGTCACAGCACTCGGGCTCATCAGCGACGTAGCCCTCGGCTTCATCGCTTTTTCGATAGGCAACGAGTTCCGCCTCAAGGAGCTTGAACACATCGGCAAGCAGGCTCTCGTGATCGGTATTTTACAGGCGATCACCGCCACCGTTTTCGTTGATGTGACCCTCATCGTCATGCACATTTTCCTCAAGGAAAAGCTCCCGATATCCACCTGCATCACCCTCGGCGCCATTGCCACCGCCACGGCGCCCGCGGCAACGCTCATGGTCGTGCGCCAGTACAAGGCAAAGGGCGCGCTGACCGACCTGCTGCTCCCCATCGTCGCGCTTGACGATGCGGTGGGACTTGTCGTATTCGCAGTTTCCTTCGGCATTGCCAAGGCAATGCACGTCGGCAGCTTTGACTTTGTCTCCATCATCGTCAACCCGCTCGTTGAGATAATCCTTTCTCTCGTGCTCGGATTTGTTATCGGTCTTCTCTTCTCATGGCTCGAGCGCTTCTTCCACTCCAGAAGCAAGCGCCTCTCGCTCGCCGTTACGGTCGTTATCCTTGCCGTTGCGCTCTCAAAGCTCGAATTTGACGTAGGACCCGTACACATCGGCTTTTCGAGCCTTCTCGTGTGCATGATGGTGGCTACCGTTTTCTGCAACGTCTGCGACTTCTCAGAAGAGATCATGGAACGCGCCGACGCATGGACGGCACCGCTTTTCATCGTTTTCTTTGTGCTGAGCGGCGCCGAGCTTGAGCTCGGAGTGTTCTCCGACCTTGCCGTCGTCGGCATCGGCGCGGCTTATATCCTCTCACGCTCCGCCGGCAAGTTCTTCGGCGCAAAGTGGAGCAGCGAGCTTATGAAGTGCGACAAGAGTATAGTCGATAACCTCGGCATCACGCTGCTGCCGCAGGCGGGCGTGGCGCTGGGGATGTGCGTGAGCGCACAGGAGCTGGGCGCGGCGGACGGACTGCTGGTCCGCAACATCGTGCTCTTCTCCGTGCTGATCTATGAGCTGGTCGGCCCGCTGCTGACCAAGGAGGCGCTGACCGCCGCGGGCGAGATCACCGCCAAGCCCAAGGAGGTCTTGGAGCGCCGCGCCAAAGCGCTCGCCGAAGCGGAGCCGAAGGAGTTCCTCGAGGAGCGCGAGGCAAAGAAGCATAAAAAACAGGATTTATGAGAAAAAAGAGACGAAAGCCGTGGCTTTCGTCTCTTTTTCCGTTCAGTCAAATTCCAAAGCGCTCTCGCCCTGCGGCAGTACCTCGCCGACGATGGCGCTCCACGGCGCGAAGGCGTGGAGCTTTTCGAGCAGCTCCTCCGCGTCCGCGCGGGGAAGCGACACGAGCAGTCCGCCCGAGGTCTGCGGGTCGGCGGCCAGGTCGAGCCTCGCGCGCTGTGCGCCGTCGAGCACGCGCAGGCGCGGATTCACATAGTCGCG
>CAJLZE010000081.1 GCA_905210995.1 uncultured Anaerotruncus sp.
AGCTGCGCGTTGAAGCCGTGGGCGCCGACCTCACACGCTGCCGCACCCGTGTATACGATCTCAGACGTGCGGTCGAGGAGGCAGTCGGCGCTCCGCTGACCGACCCCGCATTCGTTCTGAAGGACGGAGAGGCTGTTCTCACCATGCACGCACGCAGACGGCTGAGCGCTGCATTTTCGGCAGCGCGCGGCGCACCGGACGGCGGCGTTTGCGGTGACACCGTGCTGAGGCTTGAAAACCGCAACAACTGCTTTTACGCCATAATATGCGACGGCATGGGCAGGGGCAGCGAGGCAGCGTTCACCGCAGGCGTATGCGGTATCTTTCTCAAGCGCATGCTTTCGGCTCAAAACAGCGTCGAAGTTTCGCTGCGACTGCTCAACAGCATAATCCGCGGCAAGGGCGGCGAGGAATGCTCTGCGGGCGTCGATCTGCTCGAGGTCGATCTGCTAACGGGCAAGGCGGCGCTCTACAAGGGCGGCGCGGCGCCCTCATACCTGCGGCGCGGAGACAAGATCTATTCCCTCTCCTCAAAGAGCGTGCCGCTCGGGATCATCGGCGAGCTTGACGCGGGAAAGACCGAATTTGCGGTCGAGCCGGGCGACATGATACTTATGATATCCGACGGTGTGCTTGCCGGGACCGACGGCGACGAGGACGGCAGCTATGTGTGGCTGCTCGACCTTCTTTCATCCTGCGACGCAAGGCACCTTGACGAAACGGCGCGGCGCGCACTGCGTATGGCACGCATCGCGGGCAGCCGCGACGACGCCTCGGCAGCCGTTATCGCAATAGGCGAGATGCCTCCGTCACCCGGCGAGGGCGCATAACGGGATACCGCGGAAAATACGCGAAAATCTCAAAAAAACTCGTTTTTCCTCTTGTTTTCTCTTGAAAAATCAATTATACCGTGTTATAATGATGACAACGTACTGAAATACGCCGAAAGGGGAAATCAATTATGGGAAAATTCGTTATCAAAGAAACCAAAAGCGGTTTCAAATTCGATCTTAAAGCCGGTAACGGTGAGATCATTGCCAGCTCTGAGGTCTACAATGCACTCAAATCCGCCCAGAACGGTGTTGAGTCGGTAAGAAACAACGCTCCGATCGCAAATGTTGAAGACCAGACCGTTGAGGGCTACGCCACCGAAAAGCACCCGAAGTTTGAGATGTACACCGACAAGGCGGGCGAATATCGCTTCAGACTGAAAGCCAAGAACGGCGAGATTATTGCGACCTCCGAGGGCTACAAGGCGAAAGCCGGCTGCCTTAACGGTATCGAATCCGTCAAGAAGAACGCCGCAGACGCTCCCGTCGTCCTTCCCGAAAAGAAAGACGAATAATAAAAAAAAAGCTGCCGCACTCGGGTGCGGCAGCTTTTTTTATTTGATCATTTTTCCGATCAGTTGATCGGCAGGGATTCATGCTCGAGCTGAGTGCGGATCTTGCCGAGATCGGGCACGATGACCGACATTCCGCGAATGCTTGCGTAGTAGAACGACCCCTGCGCGGGCACGCAGTAGGTGTTCAGCTCCATCGCCGTGACCATCGGTATGCACTGGGACGCCAGTTGCATTATCTGCGTGTTGGTCATATTGGTGGATAAGTAGGGCAGGATCTTTTCGAAAAGATTCATAAGCGTTTTCGCATCCGAATTTCTGAACTTCTGAAAAATGGCGTTCAGAACGGTGCGCTGTCTTGAGGTTCTGCCGAAATCGCTGTCAAGCTTGCGTATGCGGACATAGGAAAGCGCCGCAGCGCCGTTGAGGTGATATGTTTTTTCTTCCCATCCGACCTCAACGATCTGCGCCTCGGCAGCCGTCAGCTTGACGTCGACTCCGCCGAGTATGTCGATAACAGTCTGAAATCCCTCAAAGTTCACCTCAAAGCAGCCGTCGATAGTGATACCGAAGTTGACGGAGAATGTCTCGGTGAGCAGCGGGAAGCCGCCGAAGGCATATGCGGTATTGAGTCTGTTATCCGCATAACCGCCGGGGATATGCACATAGATATCGCGGAGGAAGGAGATAACGGACACCTTTTTTGTCTCGGGGTTGATGCTGCAAAGCAGCATGGTATCGGAACGCTGACGCCCTCCGTAAGTACCGTCGCTGTCCTCGCCCACGAGGAGGATGTTTATCAGCTTCTTGTTTGTAATAGGCTTGACGGGCTCGCGTGTGACATCATCCGGGTTTATGACCGGCAGAGTGTCCCTCGCCTCGCTGCCGTTATCGTCGGTCTCGACCGGGTCGGTGTCAAAAAACTGGTCGCGGGGATCTATCCTTGTTACCTCGCCATCCGGAGTTTTATCTATCCTGTTCAGCACCATATGCAGGCACATAAAGGCAACTGCCACGATCAACAGCAAAAAGCCTATAACGATCGCGGCAATGACCGCAGCCTTCTTCGGGGTATTTTTTTTCATATTATCTTGTGACCTACTTTCTCACTTTGCGCGTATCGCCTGTTGTCGATCGCCGTTTGCCTATAGTAATCGCGGTGCGTCACGCCGCACCTACGCATTTTGTCACATTATTATATCACCTTTTACGGTTATTGTAAAGTACCAACCTGCTTTATCGTGCCGAAAAACGCGCGACACGGAAAAAATTCACATACAGTACACAAGGCGCGGGATTTTTCTGCTATGCTCGCGCTTATGCGGCAAAGCATAAAAGCAGCCGCTGCGCTTTTGCGCAGCGGCTGCCGCATCAACATCCGACGTCAGATGATGCCGACGGTGTTTTTATATGCTTATTTTCTTTTCTTTCCGAACGTCAGGGCAGCGCCGAACATTGCGGTGAGCGCAACAGCCGCGTATGCGACGGATGAGCCGCAGCCCTTCTTCTCTTCGGTAGTCTTTGCCGAGGTCTCGGGTGCTTTGGTATCGGGAGCCTTCGTATCGGGCGCCTTGGTATCGGGTGCCTTGGTGTCGGTGGGCTTTGCCGAGGTCTCGGGCTTGGTGGTCTCCGGCTTTGCGCCGAAAACGACCTCAACGGTTATCTTGCCTGCGGCATCGGCGGTAAAGGTATCGCCGGGCTTGTATTCCTTGCCGTTGATCTTGAAGGCGGTCACGACCTCGCCCTTGGGGGCAGCCCAGATGTCATAAAGCATACCTTCTATCGTCTCGACTTTGGGGAGCTTTATCGTCTCGCCGGCTTTTACCTTATAGCCGGGGAGGGTGAGCTTCTGGAGATCGTCAAGCGTGCCGGGAGTGGGTGTGGCATACGCCTCAAGCGGAGCGGCACGGCGGGCGTCAACGTTTATCTGCTTGCCGGAAAGCGAGGAGACCAGAGCGGCGCTTCTGCCGTCAAGATCATATGTAAAGGTATAGGCAGTGTTGGGCATGGTGGTGAGACCCCATGTGGTGAAGTCAACGTTCGACCATGTAACGAGATCTTCGAAATCACGGTATGTCATTTCATACGTTTTGCCCTCGACATTGGCGGCGGCAGCAAGAACGTCGCTGTATTTGGCGATACCGTAGGAGCCGCAGGCGGAGTTTTTCAGGTTGAAGTTCTTATCGTGGCCGCCGTATTTTGTGTTGGAGTTGCCGTCCCAGCAGATGACCTTGACGTTGTCGGGGATCTTCCAGAACGTGCGGAAATCTTTTACCGACATTCCCTTGCCGTCGTTCCAGATGTCAAGGTAGGGCTCATAGAACATGGACCACACTACCACGCACTCACCGGGCTCGATGAGGCAGGAATCGGGGTTTTTGGGCAGATTGGAGAGGTCGCCGCGCTTGTTGGGCTGATCGTCCCACTCGAGGGTAGAGCCGTCAAGATAGTTGCCGGGCTTATCCTCATACTGGTTGTTGGTGAGGAAGGGGGTGATCTCAACGATTATCGCCTCAAAATTGTCGCTCTTGAGGTTGTTGCCGTTGTAGGTGATGCAGTAGTCGTAAAGGTTTATAACAGCCTCGGAGTTGTTGTAGATCTCAAACATCTCAAAGATGTCCTGGTTCTGGTCGTTTGTGTAGCCGTTTTCGCCGGTGCCCCTTGTGTCGGGCACGAGCTCGGTTATCAGCAGTTCGGGTTCCTTCGTCGTCCACGCCGGGGCGGCGGCGTCAGTCGCGCCGACAAGAGAAACGGCAGCAGACATGACAATAAGTAATGATAGCGTGATTGCAATGAGCTTCTTCATTTTATAACCTCCATCTGTTCGTCGCTCAAGCCTATTATACAATATACACATAAACTTGTCAAGAAGAAGTCGGTTTTTTCACATATAAATCAACGAAAAAATTTTATTCCCCGCTCTCAGGCGGAAGCAGAACAATATTCTTGCGCAAAAAATATTAAACTCGTAAGATTTTTTATATAAAACTCTTGACAAGTTATATAAGCCGTGATATAATATGACGTGGAGTGAGGAATGCGACCGCAGAGATCCGGCAGCGGGAACCGCCAAGGCTCTGCGTAAGGAACCCAACCTCCCTGCGACGGTACACCACGGTGACCGCAGTAGGGAAACGCACATTCCCCATCCGCAAACAAAGCATCCGGAGCAAGGAGCTTCACAAATGGCAAAAAGAGTATATTCGCTCGTGCTGTCCGACGAGGTCGTCGCCGCGGCGGACAGGCTTGCCGGACGGCTCGGCACAAACCGTTCGGGGCTTATAAATCATATCCTCGCCGAATATTTCTCATGCGGAACGCACGAATCCGCCGTAAGAGACATATTCTCGGCGGTCGAGGAGCTGCTCGGTGCACGCGAAGTCTTTCGCGTGAGCGGCGCCGATTCGCGCCTCTGCCTGCGTTCGGCACTCGACTACAAATACAATCCAACGGTGCACTACACGGTAGAGCTTACGGCGGGCGGCGGTGAGTTCCGCGCATATCTGCGGACTCAGAACACTCTGCTCCTGCTCTACATGAACGCATTCTTCAGGCTATGGACGTCGCTTGACGGCGCCGCCAGCCGCTGCGGCGAGGACGGCAGCTTTTCGCGCCGGTTCGCCCGCATAACGGCAAAGGACGATCCGCAAAAGACCGCAGAGCGCATTTCGGAGTACGTCGGCGCCTTTGACAGCGCAATGAAAGCGTATTTCGCATCACTCGACGACGCCGCAACGGCAGAAGCCGAAGTGAGAAGGATCCACGGCAGCCTTAAGACCGGCGACTGATGCCGATCCGCCGCAGCCGTCGCCCGCAAGCGATCGATAAATAAAAACACAGAATCTGTCATCCGAAAGAGGTGAAATAATAATGAATCTTCAGAAATATACACAGAAAAGCATTGAAGCGCTTCGCGCGGCACAGTCCGATGCCACCGAGCGCGGCAACAGCCGCATAGAACCGGCACACGTTCTTTTGGCGCTCATACGTCAGGAGGGCGGACTTATCCCCGAGCTTATAAAAAAGATGGGTGCGTCTCCCGAGACCGCTGCAACGGCGCTCGAGGCTGCGCTCTCAAAGCTTCCCCGCGTGAGCGGTCCCGGCGCCGAGAGCGTTTACATCTCCCGAGCCTGCGAGGAGGCGCTGAACGCCGCCGAGAGCGAAGCCGACGGTATGCACGACGAGTATGTCTCGGTCGAACACGTTATGCTCGGTCTGTTTGACAAGCCGGACGACACGGTGCGCGACGTCATGCGCCGCGCGGGACTTGACCGCGCAGCATTTCTTGAGGCGCTGCGCTCGGTGCGCGGCAACCGTCAGGTGACGAGCGACGACCCCGAATCGACCTACGACGCACTGAAAAAGTACGGTCAGGATCTTGTAGAGCTGGCGCGCGCGCAAAAGCTTGACCCCGTTATCGGGCGTGACGACGAAATAAGAAACGTCATACGCATCCTTTCGCGTAAGACGAAGAACAACCCTTGTCTTATCGGTGAACCCGGCGTCGGCAAAACTGCGATAGCCGAGGGACTGGCACAGCGTATCGTGCGCGGCGACGTGCCCGAAAACCTGCGCGGCAGAACGGTGTTCTCGCTCGACATGGGCGCCCTTATCGCCGGCGCAAAATTCCGCGGCGAGTTTGAGGAAAGACTCAAGGCGGTGCTCGGCGAGGTCAAGGCGAGCGAGGGCAGGATAATCCTGTTCATAGATGAGGTCCACACCATCGTCGGCGCCGGCAAGACCGACGGCGCGATGGACGCGGGCAACATCCTCAAGCCCATGCTGGCGCGCGGTGAGATCCACTGCATCGGCGCCACGACGCTTGACGAATACCGCAAATATATCGAGACCGATGCGGCGCTCGAACGCCGTTTTCAGCCCGTTATGGTACCCGAGCCCTCGGTGGAGGACACCATCTCGATCCTCCGCGGGCTCAAGGAGAGATATGAGGTCTTTCACGGCGTGAAGATCCATGACCGCGCGCTTATTGCCGCGGCAACTCTTTCAAACCGTTATATCTCCGACCGTTTTCTGCCCGACAAGGCGATAGACCTTGTTGACGAGGCGTGCGCGATGATAAAGACCGAAATGGAATCGATGCCGCAGGAGCTTGACGACGCACGCCGCCGCATAATGCAGCTTGAGATCGAAGAGCAGGCGCTCACCAAGGAGACGGATAACCTCTCCCGCGAGCACCTTTCGAAGATCCGCGAGGAGCTTTCGGGGCTTCGCGAGAACTTTGACGCGATGAAGGCAAAGCTCGACAACGAAAAATCGTCGATAGAGCGCGTTCGCGCACTCCGCGCCGACATCGAAAAAACAAACGCCGACATTGAACGCGCGCAGAACGAATACGACCTCGGCAAAGCCGCAGAGCTGAAATACGGCAAGCTGCCCGCACTTCAGAAGGAGCTTGAAGGGCTCGAGGCCACCGTTCGCAAAAACGACGGCGATTCCCTGCTCCGCGACGAGGTGACCGACGACGAGATCGCGCGCATAGTGGCGCGCTGGACGGGCATTCCCGTTTCAAAGATCATGGAGAGTGAGAAAAAGAAGCTTCTGGGGCTTGAGGACGTGCTGCACCGCCGCGTGATCGGTCAGGACGAAGCCGTGAAGAAGGTCAGCGAGGCTGTGCTGCGCTCGCGTGCCGGCATTCAGGACCCGAACCGCCCCATCGGCTCGTTCCTGTTCCTTGGTCCGACGGGCGTCGGCAAGACCGAGCTTGCAAAAGCACTTGCCGAGGCGCTGTTCGACGATGAAAAGAGCCTTGTCCGTATCGACATGAGCGAATATATGGAGAAATTCTCGGTCTCGCGCCTTATCGGAGCGCCTCCCGGATATGTGGGCTACGACGAGGGCGGACAGCTTACCGAGGCAGTGCGCCGCAAGCCCTACGCCGTGGTGCTGTTCGATGAGATCGAAAAGGCACACCCCGATGTGTTCAACATTCTGCTCCAGGTGCTTGACGACGGCAGGATAACCGACAGCCGCGGCAGGACCGTGGACTTCAAGAACACCATCATAATCCTGACCTCAAACCTCGGCTCCGACCTGATCCTTGACGGCATACTGCCCGACGGAAGCATTTCGGAGGAGGCGCGCAGCGGCGTGAGCGACATACTGCACCGCAGCTTCCGCCCCGAGTTCCTCAACAGGCTTGACGAGATCGTGTTCTACAAGCCGCTCACCAGAGACAATATCGGCGCCATAGTCGGGCTCCAGCTTGCCGACCTTGCACACCGCCTTGAGGAAAGACAGCTCAATATCCGCGTGAGCGACGCCGCAAAGGCAAAGATCGCCGACAACGGCTATGACCCCGTGTACGGCGCACGTCCGCTCAAGAGGTATATCCAGTCGGTCATCGAGACGCTCATCGCAAAGACCGTCATCGCGGGCGACCCGCTGCCCGGCAGCACGGTCGTGATCG
>CAJLZE010000082.1 GCA_905210995.1 uncultured Anaerotruncus sp.
TCGGAAGATCGGGGTTCTGGTGCGCGGGGTTTATTGCTCTGCCGACGAAGAAGTTTATGTCAGTCGCTTCCTCAAAAAGCAGGCGGCTTATCTGAGACGCGCCGTCGCGTCCGAGACTCCACTTTTCATAGCTTTGGTTGCTGCCGAGATAGTCACGGGCATATGAGAGCACCTTGTTTACGGTGATAACGCCCTCGGTGACGAGATCTACGCCGTCGAGCTCGGCGGTCGGGGGAACGTCTGCCGCTTCGAAATTCAAGCTCGGGCGCAGCGGCTTTCCGAGGTATTTTGCCGCTATCGTCGATGTCGTGCCGCCGCATACGATGTGCTTGCCTTCTTTGGAGAAGAAGAGAGACATCATGCGGTCGCAGTCGTCGCGGTTGGACGGGGGACCGAACAGGATATTCATGGGGACGCGGCGTCGTATCCTTATTACGGCGGCAGTGGCGTCGTCGCCCGGCTTGCCGTCGTAAAGGCGGTTGCACTCGTCAACGAGTATCGTTGACAGCGTTTTTGCCGTGTAGCCGACGTCGGCTATCGTTTCCATAAAGTCGATGATATCGGCGCGCTTCCATCCGAAGTTATATGCAAGTCCCATTCCGGCGTGCGGGCAGCCGTCGCTCATCGCGACGAATATATCGCCCTCGCAGAGCTTCATCGACGATTTGAATATCTTCTTGCCGCCGATCTGCATTTCTGTCTTGACGTAGTCGTAGTTTTTGCCGCCGCGCAGCAGTATTACCGGCGGGTTGTCGTATTGGATTATCTCGGCGTCGGTGCTGTTTTTGAGGTGTATTATCGTGAAGGTCGAATAAGCGACGCCGCGCACCGAGCATATCGGCAGCGTTGCGGCGATGGTCTCGACACAGTCCTCGAGCGACAGCCCCTCAGCCATCATGGTGGAGATTATCTTTGAGGTGAGAGTGGAGAGTATGCTCGCCTTGACGCCGCTGCCAAGCCCGTCGGCAAGTACGATGACCGATGAGCGGTCGCCTTCCTCCACGACGTCAACGTGGTCGCCGCAGAGCTGCTCGCCGAAGTGGTTTATGCTTTTGTATCCGATATCGGCACACAGATCATTCATCGGAAATGGACTCCTTAAGCTTGGTGAGTGCTATTTTGGTTTCGGCTGCTGTCTCGCCGAGCAGAGAAGCGATCTCCTGAACGATGCGCATCTGCTTGTCAACAACGCGGTCGGCTATCTCGACCGTCTGGCGGCTGATGCTTTCCTTTTTTTCTCTTTCGCTTTCCTCGTCGGTCACGTCGCGCATTATGCAGATGAGCAGACGGTTCGTCGGGTCGTAGACCACGGTCTGTTCAACGTACTTCTGATACTCGGCAAGATATGTACGTTCGTTGCGCACGGCGCGCTTTGAGGTGAGAACGCGCATGAACACCTCGGGGTCGAGAATACGCACGACCTGATCGCCCAACACATCGGAGGCGGAGCGGATGTTCATTATGCGGCGTGCAGCTTCGTTTATCTGCTGCACCTCAAGGCTTTCGTTGAGCACGATAAGCCCGTTCGGCGTATTGCTGACGATGCTGTCGGAAAAGCTTTCGGCTTTTTCCTTGAGATAAGGCAGGCACATGGATATCTCTGCTTTGCCCTGAAGTATCGCTATCGCCTTGGCGCGGCAGGTGTCATAGCCGCATGAACCGCAGTTCAGCTCATCCTCGGGGCGCAGCTTGCCCATCTTTTTCATGACCTCGGCTATCTGTGCCTCGGAGGGCATGGGAGTCGAGTCGGGCAGCGGTGTAAAGACGTGACGCAGCTCGTTTGGATCGGGCTGTTCGACGACGAACTGCTGCCTGCCGGCATAATTTGCGACAGCCATATAGCCCTTGACCGGAGTGCGGTGGTATTTTTCCATTACGGGACCGTCGATGCAGCTTCCCGCACAAGCGGACATTTCGATAAAGCAGCGGTGTATCTTTCCGCTTTCAATGTCGTGCAGTGCGGCAATGCAGTTTTCGGTGCCGTCAACGGCAAGGTAGGTGTAGCCTGTCATATACCGCTTCATGGTCTTGAGTATGCCGCCTGTGGTGGGGAAGAAGCGGGCGCGGCTGTGATCGTCCGAATCCATGCGCTGCTCCGGCTCGACGCCTGCACGCTTCAGCCAGTTGGTCAGCTCCTCAAAGGTAAGAACGGCATCTACGGCGCCGTCGCTCTTTTCGGCTTCGTCCTTTTTTGCGACGCAGGGACCGATAAAGACCGTTTTGCAGCCGGGGTGCTGTCTTTTGAGCTTCGCACAGTGTGCCACCATCGGAGATACGACATCGGCGAGGTAGGGCAGCATATGCGGGAAATACTTCTGGATGAGAAGGTTTACCGAGTGGCAACAGGAGGATATCACTATGTCGCGGGTCTTTTCGGCAAGCATACGCTCGTATTCCGCCTTGACCATCGTGGCGCCGACTGCAGTTTCCTCAACGCCCGCAAAGCCGAGCCGCCCGAGCGCCTCGCGCATTGCCTCGATGCCCGTGCCGTCGTAATTTGCGATGAACGAGGGCGCAAGGCTGACATATACCGGCGTGCCGGACTGAAGCATGACCTTGACCTTTTCAAGGTCGCTCACTATCTCCTTGGCATCCTGCGGACATACGACGAAGCACTGCCCGCAGAGGATGCATTCCTCGGGGATTATATGCGCCTGGTTGCCCGAGAAGCGTATCGACTTGACAGGACAATGGCGTATACATTTATAGCAGTTTTTGCAGTTGGATTTCTTGAGTGTAAGACATACAGACATCAGACCGCCCCCCTATCGGCGCGCACTGCGCTCATGATCTTGTCATTCCAGAATTCACGGAAGTTTTCGCGGGTTATACCGGTAACTATTTCGTCTCCTACCGTTACCGTAACGCCTACGCGGTTGCATTTGCCGGTGCAAAAGCTGCCGCTCAGCGCAATATCGTCCTCAAGGTGCTCTGCCGCGATGCTCTCCTGCATCATTTCGACGATCTTGGAGGCTCCCTTTATGTAGCAGGAGCTCCCGACGCATATCTGAACGATCACCATGGGACTCTTCCCCTTACGCGAGCTTGGGGAGAACGGTGTTTGTAAAGAAGTCGCCGACGGTCTCGGGGCTTACGGAGTAGAACTCGTCGTCAACGGTCACACAAACACCCTGCTGACATTTGCCCATGCAGAAGGTCCCGCCGAGCTCGATCTTATCGCCGACGCCCTTCTGCTTGATGAGATACTGGAGCTGCTCGACGACCTGGCGCGAGCCTTTGATGTGACATGATGATCCGATACATACTGTGATTTTCATTTTGGTATACCTTTCTTTCAGTTACGGCAGCAAGTGCCCGTGGGATTGATATATTTTATTCGTAGTCAACAACGTTGACCCATGAATTCAGAAATTCGCGTTCCTTCTCGTTGCCCTTTACCGACTGCGAGGCAGCCACAATGGGCATCCATTTCTGAACGTAGCCCTTTTCGGTGCCGCTCATCTCGCAGAAGAGCTCGAGATAACGGTCGGCACCGCTTATGTCGCCCTTCAGCCAGAAGAGCAGATATGTGCGCGCGGCGTCTGCCGAGGCGTTGCCCTGAGTGGCGTGCGACCAGTCAAGGATATATGCCTTGTCATCGTCGGTGATTATGATGTTTGAGGGATCAAAATCACCGTGGCAGAGCTTTGTGTGACGGGGCATGGCGTCAAGGCGCGTGTGAAGATCGTATCTTGTCGTTGCGTCGAAATCGGTTGCGGCTATCTTGCGATCCATCTTGTCTCTGAGCTTGGGGAGCTGCGGGCAATTTTTTGCGTGCATTTCAAGTTGAAGGGCGACAAAGCGGCGCAGATATTCGTCCTTTTTGTCGGGCTCCTCCAGCATGAGGTCTGCAAGCGTCTTGCCCGCGATGTAGTCGGACACTATCGTCCATTTGCCGTCCGCTACCGTTACCTCGCGGACGCGGGGGATGTTGAGCCCGGTCTCTTCGACACGCGCCTGATTCAGCGCCTCGTTCAGCACGTCAGCCTTTGAGTAGTCGGCACCGAACACCTTGAGGCAAAGGTCGCCGTCACGGTAGACGGTCTTGTTGTTTCTGACCGCGATTATCTTATCAAGCTTCATGACGTTTCTCCTTTATATGCTCGTTTTCTTGCCGCCGAGTCTGAACGCAGCCTTTGCCGCGTCTGCCTCTGCGGAGGTGAGGGGAAGGGGATCGCTCTCGGGCATTTTCATTTCGGTGAAATGCTTGCCGTAATATGCGTTGAGGTACATCTGTTTTATCTCGCTCATGAGCGGATAACGCGGGTTGGCACCGGTGCACTGGTCGTCAAATGCCTGCTCGGTCATCGCGTCGAGCCTGTCGAGGAAGTCCTTTTCGTCGATGCCGTAGTCCTTTATGGTCTTCTTTATGCCCACGCGCTCCTTGAGGGCGTTCACGGCTGCGATGAGGGCTTCAAGCTTTTCTTCATTCGTGTTTCCGCCGAGCCAGAGCGCGTCAGCCACCTCTGCATATCTTTCGAGGGTGTGCGGGTGGTCGTA
This sequence comes from uncultured Anaerotruncus sp., assembly GCA_905210995.1. Taxonomy (GTDB): domain Bacteria; phylum Bacillota; class Clostridia; order Oscillospirales; family CAG-272; genus CAG-390. The sequence continues at coordinate 4,501 of CAJLZE010000082.1, forward strand.
CTGCGGGAATGTGCCCATCTTTGCGGGCGTGTCGCAGGCGTTGAAGCGAAGGACCTCCTCGAGCATCAGTGCGTTGGCAACGCCGTGGGGCAGGTGGTGGAAGGCGCCGAGCTTGTGAGCCATTGAGTGGCATACGCCGAGGAAGGCATTTGCAAACGCCATGCCCGCCATGGTCGCGGCGTTCGCCATCTTCTCGCGGGCTTCGATATCGGTCTGACCGTTATCGTAGGCGCGGGGGAGATATCTGAATATCACTTTGAGAGCCTGTATCGCAAGACCGTCGGTGTAGTCGGTCGCCATTACGGAGGCATATGCCTCGAGCGCGTGCGACACTGCGTCAATGCCGGAGGCGGCGGTAAGACCGCGCGGCGCTGACATATGAAAGTCGGTGTCCACTATCGCCATATTGGGCATGAGCTCATAGTCGGCAAGCGGGTACTTCACGCCGGTGTCCTGATCGGTGATGACCGCAAAGGGTGTGACCTCCGAGCCTGTGCCGGCCGAGGTGGGGATAGCTATGAAGTATGCCTTCTCGCCCATCTTCGGGAAGGTGTAAACACGCTTGCGTATGTCCATGAAGCGCATTGCCATATCGGCAAAATCGACCTCGGGATGCTCGTACATGACCCACATGATCTTTGCGGCGTCCATTGCCGAGCCGCCGCCGAGCGCGATTATCACGTCGGGGGCAAAGGCTGTCATCTGAGCCGCGCCCTCCTTGGCGCAGGCAAGCGTCGGGTCGGGAGCGACGTTGAAGAACTCCGAGTGGGCGATGCCCATTGCTTCGAGCTTGTCCGTTATCGGTTTTGTATAGCCGTTATGATAGAGGAAGGAGTCGGTAACGACAAAGGCTCTTTTTTTGCCCATGACCTTTCCGACCTCGTCGAGGGCGACAGGCAGGCAGCCTTTCTTGATGTAGACCTTTTCGGGTGCACGGAACCAGAGCATGTTTTCCCTTCTTTCTGCAACGGTTTTTATATTGAGGAGGTGCTTTACGCCGACGTTTTCGGAGACGGAGTTGCCGCCCCACGAGCCGCAGCCGAGCGTGAGAGAGGGGGTGAGCATAAAGTTATAGATATCGCCGATGCCGCCCTGCGACGAGGGGGTGTTGACGAGTATGCGGCAGGTCTTCATGCGTCCGGCAAATTCGTCGAGCTTTGCCTTTTCCTTCACGGGGTCAAGGTAGATCGACGATGTATGACCGTAGCCGCCGTCGGCAATGAGATGCTCTGCCTTTGAGAAGGCATCTTCAATGTCGGCTGCGCGGTACATGGCAAGCACGGGCGAGAGCTTTTCGTGCGCGAACTCCTCGGAAAGCTCGACCGATTCGACCTCGCCGATGAGTATTTTGGTGCCCTCGGGGACCTTTACGCCGGCAAGGGCTGCTATGGTCGCCGCCTTCTGACCGACTATTTTTGCGTTGAGCGCGCCGTTGATAATAATGGTCTTTCTCACGCGCTCTGTCTCAAACGGATCGAGAAAATAGCAGCCGCGCGCGGCAAATTCGGCTTTTACTGCGTCATATACCTTGTCAAGCACTATTACCGACTGCTCTGAGGCGCATATCATGCCGTTGTCAAATGTTTTTGAGTGGATTATCGAGCTTACCGCAAGCACTATATCGGCGCTGTCGTCAATGATCGCGGGTGTGTTGCCGGCTCCGACGCCCAGTGCGGGCTTGCCCGAGGAATATGCCGCTCTTACCATGCCGGGTCCGCCGGTGGCAAGGATTATATCCGCCTCTCTCATGAGCATATTCGTCATGTCGAGTGACGGCACGTCTATCCAGTTGATTATGTCGGCGGGCGCGCCTGCCTTCACCGCTGCGTCAAGCACGATCCTTGCGGCTTCGGCGGTGGACTTCTTCGCACGCGGGTGGGGGGAGATGATTATTGCATTGCGTGTCTTGAGCGCGACAAGGCACTTGAATATCGCGGTGGATGTGGGGTTGGTCGTGGGAATGACCGCGGCTATGAGTCCTATCGGCTCGGCGATCTTCTTTATGCCGTAAGCCTTGTCCTCTTCGATGACTCCGCAGGTCTTTGTGTTTTTGTAAGCGTTGTAGATGTACTCGGCGGCATAGTTGTTTTTTATGACCTTGTCCTCGACGACGCCCATGCCGGTCTCCTCGACCGCCATTTTCGCAAGGGGGATCCGAGCCATGTTGGCTGCTATTGCTGCCGCTTTGAATATAGCATCTACCTCTTCCTGTGTATAGGTGGAAAATTTGCGTTCGGCGGCTCTCGCGCGTGCTATCGCCGCGCCGAGGGCTTCGGTGCCGTCAATGATCTGTCGCTCCACGGTATCCATCGTCATTTATACCTTTCTTTACTGCCGTAAAGGCGGCAGCGGCGTGAAAAACTGTATTCAGCCCCGCGTTCGGGCTGTTTTTTCACGCGGACTTCCTTGAAGTGAGTTTTCTCGTTTTGTTAATATTATAACACATACATTTGTGTTTGTAAAGAGTGTTTTGACTATATCCGTCCTGTCGTAAGTCACATATTTACGGCAAAAAAGGGGTGAATATCCGTCAATAGCATACCCCGCTCCTCCGGCATAGACTGATAACGGGTGCCGGATGGAAGGAATAAAAAACCGCCGCCCTTTTTTTGAAAAAATTGTTTAAGAAAGCTCTGCCGGGGGCAAGAATAAAAACGGAGATACCGCTGCGGGCGGGGATGGATACATAGTCACGCACTGCGGCAAAAAGCATTATCTGAAAAGGCGAAAGCGGAAGATGAACAGTAACGGTTACGGTAACGGATATTCCGGCGGGATAAAGCGGGGCGACATTTTTTACGCCGATCTTTCTCCCGTGGTCGGGTCGGAGCAGGGCGGGCTGCGCCCGGTGCTTATCATTCAGAACGACATAGGCAACCGTTACAGCC
>CAJLZE010000083.1 GCA_905210995.1 uncultured Anaerotruncus sp.
CCTGCCGTAACGGCTTTTGCGGCGCCTGCGCCACCATCTACCGCATAAAGGGCGACCGCGAGCTTCGCGTCTGCCTTGCCTGCCAGACCAAGGTCGAAAACGATATGTACGTTGCGACACTGCCCTTCTTCCCGCTCGTAAAGCAGGTCTACGATATCGAAAAGGTATCGCCCGAAGAGCAGGTCATGATGCAGCTCTACCCCGAGATATACAGTTGCATAGGCTGCAACGCCTGCACCAAGGCGTGCCCTCAGGGACTCAACGTCATGCAGTACATAGCATACGCGCAGCGCGGCGAGCTTGAAAAGTGCGCCGAGGCATCCTTTGACTGCGTTATGTGCGGCATCTGCTCCTCCCGCTGCCCTGCCGGTATCACGCATCCGCAGGTCGCGCTGCTTGCCCGCCGTCTGACCGGCAAGTATCTCGCTCCCAAGAGCGCGCATCTTGAAGAGCGCGTTCAGGAGATCGAGCACGGCGATTTCAAGGAACTGATCGAAAAGCTGATGAACAAGCCGATCGACGAGCTCAAAGAGCTTTACAATCAGAGAGTCATCGAGAAATAAAAGGAGGATCCGAATATGTACACACCCGAAATGCTTGAATCTATCAAGAAGGTGGAAGCGACCCGCGCCGAAAGACTCGGTATGGAGCCGCGCCGCATGACTGCGGATGAAAAGGACGCTCTCCTTCACGAATTCCACCCCGACTATATCGAATCCGAATTCGATACTCTTAAGATCGGACCCAACAAGGGCGAAAAGGTGCCGCTCGAGCTTGCGGCAATGCTTCAGTCGCACAGCCGCATCAAGGCGGGCGACGTTGACCTTACAAAGCCCGACTACGATGTTGACGTTCTCATCATCGGCGGCGGCGGAGCAGGCTCCGCGGCTGCTATCATGGCTGAGGAGAATGGCGCAAACGTCATGATCGTGACAAAGCTCCGTCACGGCGACGCAAACACCATGATGGCTGAGGGCGGCATCCAGGCTGCCGACAAGCCCGGCGACTCCCCCGCTATCCATTACCTCGACGCACTGGGCGGCGGTCACTTCAAGAACATCCCCGAGCTGCTTGAAAAGCTCGTTACCGAAGGTCCCGGCGCAGTTAAGTGGCTGAACGACCTCGGCGTTATGTTCGACAAAGAGCCCGACGGCACCATGATAACCACCCACGGCGGCGGCACATCCCGCAAGAGAATGCACGCTGCAAAGGACTACTCCGGCGCCGAGATCATGCGTGTTCTCCGCGACGAAGTACAGAACCGCCGCATTCCCGTTGTGGATTTTACCGCGGCTATCGAGCTCATACTTGATAAGGAAGGCAAGGCGGCAGGCGCCGTGCTCATGAACATGGAGACACACGAGCTGCTCGTTGCCAAGGCAAAGACCGTCATCATCGCCACCGGCGGTGCGGGCAGAATGCACTATCAGGGCTTCCCGACCTCCAACCACTACGGCGCGACCGCCGACGGACTTGCTCTCGCATATCGTGTCGGCGCTCCCCTTATCTACGCCTACACCCTCCAGTACCATCCCACCGGCGCCGCATATCCTTCTCAGATCTTCGGCGCGCTCGTTACCGAAAAGGTGCGTTCCATCGGCGCTATGCTCGTCAACTGCGACGGCGAAGCCTTCATGCATCCGCTTGAGACACGCGACGTTGCCGCAGCATCCATCATCCGTGAGTGCCGTGCACGTCACAAAGGCGTTCCCACTCCCGACGGCGGATATGCCGTATGGCTCGACACGCCCATGATCGAAGCAAAGGGCGGCGAGGGCACCATCGAAAAGCGCATCCCCGCCATGATGCGTATGTACGCAAAATACGGAATCGATATGCGCAAGGTACCGATCCTTGTTTACCCCACGCTGCACTACCAGAACGGCGGTATCAAGATCACCGCTGACGGTCAGAGCGCAGTAAAGAACCTCTTTGTCGCGGGCGAAGCCGTCGGCGGCATTCACGGTGAGAACAGACTTATGGGTAACTCCCTGCTTGACATCATCGTCTTCGGCAGAAACGCCGGTGTCAATGCGGCAAAGGTCGCCAAGGAGACCGAGCTTGCCGAGCTGACTCTTGACCACATTGCAAAGTACGACGCCGAAATGGCTGAGGCGGGCATTGTCACCGATAAGGTGTCGCCGATCCTGCTCCCCAGATACACTCACGGCAATCCCAAGTACGAAGCAAAATAAAGCATCGGAGTTTAAAAAACAATGGACTTTATCAACAACCTGATCAAACTGGGCGGCACGCCCACGGTGCTTTGCGGCGCCTTTATCATCTGCCTTCTCGGATATGCCATAGGCAGCATCAAGGTCAAGGGCGTCGAGCTCGGCACCGCAGGTGTCTTCCTCATGGCGCTTCTCTTCGGCTATCTCTTCACCCTTCCGGGCCTGAAGGATATTCCCGTGCTCGGCAGCTTCTATATTGAAAGCGCCAAGTCGTCTGCAGTTACGAGCTACAAGTTTATCGAAAGCATCGGTCTTGTTCTGTTCGTTACGGGCGTCGGCTCGATCGCGGGGCCGAACTTCTTCCGCGACCTCAAGAAAAACGCGAAATCCTACGTTCCGCTCGGTGCGGTGATAATCCTCATCGGCGCGGCGGTCGCAGTCGTATTCGCTCTCATCCCCGGCATCGGTGCCGACTTCTCAAACGGCATACTCTCCGGTGCGCTCACATCGACCCCCGCCTTCTCCGCCGCAAAGCAGGTGGCTAAGGAGGAAGGTCTTGTGGCTCTCGGTCACGCCGTGGCATATCCCTTCGGCGTTATCGGCGTTGTGCTCTTCGTGCAGATCATACCCAAGATCCTCCACGCGGACATGGCGAAGGAACGCGAGGCGATCATGATCGCCAAAAAGGAAGAAAAGAACACAGACGCCGCCGGCAAGAAGAAGTATTTTTCGCTTGACGAGTTCGGCTTCGGCGTGTTCGGACTTGCCGTCGTTCTCGGCATACTGCTCGGCTCGATCAGGATCCCGCTGACCTCACAGGGCTTTAGCGGTGCGACGTTCTCGCTCGGTACGACCGGAGGCCCGCTCATCATGGCGCTCATCCTCGCTCACTTCGGACACATCGGCAGACTTTCTCTCCGCGTTCCCGACTATACCCTTAAGGTATTCCGCGAGCTGGGGCTTATGCTCTTCCTTATCGGTGCGGGCGTTGAGGGCGGCGTCGAGCTCGTCGCTCAGGTCTCGGGCTCCGAATACGGAGTTATGCTCGTCGTTTACGGCTTCCTCGCGGGTGTCGTTATGACGTCTCTCCCCATGGTCGTGGGCTATCTGCTTGCAAAGCATGTCTTCAAGCTTCCCCTGCTCAACAACCTCGGTTCTATCACCGGCGGTATGACCAGCACTCCTGCTCTCGGCACGCTCGTCGGCGTGTCCGGTACGGATAACGTTGCCTCGGCATATGCCTCGACATATCCCGTTGCGCTCGTGCTCGTCGTCATCGCGGCGAACCTTATAGGAACATTCCTCGGCTGATGCCGAAGACCCCCGCTCTCACGAAGCTGTGCTTCGTGAGAGCGGGGGTCATATCAATATATTGTGAATTTACGTCGGCTGACGTTCGTCAGTCGGCGGCTTTTGCCGCCGCGAGCTTTTCCTGCGACAGCGCGTATATCTCCTCCGTCGCAAACGAGAGCTTTGTTATCGCGTCGCGCTTCGAAAGATAGCACCAGAAGCTGTCGTCCTGCGTTGAAATATCCACGCAGTCGCCCCTGCCGAGATAGTCGTACTCAATGTGCATGCTGTCAAGGTCGCGGGGCTTTTTTTCTACCGTGAGAGGACCTTTGCCGTAGTAATTCGGCACCTCGATAACGGTGCCCTCGGGAGTCTGTATGAGCCGTCCCTCGCCCTGAGAATAGAACTTTTTCCATCCGGGCAGCGTTTCTATGCGAACGGTATCCTCAAAGCGGTAGCTGCCGTCGCGTATTTCGCGCCGAACACATTCTCGTTCCCATGCCGACCAGTCGGGAATGTGCGAAAATACCGTCTCTCCGCCGTCCGCAGCCTCAAGCGAGCCGTCGGTCTTCATTTCCCAGCGTGCTCCGCAGTCGGGGCACCACAGCTCGGTACCGCCCGACTCCATCCTTCCCTCGGCGCCGCAGCGGGCGCATTTGTAGAGGAGAGAGTGGAGCCCGCGGGCGCGCTCGGGGTGGTCGATAACGATCCCGCGTTCGCGCTGCCAACGAAAATCGTCGTAGCGGAAGCTTTCGCGTATGCGGCGGTTTATCTCGTCGCGGCTGAGCGTCTTTACCTCATCGGCGGTCACGATGCAGGTCATGTCCGCCTCAACATAGCTGCCCTTGTTTATTTTGTTCCACTGCGGGCAGGTGATAAAGTTGCCGTGTATGGCAAGCGTCACCACGGGGACCTTCAGCATACGCGCCAGCGATCCGAGCGAGTCGGGCAGATACGAGGTGCAGCCGTCAAGCGAGTAGCGCGCCTCGGGAAATAGCACAAAGACCGTACCGAGCTTGTCTATGCAGTATTTTATATTGCGTATGAGGTTGATATCGTGTATGAATTTGCGTTTTGCGAGCACACCGAGGCGCTTCATCAGCGGCAGGGAGTATGTATTGAAGCCCTCAAGCGTCATAACGTTGTTGACGGGCTGCGGGTGCGTGGCGCGCAGCATGATGTTAAAATCCACCATTGACGAGTGCGTCACGAGCAAAAGATACGGCTTGCCCTCGACATCCTCCATGCCGTGCTTGCGTATGACCGCATGGCGGCGACGGAGATCGGGAAATGATATTATCCTTTTGGCAAGCCCCATGAGAAATGTCGGGCGTTTCGGCTTGGCGGCAAAATCAAAATGCGCCACTTTGCCGTCTGCGGGATATGGATATGCTTTCACTATTGCGTTTTTCGCCTTTCTTGCGGATTTTTGCAGCCTTTTTTCGACCTTCGGCGGCTTTACATAATTATATCCGAGTTGTCGCGTCGGAATTTTCCGGGCGTTACGCCCTCTTCGCGGCGAAAAACGTCGGTAAAGTAGGATTGCGAATCAAAGCCGCACATCCCCGCGATCTCGGAGAGCGGCAGCGAGGTGTTTATGAGCAGCTTCTGTGCCTCGCGCATACGCACGTCGAGCAGATATCGCGCGGGAGTTACACCGACGGAATTTTTAAATATCAGATGAAAATACGACGGGCTTATGTGCGCCGACATTGCAATGTCGTTGAGAGTCAGCGGTGAGGCAAAATTTTCGCGCATAAATTCGGTCGCGATGATGATGCTGTGCGAAAAACGGCGGTATTTTTCGTCTATCGAGCCGAGCAGCTTGCCTGCCGAGTAAATGGCGCTGATAAGCTCCATCAGCTTTCCGATGCAGTAAAGCTCATAGCCGTCCTCGCGCTTTGCCCATGCGCCCGTCATTGCGCGAAAGATGTGCGGCGCGCGCGTTTCGTCGCAAAGTCTGAGGCTCACCGGCAGCGGGCGTAGGTATTTGTCCTCAAATTCGCGGTCATGGCAGATAAAATGAACGAACTGGCATTCGAAATGCCCCTTTGTGTAGCGCCGCTGCCCGGGATGAGCGACAAGAATACGCCCTACCTCACTGGGATACGCCTCTCCGTTAACATAGTTTATGCCGCCCATTTCGACAGTGCAGAGCTCTATTTCGTATGTCGGAACGGTACGCGCCACCGAAAAGAGCGTTTTTCTGACGTCGGTTGAATTGTAGGTGCGCGTTTTCAGAATCTCAAGTCCGGATATCATGCTTCACCTCATGTTTTCGATCGTTTCGATCTTTGCTCGGTCGTCGTTCACGACCCTTTTTTTCTGCTTCCCACCGAATCGGCATACGCGGCGGCAGCGCGTTCGGTCTTGTTGTCGCCGAATTTGTAATAAACGCGATCGGCAAGGTCATCCGGCAGGTACTGCTGCTTTACATAATGCCCGGGGTAGTCGTGGGGGTAGACATATCCGCGGTAGAGCGGCGCACGAAGCGGCTCGGGCGGTATCTTGCCTCTGCCCGCGTTAAAATCCTCAAGCGCCGCGGCAGCGGCAAGATAAGAGGAATTCGACTTGGGCGCCGTCGCCAGCAGCACGGCGGCATTTGCAAGGGGGATGCGCGCCTCGGGCATTCCGACCTCCTTTGCCGACTCGCACATGGCGCGCACAGCGCTTGCTGCGGCGGGGTATGCAAGCCCCACATCCTCGGATGCCATAACCTGAAGGCGTCGGCACACCGACAGCAGCTCGCCGTATTCGAGCAGCGACACAAGATAAAACACCGCCGCGTCGGGGTCGGAGCCGCGTATCGACTTCTGAAGCGCCGAGAGCAGGTCGTAGTGCGTGTCGTCGCCGAAATTGCCGTGGCCGGTGTCGATCCCGTCAAGGGCTTCGGACGTTATTGCGCAGATGCGGTCGCCGGAGCCGTCCTCCGCCGTACCGTACGCGGCAAAATAAGCATTTTCAAAAATCCCTATGGCGCGGCGCACGTCTCCGCCCGCCAGCCTGCCTATCTCGGCGAGAAACTCGTCCGATGCGGTCTTTTCGTTCTGTGTTTCGGCATTGAGCGCCGAAAGCGCACGCTTAAGCGCACGCGCGCACTCTGCCGGCGGCACCGGGCGGAATTCAAAAAGCGACGAGCGCGATATAAGCGCGCTGTAAACGTAAAAATGCGGGTTTTCGGTCGTTGACGCTATCAGCGTCACGCGCCCGTCTTCTATATATTCGAGCAGCGACTGCTGCTGCTTGCGGTTGAAATACTGGATCTCATCAAGATACAGAAGCACGCCGTCCGAGCCGAAAACGTTCTCGGTCGACGACAGCACTGCCTTTACGTCGGCAAGCGAGGCGGTCGTTGCGTTAAGTCTGTGAAATTCCATCCCCGACTGCGCCGCGACTATCGAGGCTGCGGTGGTCTTTCCGGTGCCGGGAGGACCGTAAAATATCATATTTGTCAGCCGTCCGCTCTCGCAGATGCGGCGGATCGGTCCGCGCGGACCGAAAAGGTGGCTCTGCCCGACAATATCGTCAAAGCTCTTCGGACGCAGAATGTCCGCCAAAGGCGTGTTTTTCATGTATCTTACTTTCCTTTGCAAGTATCTTTCTACATTATATCACAATACGGGCACGAATGTCAACGGGGCTGACGCACAGATGCGTCAGCCCTGAAAGTAAGATAGTTAAAAGGATGCGATATACGGTCTATTTGTTGTAGGAGCTGAGGAAGGAGCGCAGGCGCTCGGTCGCGGGCGCGGCAAACATGACATGCGGCTCGCCCTCCTCGGCTATTATGCCCTCGTCCATAAAGAGCA
>CAJLZE010000084.1 GCA_905210995.1 uncultured Anaerotruncus sp.
CCGTTCGACTTGCATGTGTTAGGCGCGCCGCCAGCGTTCATCCTGAGCCAGGATCAAACTCTCTAAATCATTGTATCTAAAGCATTTGTCCCTAAAAAAGAAACAAACGCCCCAAATCATAATTCAGAGCTTTGCTTTTCGCTAGCTTCTTACTAATTTACTCGTTAAGAGTATCTCCATCTCCCGCTCCCGCTAACCTCCGCAGGCTACCGATCATCGCGTTCCGATGAAGTCTTTTTTCTCAAATTCTTGACTGACTTTCCTCGCACTTTGTGCTTTGTACTTATCTTCGTTGTTCAATTTTCAATGACCTCGCAGCCGCTCTCGCGGACAGCTTTCATATTATACCTCATCCCTCCCACTTTGTCAATACCTTTTCTCAACTTTTTTTAGCTTTTTTTCGGTTTTTTTCGATTTTTCCGCGTTCGCGGGGCCGCTTTTTTCCTTATAATCCCATTTTGGCGTTTTTGACGGCGCAAAAATGCCCTTCGCGGCGATTTTTACCTCGCTGCAAAGGGCAATTTTTTTCGGATTTTTTTGTCGGACGCAAATTTTGCATCCTTAATCAGGTATCAGTTCCTGAAATATTCCTCCGGGATCGTGTAAGCCATATGCTTTGCGCCTGCCAAAGAAGGATGCAGATGGTCGCCGCAATCGTATTCCGGTATCATATTTTTATGATCGTTTTCCTGCCAGACGGCGGCTTCAAAGTCTATAACACCGTCCTGAAGCCCGCAGCTTCTGATCCAATCGTTGGCGGCGCAGCGTATCTTCTCCTTCACGCCGTCGTCGTTCATGCAGCGCGGACAGGGCAGCATTGTCGCCTGATATATCTTCAGCCCGTGCTTATGAGCAGTTTCGATATAATATTTGTAGCCGTCGATAAGCTCCTCGGCTGTGGGAAGCTCATCCATTCCGCAAAGCGGGTTGTTTACACCGGGGTGGATTATATCGTTGATACCGTGGAGCAGGAACACACGGTCAACGCCCGCCTGAGAGATGTCGCGCTCGAATCTCTTTACGCCCGCGGGCCCCCAGTGCTGTTTTATGCGGCAGGCATAATCACGCAGCACACGTCCGCCGCCGATAGCCTTGCGGACGACTCCGCGCTTCACACCGAGCTCCACCATACGGCGCGCCAGGCAGTCGGGCCACGGCTGCGCGGTGATGGAATCGCCGAACGCAACTATCGCCGAGCACTCGGGATCGGTAAGATAATCTATGGTGTGGATAAACACATAGGGACCGCCGTCGCCGTAGGTAAGCGTGGGAATATCGTCGGCTGCGGCATAGTCGCCGCGCGAATAATACTTTGTTATGTATGCACCGCTGTTCCAGTGACCGCTGCGCAGCTCGGTCCTTTCCTTTATGTACATACTCACGAAATATTCCTCGCCCGCACCTATAGTGAATTCAACGGGGTCGCTCACGCAGTCGGCGCCGGGGGCGAGCGTAAATCCGCTCTTTCCGCCGAAAAGCACCTCGCGTGATGTTCCGGGTACCGCCGCTTTCCACTTGTCGCGCTTTGCGACGTATACCTTGTCAACTTTTATCTCTTCCGTGCCCTGAAGATTCGAAAAATGCAGTCTCAGCGCACTTGCGTCGAGAGTTGAGTAAATGACGTATCTGAACGTGATGTCCTCGATATGGTCGGCGATGGTCTGCGTGGTAACGTCCTCGCAGGTGCCCCAACCGGCGACCCACTTTTTGTTTTCCATAAATCCGTGCCTTTCTGTTATAGAAAAATAGATTATAATTACGGCACCCGAATGCGCGATCGCGGCGGATGTCACGTTTATTATACAACACACGGCAGCAATTGTCAAATAAAAAAACGCGACTTCGGCATTTAAAAGAAACTTTACAAAAGTAAATTGACAAAACGATGCAAAGGGGTTATAATGTGTTCTGCAAGGCGGGTATACCGCCGAAAGGAATGATCAATGCAATGAAGAAAAATAAATTTACAAAACAGGCTGCCGCCGCGCTGTCGCTTTGCATGCTCGGCATGGCGCTGGCATCCTGCGGCAGGACCGTGAACGATGTTCCCGTCACCGACAAGCCGGCAACTCCCGACAGCGGGATCACGCCGCCGTCAACGACTGACATAGCTCCCGTCACGACCCCGACAGTCACAACGAAAGCCGAGGTAACGACCGAGCCGGCGCCCGCTCACAAGATCGAGCAGAAGGACGGCATATGGTATGTTGACGGAGTACTTATCGCAAACAAGAGCTATCCGCTACCCGAGGATTATAACCCCGGAAAGCTTTTGCCCGAAGCGGAGGAAGCATTCAAAAAAATGCAGAGCGATGCCGCGCGCGACGGCATAAAGCTTACGATAGTCTCCGGCTTTCGCTCATACAACCGTCAAAAAAATCTTTACAACAGTTATGTGAACAAGGACGGCAAGGCAGAGGCTGACCGCTACTCGGCGCGCCCCGGATATTCCGAACACCAAAGCGGGCTTGCAATGGACCTCAACTCGGTCGATGACAGCTTTGCCTACACAAAAGAGGCCAAGTGGATAGCGGAAAATTGCTCGAAGTACGGCTTCATAATCAGATATCCGAAGGGCAAGGAGCCTATCACCGGCTATATCTACGAGCCGTGGCACGTCCGCTACCTCGGCACCGAGCTTGCCGAAAAAGTCACCACCTCGGGGCTGACGCTTGAAGAATACTTCGGTATCACATCATTTTACAAAGACTGAAGACCGAAAAACGGAAGCCTTCCGCCGCGGCGGAAGGCTTCTTTGTATTTTAATTAATTTTGCGGAGTCAAGCTACCCGGTCTTTACCCGTCAGTCATTTTCCGCTTCCATGAACCTGCGGGCGCGCTCGATGTATTCGCCGAAAAGCTCATCGTCGCGTACGGAGTTGAACCACTCCCATCCGCGCTTTGCGGTCATTCCGTAGTAAGCGTTGCCCATCGTCCGGTTGAAGAGCCATGCGTCGAACGGCTCGCGGGTGCCGTCGGGAAGCTCGATCATATCCTTGCCCTTGATGAGCTTTATGCCGCCGTATATCTCTTCGCGTCCCACGGGGAGTGCCTCGCCTGCGGGTATCCTCGCCCACTCCGCGTAAAATTCAAAGGCGCGTTCAAGATACCGGTAGCCCTCTTCCTTATGCTTTCTGGTGCCGAAAAGCGTGCAGGCGGTGATGAAATGCGCCCACCAGTATCTTCCGAGCCATGCGTCGGGCAGCTTACCGTCCTCACGGAAGGACTCGATGATCGAAATGGTATACTTATGCCACGCAACGCCGCGCTCCGCTTTTTTCCATGTGCGATGATCGCGGCCGATGAAATGAGCAAGCAGACGGAAGCTGTTCACATCGTTGCGCATACGGCTCTCATCATACTTTTTCTCATCCCAGAGCTTATCCTCGGTTATTTCGTCGCGCATCGACGAATAATCGGTTATGGCGGGAGGCAGCACACGTATGCCGGTCTGGTCGGTAATGACGATAAGCTGACCGTCACCGTCGCGCACAAACTCATATTCAACTGCACCGACATAGCCGTCGGTGAGCCCCTGCGCCTCATAGCGACGGCGCAGTCCGTCGGAAAGCGGCATATAGCCCTCTCCGGTCCCCTCATACGACGTCAGCTCGTAGACCGCGCGGCATATGCCTTCGCAAAAGACGTTCACGGTGCGGACGATACCCACGCCGCGTGCAAAGTAATATTCCTTGCGGCCGGCAATATAGCCGTGACCGTCGCTGAAGCCTTCGATATCCAGCGAGAGCTTTATGCAATCCTCAAACCTTCCCGCCTTGGTGGTTATCGGGTCGGATGCGGTGCATACTATCTTTGTCTTTATCGGTTCTCCGCCGCACCAGTTGTATTCCAGCGTCTGTTCGGTCCCCGCAAGCCAGCCATCCGACCATATGCAGTTTGTCGCATCCTGAAGCAACCCGAGGATATTGTTGTAAAGGAGCGGCTCCGACGTTGCCGTACCGTCCAAGCTTTTAAGCTCAAAGCACCACCGACCGTTATAGCCGGACAGCTTAGCCTCGCCGCCCTTGAAGGTAACGATATTGCTTCTGAAGAAATTCCAGTGTCCCGTTGCGGTGCATTCAGGGTTGAACTTCTGATTCGTTTCCATTATGCGGCGTGCGACAGAGCAGGCTGCGCGTGTGTATGCAAGCTCGTATGGCGTCTTTGCCAAAGTCTCGGCACGCCCGACAGCTTCGGAAACATCGCAGACGTTCTTACCGTCAAAGTATTCGTTTGCGATCTCCTGAACGGTATCCGACCATGAGTTTTTATCATACGAAAAACGCTCTGCCGCAAACGTTTCCGCCACAACGGCGCTGTCGCCGTCGGTGTACATGACCTCGCAGCGGGAATCAGCCCTCATGACCTCGGGGGCATATCCGCTCACATACTCCCAAACGTTGCCTGCGGCAAGCGGAAGAAGCCCCTCTCCGCCGACGATATTATAATTTTTGAGCAGCCGCTCATCCGTCACGCCGTTTATCGAATGCGCGGCACGCACGATGCCCACGCCATCTTTGTAATACACTTTGTACACCGACACGGCATCATTGTCAACGGCTCTTGCCTCCCAGAGGCAGCAGCCCTCGAATGTTCCGGCAGGCACGGTCACGGTCTCGCTGTCCGAAACATAAGTGAGGCGGGTGCCGTCCGAGCCGGTAATGCTGCCGCCGACCGCAAGGGCGCTGTCAAACAGCTTGCTGTCACACCGCGAGGCGGCATCGAACAGATCGCGGGTATACCTGTCATATGACTGAAGGAAACCATTACGGCAGGAGGCGGTTTTAACGTCCGCAAGCGCCGTACCGAAGCGCTTCAAGAGATACGCATTGCAGCCGACCGAGTATTTGTTTTCCTTCTTATCCTTGAATTCACCCGCGAGCCGCTCTTCGGTCATAAGGGCAGCGGGGATCATCGCATAATAGAGATCGGAAAGCTCGGCTGTTTCGCGCACGCGCTCATATGCCGCACTGCCCTCCTCCGGCTTGCCGTCTCTGAAATACCAATATCCGAGCCAGAACCATTCATGAGCAAGCGTCGCGCGGAAGCCCAGCTTTTCAAGCTCCGGTATCTGGTGGTTTTTAATGAAATCGATCTTTCCCGTGTAGCCCGATGCGTTGCCGTCCTCGCGGGAAACGATGAACTGCATCACCTCTTCGTTTTTGCCGAGTATTGCCGCCTCCTTGACGCGCGCCAACACCTCGTCGCCGCCCTTGCCGGACAGCCACCATACGCCGCGCACAAGCACGTCGGCAAGCGCATGGAATTTGTCTTTTGTGTCGGGCAGGCTCTCAACGCCGCCGAGCGTGTCGGCATATACCTCGTCAAAGCCGTCCTTGCATTCTCTGAGGTCCCAGAGCTTCAGCTCCTCTACCTTCTTCATTACCCGTACAGTCAGGGTATCATCCGGTTTTTCGTTCACAGCGCACATATCCTTTCTTATTCTCTTTCTGCCGTCGCTCAGTTGCCACTTGACCGTTCCCGCCGAAATGCGCAGTCTGTCTGCGATCTCGGCTACCGAAAGCCCCTCGAAATAGTGCAGGCGTATTATCTCTCCCACCCTCGCGGGGAGTCTTTCAACGCTCCCAAGCAACTCGCGCTTTTCTTCGGATCGCACATAAAGCTCTGCGGGGTTCTCATCGCAGTCGGCAAAGCTTTCAAGATTTTCGATAGTATCGAGCGGAATGAATTCGTGATAGCGCATAACGGCGTTGCGCGCACAGTTTTTTGCTATTTTTGCAGTCCATGCGCCGAATTTTTGCGGTTCGGCGAGGGTATCGAGCTTCATCCACGCCGTCACGAACGCCTCCTGCGCCGCATCCTCGGCAACAAATGCGTTGCGTGCGACCGACGCCGCCGACGACATCACCCGCTTTTGGTGTCTCACGACGAGCACCTCATATGCCCGCTGCTCTCCTGCGAGCGTGAGCATAACGAGCGTCTCGTCGTTTTCGTTTCCGTAAAGCAATATGCGTTCTCCTTTCGTTTTTTCATGGGAAGATCTTCTTGTCTTTATGACAAGCGGGAGGAAAGAAAGGTTGGGTATAAAATAAAAATTTTTTCACATCTCCGCCGTGCGGAGAAAAATGAGCGAAATGTATGAGCCGTGTTCGACCCTTATGTATCTTTTTTGCGTTCCCTATTGCTTTTTCGCCGTTCCTGTTGTATAATAAAGCAACCGATTTACAAATCAAGGAAGGAAAAACAACATGGTTCTTACCGCATTTGCCGAATGGCTCAACGAATTTTTCGGCGCGTTTGACGGCGCACTGCTCGGCGCGTGTCACTCTGCCGCCGAACACGCGGGAGCATTTCTCACACCTCTTGCAAAAGTGCTGACCTTTGTGGGTGAAAAAGGTCTGATCTTTTTTGCGCTCGCGCTCATTCTTGTCTGTTTCAGGCGCACCCGCCGCATGGGCGTTTGCCTTTTCGGTGCCGTTTGCTGCGGCGCTCTTATCGGAAACATCATTCTCAAGGATCTTGTCGCGCGCCCGCGCCCGCTGACCGAGGCTGCGGCATCCTATCCCGCATGGTGGCGCTATGTCGGCGCACCTGCCGAGGACGGCTTTTCCTTCCCGTCGGGTCACGTTACTGCCGCAATGGCGGGCGTCACCGCGCTCTGCCTTTCGATGCGCCGCAAAACGATGCTCCTCGGATATATTTACGTGGTGCTCATGGCGTTTTCGCGCTGCTATCTCATGGCGCACTACCCCACCGACGTTATCACGGGCATTGTGATAGGCGGCATATCCGCGGTCGTTGCGTTCTTTATCGCAAAAGGGATATTCCTGCTGCTTGAAAGATACCGCGGCAACCGCTTCACAAACTTCGTGCTTGATTTCGATCTGCGCGAAGCAGTAAAAAAATAACCGTTTCCGACCCGTCATATATGGCTGTCGTGGATGCCGCGCA
>CAJLZE010000085.1 GCA_905210995.1 uncultured Anaerotruncus sp.
CGGAGCCGATGCGCAGCGCGGATGGCAGCGCCTTTGCCGCGTTTATATATGCGGCGGTAAAATACAGCTCGTCGGCGGTCGGCTCGCGCCCGAGACGGCGCAGTATCCCGCAGGCGGCGGCAAATTCCGCAGGTGTGAGGGAGAGCCCGAGGTCCGAGCGCACGGCTTCGAGATAATCACCGCCGGCGGTCAGAAAGCCGCTTACCGTGCCTCGGCGGCGCGGGCGGGCAGAGCATCCGTTCATCTGTTTTCCTCCTCTATCATCTTGCCGAGGCAGACCGAGCCGTATTCAAACGACGGGTCCTCGGCGGTCCCTGTCAGCCGCACGGGCAAAAGCCTTCCGTGCGGGTTTTCCGTGGCGGGAACGCGCACCTCGATGAACGAACCGGTATGCCCGACGGCAGTTGCGCCGTCAAAGGTCTCGAAAAGCACCGACGTCATCGGGCTGTTATTTACGGCATCGTCGAGTATTTCTTTTCTTATTCCGCGCTCAAGGTCGGAGAGCACCGCCGCGCGGCGATGCTTTTCCGGTTCGGGTATCTGCCCGGGCATTACCGCGGCAGGCGTGCCTCGGCGTGGCGAGTACGGAAAGACATGAGCTGCGAGAAAGCGTGCGCGGCGCATGAAGTCGAGCGTTTCGGCAAAGTCCTCTTCCGTCTCGCCGGGAAAGCCGACGATGACGTCGCAGGTGAACTGCACGCCGGGTATCGCCGCACGCAGGTCGTCGAGCACCTTCATGGCGCGGTCGGCGTTGTATTTGCGGCGCATTGCCGCAAGCGTGCGCGAGCAGCCGCTCTGGAGCGATATGTGAAAATGCGGCGCAACGGAGGAAAGGCGTGATATTTTTTCGATGAATCCGGGGCGCAGGAGCGACGGCTCGAGCGAGCCGAGACGGATCCTCACGCCGTACCGCCGCACTTCGGGCAGCGCGTCTGCGGCGCAAAGGAGCTCCTCAAGACTTGTGTCCCCGAGGTCGCGCCCGTATGAGGCGACTTCTATTCCCGTAAGCACCACCTCGCGCGCGCCGCCGCGCACGAGCCCCGCTATTTCTTCAAGCGCCGCGTCCTGCTGCTTTGAACGCACGGGACCGCGCGCGTCGGGAATTATGCAGTAGGAGCAGCGGTTTTCGCAGCCGTCCTCTATCTTGACGTATACGCGCGTGCGGGAAAAAGCCGATATCGCCATAGGCTCAAATGTGTTGACGCCGAACGCGGGAACATCCGAGAATGCCGCGGCACTTCTGCCGCGTGCAACAAGACGGTCGAGCTCGTCTATCGCCGCGAGCTTTTTTGTATTGCCTATAACGGCATCCACGCCCGCTATCGCCGCGAGCTCGTCGGGGGATGTCTGAGCCAGGCAGCCCGTTACTATCACAAATGCGCCGGGAGAACGTGAGCGCAGACGGCGTATCATCTGACGCGATTTGCGTGCCGCCTCAGCCGTGACGGCGCAGGTGTTTATAATGTAGGCGTCGCAGCGCTCCTCGGGCGGGAGCACGGTGTACCCGCGGCGGCGAAGCTCCTCTGCGGCGGCTTCGCTCTCATATTGATTTACCTTGCAGCCGAGGGTGAGAATACCCACGGCGGGCTTTTTTTCGTTCATCCGGACACCTTCCGTTTTTTGCGTTTCTTTGTTTTTATATTGTATCATAAAAAGCGCTCCTTGTAAAGATTTGCCCCGCTCGGGAAACGCTAAAAAGCCGTGCCGAAAGAAAAATCGAAAAATTCGTGAGTTACGACGAAAAAATGCTTAAAAAGTATTGCAAAATCCGATTTGGTGTGATATAATGTAGCGTAATTGCGGTAACAGGCAGCATTTTATATAAAGCGAGGTGTTAAAAGTGAAAGAGGGTATCCATCCTAAATACGAGGAAGTCACTATCCGGTGCGCATGCGGTGAGACCGTTCGCACCCGTTCGACCAACCCGAAGGGCGGAGATATCAGAGTCGAAATTTGCTCAAAGTGCCATCCCTTCTTTACCGGCAAGCAGAAATTCGTTGATGCAGGCGGCAGAGTTGATAAATTCAAGAAGAGACTTGAGGCAAGCAGCAAATAAGCTTTGTTACGAAAGTGGGGGCAAGTTGTGCGCAGAAATGTGACGGCTTGCCCCGTTTCGTTTTTTTCTCCGTTTTTCATTCCACCAGAAAGGAAGCGGAAAAGACATGATATTGAATGACATCAAAAGCGATGAGAGCAGCGTGCGCGCGGTGCTCGTGGGCGTTGACACGTCCGATATGAAGGAGGGCGAATGCGACGTTTCGCTCGACGAGCTTGAAAGGCTCGCCGACACCGCAGGAGCGGACGTTGCGGCGCGCCTCGTGCAGGCGCGTGAAAAGCCCGATGTGAGGACTGTCATAGGCAGCGGAAAGCTCGCGGAGCTCAGGACGGTCTGCGAAGAATGCGGAGCCGAGCTGTGCGTTTTTGACTGCGAGATGACGCCGTCGCAGATAAGAAACGTTGAGGACGAGCTGGGAGAGGTGAGAGTCATAGACCGCTCAATGCTCATACTCGATATTTTTGCGCAGCACGCGGCGACTGCCGAGGGCAAGCTGCAGGTAGAGCTGGCGCAGCTCAAATATACCGCGCCGCGTCTTGTCGGCAAGGGCAAGCAGCTCTCAAGGCTCGGCGGCGGCATAGGCACCCGCGGTCCGGGCGAATCGAAGCTTGAATCCGACAAGCGCCACCTTGCAAGGCGCATAGCGTCGCTCGAGGCGGAGCTCGACGCGGTGGAAAATACACGCCGCACGACACGCGCGGCACGCGAGCGCAGCGGACTGCCGCGCGTTGCGATAGTCGGTTATACGAATGCGGGCAAATCCACGCTCCTGAACCGACTGACCGATGCGGGCATTCTTGCCGAGGATAAGCTGTTTGCCACGCTTGATCCCACAACACGCAAATTCACGCTGCCGGGCGGCGAGAGCGTTTTGCTGACCGACACGGTCGGGTTTATCAGAAGGCTGCCGCACCACCTTGTAAAGGCGTTCCGCTCGACGCTTGAAGAAGCGGCGCTTGCCGATATACTACTGCACATTGTCGATGCATCCGATCCGGAATATCCCGATGAGATGAAGGTGACGGAGGACCTGCTCACCGAGCTGGGTGCGGGCGGAAAGCCGGTACTTACCGTATACAACAAGTGCGACCACGAGGCTGAGGGCATACCCGCTCCCACGGTGGTGCCGAACGGCAGAAACCGCGCCGTCTGCGTTTCGGCGCTGACGGGACAGGGGATAGACGAGATGGTCGCAATGCTCGAGAAGATCGTGCGCGAGGGAAAGATCCGCGTGAGATTCAGATTCCCGAACAGCGACGCCGGGCAGCTTGCGGTGCTTTACAGACTGGCGGCTGTCGAGGATGTTGAGTACGGCGACGAATATATCCCCGCCACGGCGGTAGCAGATGCGAGAACGCGCGGCGTTCTTGAAAAATACGAACTGAAATAAAAAATACCGCGGTGATGCGGGAAAAGGAGGCAGCTATGGAATTAAAGCCGTATAAGACTCTCGGCAAAAAAGGCGAAAGCCTTTACGAGGATCGTCGTTCGGAATTTCTCGGCTGCGCTGTTCCCGTGTCATCCGAGGAAGAAGCTGCGGAATTCGTGCGCAGCGTAAAAAAGCAGCACCCCGCGGCGCGGCACAACGTGTGGGCATATGTGCTGCGCGACGGCGCCGAAAGGTATTCCGACGACGGTGAGCCGCAGGGCAGCGCGGGGATGCCTGTGCTTGAGGTCATGCGCAAGTCCGGTATCTGCGATGCCGCGGTAGTGGTCACGCGTTATTTCGGCGGCATTCTGCTCGGCACGGGCGGGCTTTTGCGCGCTTATTCGTCGGCTGCAAAGCAGGCGATAGCCGATGCGGGAACGGTAAACATGATACCGCTTGTGCTGATGACGTTTTCGTGCGGATATTCCGACCATCGGAAGATAACGCTCGAGCTGCCGCGCTTCGGCGCTGCGGTCGAAAAGACGGAATTCGGCGCAGAGGTGGAGCTTACCGTTTCGGTGCATACCGAAAATGCCGATCCGCTTGCGGCGCGTGTCACCGAAATGACCGCCGGAAGAGTCGGTGCGGTGCGTTCCGGTATGAAATACGGCGCCGAATAATGCCGATATGCTCCATTATCGAAAATTTTTATAAAAAATGTGCCGAAAAAGAAGCATTTCGACGTTTTTGTGCGTATATTATATATGAGAGCCGAAATTTTGCCGTCCGTGCGGCAAACAACTAAAATAAAAAGGAGGAACGGAGATGATCCCTCGTGAAGTCATCGAAGAGGTCGTTGCGCGCAGTGATATAGAGCAGATCATAGGCAGTTATGTGACGCTGAAGCGTGCCGGCTCGAATCTTGTCGGGCTCTGTCCGTTCCATAATGAAAAATCACCGTCCTTTACCGTTTTTCCGAATGACCAGCATCCGCATTTTTATTGCTTCGGCTGCGGTGCGGGCGGCGATGTGGTCACATTCATAAGAAAAGCCGAAAACCTTGATTATGTTGCCGCAATAGAATTTCTTGCGGCGCGCGCGGGTATAGAGATACCTCACGACGAGGCAACGGCGCGCGATTCGGTTTCGAGAAAGCGGATACTTGAGATGAACCGCGCTGCGGCGCTCTTCTTTCACAAGTGCCTTTACGATCAGCGCTACGGCAATGAGGCGCTTGAATATCTTACCGGAACGCGACAGCTTACCGGGGCGACCATCAAGCACTTCGGGCTTGGGTATTCGCCTAATGACTTCGGCATTCTGACCTCATATCTGAAGCGCCTCGGCTATACCGATGAGGAGATGACCGCGGGCTTTCTCTGCGGTATAAGTCAGAAAACGGGACGGCCTTACGATTACTTCCGCAACCGCGTCATGTTCCCGATAATCGACGTGGCGGGGAACGTTGTGGCGTTCGGCGGACGCGTGATGGACGACTCAAAGCCGAAATACCTCAATACATCCGACACTCCGGCATTCAAGAAGAGCCGCAACCTGTTTGCGCTTAACTTTGCAAAGGGCAAATGCACCGAAAAAATGATCCTTTGCGAGGGATATATGGATGTGATCGCGCTCCACGCCGCGGGATTTGAAAATGCGGTGGCGACTCTCGGTACGGCCATAACCGAGGAGCACGCGCGGATAATGGCGAAATACACGAAGGAAGTCATCATCTGCTACGATTCGGACGAGCCCGGCATAAGGGCGGCAAACAAGGCGATGCGGGTGCTCGGCAGCGTAGGCGTCGAGGTGCGCGTGCTGCGGGTCGAGGGCGCGAAAGATCCCGACGAATTCATAAAGAAATACGGCGGGCCGCGTTTTTCGCTTCTGATAGACAAGAGCAGGACCGGGTTTGAGTTCAAATCCGAATCCGTGCTTTCCAAATACGATGTGAAGGATCAGCAGGGACGGCTGCGCGCAGCCGAGGAACTTGTTAAGATCATTGCCGACTACTACTCAAACGTTGAGCGCGAGATATACATATTCCGCGCGGCGGAAAAGCTGTCGCTCCCCGCGGACGTGATACGAAATGATGTTGAGCGAGAGCGGGCACGGCGAAGAAAGGAAAATGCCGCAGAACTCAGCCGCAGGGCGACGGCGTCGATACGCGATTTCGGCGACAGGGTCAATCCCGATGCCGCCAAGAACCCGCGTGCGGCGGTCGCCGAGGAGACCGTGCTGGGGCTTTTGCTGCTTGACGACTCACACCGTCGGCTCGCGGCAAGCGGAAAGCTCGGGCTGACGGCAGACGATTTCTTTACGGCTCTCGGCAAGCGGGCCTACGGTGATATCTGCCGTATGGAGGAGAGCGATCACGGCTTTGATTTTTCAATGCTCGGCGAGGACTTTTCAGCCGATGAGATGGGACGGCTCGAGCGCTGTCGCAAACGGCGCGAGCAGCTCTCGGAAAACGGAACGGATGTTCTGATCGCCGCGACGGATGTACTGCGCGCTGAGCACGCCAGGGACGGCGGCTCCGGCTCACTTTCGGGCGATCTTGAAGCAAAACGGCGTGCATTGGCACTCAGCAAGGATAAAACGCCCTGAAATGGAAATAATTAAACCGTATGATCCGCTGTATATTTAATTTGTACAATATATAATTGACATATACTACCGCGCGGCGGAGCCGCACACATACCGAAAGGAAAACAAAATGGACGAAAACGAAAAGAAGATGGACGTGAACGAGCTTATCGAAAAGGAAAAGAAGGGTAGTCTCGGCTCCGGTGAGTTTGACGACAGTCTTGACGATCTCGATTACGATATCGACAAGATGGACAAGGTCTACGATGCGCTTGACGAGGGCGGCATCCCGACAGGCGGCGAGATATCAAGCTCGGAGATCGACAAAATAGAGAGCGAGGTCGAAAATTTCGGTGTCGGCGAGAATATGGAGCGGATACTCGAGCAGGAGGGCGTGACCATTGACGACCCCGTGCGTATGTATCTCAAGGAGATAGGCAGAGTGCCGCTTCTCGATTCCGACAGCGAGCTTGAACTTGCAAAGATCATGACCGACGAATCAAAGCCCGCCGAAGAGCGTC
>CAJLZE010000086.1 GCA_905210995.1 uncultured Anaerotruncus sp.
GGCGGTGCTTATGTATACGGCGTTCATATAAGCCCATGCTGCTTTTTGTATTCACGGTAGACCTTTACGGCGCCTATGTTCGGAGCAATGCGTGCGACTTCGGGATCGACTCCCGTGGCTTTTATGCCGTAGATATCGAGCATTTCAAGAAAAAGCTCTCGCAGCGGAGACGAACCGCCGACGTATACCGGCTGATCCTTCGGCAGTGCGGACATGAGTCTCATATCGCCTTCAAGTATCGCTCCCATGAGGAAGTTACCCGCCTCGTCCTGGTCTTTACCGAGTCTTTGAAGCACCCAAACCTTTGACATTGCAGGCGACAGCCCCCACTCGGAAGCAAATTCAGCACCCCATTTGAGCATTTCGGGTATAATGACGCGGATAACGGGCGACGGCACCGCACGCCGCAAAAGAGTGTTTTCCGATACTGCGGCAGTCAGCTCACCGCTGATGGACGAGCAGATCAGCTCTATCTCACCGTTTCCGTTCACGCTTATTATCTTGTTGTACGAACCGGGCAGAAGCAGCGTGAATGCACCGTCAATGCCCATCCTGTCAGCGATACCGTAAAGCTCGCACTCCTCACCGCTCATCACCTCGGTGTGCATGATGTCACCCGTACCCTTTACTCCGGGAATGAAAAGTATCGGTATTCCGCAGACCTCCGGCATTCTGACAAGCTCGGAATGTGCGGCGGTATCGCAGAGTGCCGTCGGCATCACCACATGGTGGATATGATATATCCCGACGTGCGACGAAAGCGTGCCCGAGCACACTACTGCCTCAATATCACTTTCGGTAAGCGAGTTGCGCTCAAGTATCTCGCGTATCCCGAGCGCGAGCGTCTCCTTCAGTACATTATCAGAATGCACACGCACGGCGTCGCGCACTCCTGTCTTATATTTTGTTTCATCAAGCGGGGCTGAAATAATATTGCAGTCCGCGTCACTGCGATAAAGACGCAGACGCATATTGGTCGTTCCGCAATCGACGGTTATAAGCATAATGACACTTCCTCCACTGGTTTTTGACACGCATATTATACTACAAAAAAACGTCCATGTCCATATCTGCACGTATTTTTATAATTTCATTGACTTTTCGGCATTGTACTGTTATAATTATCGCATAACGCAATTATTTCACCGGAGGTGAATCGGAATGCTCAAAGACGGAAAGCTTCTGATAGGCAGAGGCGACACCGATGCGGCAATACTACCCAATATGGCAAACCGCCACGGCCTCATTGCGGGCGCGACGGGAACAGGAAAAACAATAATGCTCAAGGTAATGGCGGAATCATTCTCCGATATCGGCGTTCCCGTATTTCTCGCCGACGTAAAAGGCGACCTCGGCGGCTGCGTAAAAGCTGGAACGATGAATCCTGCGATCGAAAAGCGCCTTAACGGTATGGGCATAGACCCCGCGGATTTCACACTGAAAAGCTATCCCGTGAGATTTTGGGACGTTTACGGAGAGGGCGGTCATCCTGTGCGCACTACCGTCAGCGAAATGGGCTCAACACTGCTCGCCCGTCTTCTCGGACTCACCGACGTTCAGGCAGGCGTGCTCTCGATCGTCTTCCGCGTTGCCGACGATAAAGGCTGGCTGCTCATTGATCTCAAGGATCTGCGTTCGATGGTCGCGTATGTCGCCGATCATGCCTCTGAACTGCTGAACGAATACGGCAATATATCGCGTCAGTCTGCTGGTGCGATACAGCGCACTCTGCTTCAGCTTGAGGATGCGGGCGGAACGCTCTTTTTCGGCGAGCCGGACATAAAGCTTGAGGACTGGATGCAGACCGACACGGACGGACGCGGTTTTATCAATATATTCCACTGTGCAAAACTCTACCAGTCACCGCTGCTTTACTCCACCTTCATGCTCTGGCTGCTTGCGGAACTGTTCGAGGAGCTGCCCGAAGCCGGTGATCTTGAAAAACCGAAGCTCGTATTCTTCTTTGACGAGGCGCACCTGCTCTTCAACGGCGCTCCCAAGGCACTGCGCGACAAGGTCGAGCAGGTCGTCAAGCTCATACGCTCCAAGGGCGTCGGGATTTACTTTATTACGCAGCAGCCGTCCGACATCCCCGACCCGATACTCGCACAGCTCGGCAACCGTGTGCAGCACGCGCTGCGCGCATACACTCCCGCCGAGCAAAAGGCTATACGCGCAGCGGCGCAGTCCTTCCGTATAAATCCGAAATTCGACACAGAGGAGGTGCTGACCGAGCTCGGAACCGGCGAAGCACTTGTGAGCTTTCTTGACGAAAAAGGCAGACCCTCCGTCGTCGAGCGTGCAACGATACTTCCGCCGCAATCCGCAATGGGCGCGATCGACGATGCACGCCGCAAAGCCGAAATACACGCCGACGATATGTTCGGCAAGTATGAAGTATCGGTAGACAACGAGTCGGCGTACGAGATAATCAACGCCGAAAAACAAGAGGAAGCCGAACGCGCAGAAAAAGAAGCGCGTGAGCTTGCCGAGGAAAAAGAAAAGGCAGCAAAAGCCAAAGAAAAAGAAAAGGAACGAGCTGCAAAGGAAAAGGAGAGGTCCCGCAAGACCTCAACGCGTAAAAAATCCTCGCTCTCCAAAGCCGCCGACTCCGCAATGAGCAGCATCGGACGCGAGATCGGCAGACAGGTAGGAAGAGGTCTGCTCGGCACGATAAAAAAACTGTTTTGATATTTTATAAGAACCGGATCGGCGCACGCCGATCCGATCTTTTTTGCAGCGCGAAAGCAACTCGAAAATAGAATTTTACAATTTCTCTTTACATTTCACATCACCGTGTGGTATAATGAACGCGTATACTGTCGGTGACAGTGCTTTCCGCAAGATCACACGCGCTTTTCAGCGAAAAATGACGAAAGGCAGAATAATGCAGAGAAATCCCGAAAGCGGCTCTGAAAATAAATCCGCGACCGCAAACAGAGCCGAAAAGCATAAGATCAAAATAACCGATCAGAAAAACGCCAAGCGATACTTTCCTTCTCCCGAATACGGTCTCAGCGCCGCACAGGTCGAAGAACGCACGCTTGACGGTCTTTCGAACATCGACGTAGGCAACACCACAAAAACCATACCGAAAATCATTCTTACAAACGTTTTCACATACTTCAACATGATCTTCTTCATCCTTGCCGGTATACTGCTTGTCGAAGGCTCGTACAACAACCTCACGTTTCTCGTCGTGGTTTTTGTCAACACCGTTATCGGCACAATACAGGAGATACGCGCCAAAAAAACGCTTGAAAAACTCTCGCTCGTGTCTGCTCCTCTCACAAAGGTCATACGCGACGGCAAGGAAGGCTGCGTCGGCAGTGAGGAGCTCGTGCTTGACGATATCGTGATATTCGAAGCAGGCAACCAGATATGTGCCGATGCCGTTGTATGCAGCGGAAATGTAACGGTAAACGAGGCTCTTGTCACAGGAGAATCGGACGAGATCGCCAAGAAAGCAGGCGCTCCTCTGCTCTCGGGCAGCTTTGTGGTCTCAGGGCGCTGCCGTGCAAGGCTTGAAAGAGTCGGACGCGAGTCCTTTGCCTCAAAGCTCACGCTCGATGCCAAGAAAATAAAGAAAAAGCAGCAGCCTGGCATGATGAAATCGCTGACGCTGCTGATAAAGGTGATAGGCATCATCATAATTCCCTTTTCCGTGCTCATGTTCATCAATCAGCGTAACGTGCAGGGCATGCCTATAAAGGAAAATATCGAAAGCACCGCCGCGTCCGTTATCGGAATGATCCCCGAGGGACTTTATCTTCTCACGAGCATTGCCCTTGCCGTCAGCGTTATGAGGCTGGCAAAAAAGAAAACACTGGTCCACGACATGAAATGCATAGAAACGCTCGCAAGGGTGGACGTGATATGCGTTGACAAAACGGGCACCGTAACAGAACCGGTGATGCACATCAAGGACATAATACCGCTCGATTCGGACACTCCCGCTGCGCGTGCGGAATGCGCACGCACGATACGCGATCTTGTGCTCAATATGACGGCAGACAACGCAACAATGCGCTCGCTCACGGAATATTTTGACGACAAAAAAGATTTTCGTCGCGCATATGCCGTAAAAAGCTTTTCATCCGAAACAAAATACAGCGCGGCTGCGTTTCGCGACGGCGCATATGTCCTCGGCGCACCGGAATTTTTGCTTCGAGACGGCTACAATGAGCTGCAAGACATAACGGAAGCACATTCGTCGGTCGGTGAACGCGTGCTGCTTTTCGCCGAATACAGATACGCCCCGGGCACTCCGGAGGATATTTTCGCGGGCGGTTCGCTTGACGGCATCGTGATACCTATGGCACTTATCACGCTCGAAAACCGCGTAAGGCCCGAAGCGCGTGAGACCTTCGGCTATTTCGCACGTCAGGGCGTAGCGATAAAGGTCATATCGGGAGACAATCCGGTCACGGTATCAAAAGCCGCACGGGAGGCGGGCATACCCGATTCGGATAAGTATGTTGACGCCACCATCCTCGACACAAAAGAAAAAATCTACAAGGGCATACTGGAATACAACGTTTTCGGCAGGGTAACGCCCGAGCAGAAGCGTCTCTTCATTCTGGCTCTCAAAAAAGCGGGGCACACCGTCGCAATGACCGGAGACGGCGTAAACGATGTGCTTGCGCTGAAAAATGCGGATTGCAGCATTGCAATGGCTTCCGGCAGCGATGCCGCCGCAAATGTGTCCGATCTTGTTCTGCTCGATTCAAACTTTGCCTCGATGTCCGCTGTGGTCGCAGAGGGCAGACGTGTCATAAACAATATCGAGCGTTCCGCCTCGCTGTTCCTTGTCAAAAATATCTTCTCGTTCATTCTCACGCTGCTCACGCTGATAACGACCGCCGTATACCCCTTCAAACCGGCGCAGCTCTCGCTCGTCTCCGGACTCATGATAGGTATACCGTCGTTCTTCCTTGCGCTTGAACCGAACACCGAGATGGTAAAGGGAAAATTCCTGCGCAATGTACTTTTCAGAGCTTTTCCCGCCGCATTGACTGCGGTGATACTTGTCGGCTGGTCACTGCTCTTCTCTGCTGCATTCGATATTGCTGCCGATCTGCGCTCGACCGTGGCATTCTACATTTATTCGTTCGTGGCGTACATGATGCTGTACACCGTTTGCAAGCCCCTGAACCTTCTTCATAAAGCGCTGTTCGTTTCAATGGGCGCGCTGTTCGTTGTCGCCGTAAGCGTGATACCGACATGGTTCAACCTCGTGCCGCTCGATCTCGGCGCGGCGCTGATTCTGACTGCGCTTGCGCTCCTCGCATTCTCGGTCAACAGGGTAATAAGAAGCATTTTCGATAACTTTGCCGCATGGGTCAAAAATGTGAAGGACTTCATCAGGCGCGACATCGAAAAGCACAGAAACGAAATCTGACAATAGCAAACATCAAACGGGCTGCCTCAAAAAGAGGCAGCCCGTTTGATGTTTACCGTCGGGTATGTTATGCTTTCAACGCTTCGGATATTTTCGCGATCGCCGATGCTGTGTCAACTCCGGCAGCTTCGTAGACCGTCTGCCCGGCATCAGGCACGGCAAATGTATCGTCGGTGGCAATTATAAGCTTTTTCATTTTTTCAAACGCTCCGCGGCGCTCAAGCACATCGCAGAGGTTCATGCCGAAACCGCCCGAGCGTATCTCCTCTTCAAGGCAGACAAAAAGCTCTGTGCATTCGGGAAGCATTTTTTCGATCTCACCGGCAAGCTGCTCATACGGTTTTATGTACTCGCAAAGCAAAATACCGCAACCGATGCCGCGCGCTGCGAGCGCATCGGATATTTCTATCGCCTCGGACGCCATCCTGCCGTGAACGGCAATCACCGCTCTCGGTGCATCCGTCGCCGAGAGATCGTAACGTACCCCCGGCACGTCATCAGGTGTGTCTTCGGCATAGAAACGCCTCTTTACCCTGTCATCCTCGACCGCATTCGGATACCTCACAGCCGCGGGTGCGCCTAGCGCAAGCGCCGTGCGAAGCGACATCTCGAGCCCGGCATACGTTGCGGGCGTGTATATCGTGATCCCCGGGATAGCCGATAGAAACGACACGTCAAATATCCCGTGATGCGTTGGAAATGGCGTGCGATAACCCTGCCCAAAGGGGCTGACGGCCGGGATCCCAGAAAGGATGATCAGGCAATGGTACTTTATATCGGCGCCAAATCATTTCTCAAGAATAAAAGCATATCCTACCGGTGG
>CAJLZE010000087.1 GCA_905210995.1 uncultured Anaerotruncus sp.
GCCCGCCGAGCGGATGCCGCCGATGAGCAGCCCTGCTTCCCAACCGAACTGAACAAGTATGCCGCCGGCGAGCAGCCACGGTATGTTCACGCGCGCCGTGCGGTCCTTCTGCCACAGATCGTATATAATGAGAGCAAGGTAGCCGAACAGCAATATCGCCGCCATATAACCGTGATATTCACCGGTCGTGCGCTGAATGACGATATTCGCCGTCCCCGCAGGTGTGAACGTTTTTGAAAGCTGCGGGCAGGCGAACCACCAGAGGAGTATCAGAAACGACCACTCGAAAAGACGTTCGTCTTTTGATAACCAGAGCCATATCCACGCAAAATTGGTGAATCCGTAGCTCACCGACATCCACAGCAGCACCCAAAAAAGACTGTGACCGTCCGATATGCTGCGCGAGTGACAGACGAGATGAAAAATGCCGAAATCGACGATCATATAGAGTATACCCGCGAGAGCGCCGACGAGGATGGTCATATATTTCTTCTTCCATATGAGGAGCGCGGCAAAAAGCAGCAGAAAGGCAATGTCAAGCCATATGTAAAGCGGTGAAAATTCGCGCCGCGCGATGATCTCGGTCATTGGTGTCCCTCCGAATGTTTGTGCAGTCATTACAACTGAAATTATACCATAGAACCGGGCAAAAGACAAGGTGTTTTGCAAGAACGGCATAAAAGAGAAAGTGAGCGTATTTCACGGCGATCCCGTTCTGAGGTCAAATCGTTAAGAATGGATGGCACGCGGTCCCGCGGGTTGCGCCGTGACCGGAGCGGCGGTTGCGATGCTGTGCGATATTTTTGCATTATCGGAATGTTTTTTATTCAATGCAACCTTTTTTGTCTTGAAAAAAGTTTCGAACAATGGTATAATATCGGGTGGAACTGACGCAGTTTGCCGCAAGGCAGACAAGACCAAAGCAAAAGGAGTTTTTTATGAGCATCAGATACTGTGATGAATGCCGCACGTTCTTTCTCAGCGGCAAGCGCTTTTCCTACTTTATGCGCGTGACGCCGGAGGGATATCTCTATCACGCATATTACGGCGAGCGTATGCCCGAGACGGATCTTTCCTACTATCGCCCGGACATTGCCGGATCCTGCAACACCACGATACACGGTACAAGACGCAGACTTTGTTCCGTTATGCAGGAATACGCCACCGGGTTCCTCGGTGACTTCCGCGAGCCCGCGCTTATCCCGCTTGACGAACGCGGCTGCCGTATGTGCGACCTCAAGTACGCCTCTTATGAGATCTTTTCCGAAAAGCCCGCCATCCGTTCGGGCATTCCCACGGCACGCGGCGGAGAGACGCTGAAGATAACCCTGCGCGACGAGACATCGGGCGTTGAGGTCTATCTTTTCTACACGGTCTATCCGGATGAAGATATAATCACGCGCCGCGCCGAGATCGTAAACGCTACCTCGGGTAACATTCACCTTGAGCGTGCGCTGTCGATAACGCTCGATTTCTACGACAACGAATATGAAATGCTGACATATCAGGGACGCCACAACGGTGAGCGCTACCCGCAGGCAAACTCTCTGATCCAGGGCAGAGTCTCTGTCGGCAATATCCGCGGGACCTCAAGCCATCACCATGCACCGCTGGTCATCCTGCGCCGTCCCGGTGCGGGAGAAGAGCAGGGCGAGGTGTTTGCGGCGAGTCTTACATACAGCGGCTCTCACTATGAGAGCGTTGAGGTCGATGAGTCGTTCAGAACGCGCCTGTCGATGGGTATAAACCCCGAGAGCTTTAACTGGAAGCTCGAGCCGGGCGAGAGCTTTGAAACGCCCGAGGCAGTGCTTTGCTACAGCCCCGAGGGCATGGGCGGAATGACGCGCCGCTACCATGACTTCATGCGCAAATACATAATCAACCCGCGTTGGGTCAACACGCCCCGTCCGCTGGTGCTCAACAGTTGGGAGGGCATGCACTTCAAGTTTGACCGTGACCGTCTGTTTGAGACCATCGACCGCATCGAGGGACTCGGCATCGACACCTTCGTGCTTGACGACGGCTGGTTCGGCGCTCGCAACAGCGACCGTGCCGGTCTCGGCGACTGGTTCGTAAACGAGGAAAAGCTGCCGGGCGGTCTTAAAGCCGTTGCCGACCGCTGCCACGAGAGAGGGCTGAAGTTCGGTCTTTGGATAGAGCCGGAAATGGTCAACCCCGATTCGGACCTCTACCGCGCGCATCCCGATTGGGCGCTTTCGGCTCCCGACAGAAAGCCGTATGAGGCACGCAATCAGCTCGTGCTCGACTTCTCGCGCCGTGATGTTGTCGATTATATAAAGAAGGTAATGTACGACGTCATTGCCAACAGCGGTGCAGAGTACATCAAGTGGGATATGAACCGTTCGCTCAGCGAGGACTGGTCGCACGCGCTCCCCGCAGACCGCGAGGGCGAGGTGCAGCACCGCTATGTTCTCGGTGTATACGAGCTGGCGCGCTTCCTGACCGAATCCTTCCCCGACATCTTCTTTGAGGGCTGCACCGGCGGCGGCGGACGCTTTGATGCCGCAGTGCTGACATTCTTCCCGCAGATCTGGACGTCCGACAACACCGACGCATACGATCGCGTGCGCATTCAGTACGGAACCGAGCTCATCTACCCGATATCCGCGTCCTCGAACCACGTTTCGCTTTCGCCCAACATCCGCAACGGACGTATCATCGGCGCCGACACGAGAAGAAACGTCGCGTACTTCGGCTCTTACGGCTACGAATTCGACGTGAACAAGGTCCCCGCCGACGAGCTTGAGCGTATTCCCGCCGATATCAAAAAGTACCGCGAGATAGAGGATCTGATGCAGACGGGCGATCTTTACCGCGGAAAGACCACCTTTGACGGCGATTGCAACGAGATGATCCAGACCGTTGTATCCAAGGACAGACGCAGTGCCGTGGCGATCTATTTCCAGGCGCTCAACTCGCTTGCCATCGCGCCGCGCATAAGGATACCGGGACTTGCCGACGACGTTGTCTACTCGGTCGAAGAGCTGGGGCTTACCCTCCCCGGGATCGTTCTGCGCAATGTCGGTCTTGCACTGCCGCGCTTCAAGGGCGATTTCGGCTCACTCCTCCTTACCTTCAAAGCTGTAGACTGAGAAGTAACGAAAGTCTTATAAAATGATGATCCCCCGGCTGCTGCGCTTGCGCGGCAGCCGGGGGGTGTACTTTTATTTTAACCTGATCGCTTGGTTTCTGCTCATTCGGTCGTCTGCGGCAAGACATCCGGATTCATTCCGCCGCACGGGTGCAGCCGTAGGGGAATGGCTCTGCTCACCCTCCCATACATTATCAAATTATATTTTGGGAGTGGCGGTCTCTGGCTTTTCGTCTGCGAATTCGACCGTTATCGCCGAGGAGTTTCTCCCGCATGAATTTTTTACGTCGGAAAGCACCTCGCAGAGGATCGCCGCATCGCGCGGGAAGCTGTCCTTCATATGTCGGAAGCCGATGATCTTGATGTGCAAAGGGGCGCTTGCAAGGTCGGTCAGACAGTCGCTGAAGGCATCCCAGTTGCTGCCGTAATATTCGGGAAAGCCGAACGTCTTTTTTATTATCCCGTGGATATCATCCGCGCTTTCCGCCTTTGAAAGATCGAGGATAAATGTGTTTTTTCGCTTGTGCACTGCTTATCCGACCTCCGTTTCAAAGAATTTTCGCCGTTTCCCGCACGGCTGCCTCAAGCCCGCGCGCTATGGTGCGTATATCCATGCCGGGGGTGCCCGAGCGTTTATCGACGGTTTGCTCTGTCGAATACGGCACGTGTATGAACCCGCCGCGCATTGACGGAAATTCTTTATCGGCAATATAAAGCAGTGTGTACATAAGATAATTGCACACATATGTGCCGGCAGTGTTTGAGACCTCGGCAGGTATGCCCTCCGCGCGTATCGCCGCGACCATCGCCTTTATCGGGAGCGTCGAAAAATATGCGTTTTCTCCGTCGGTGCGGATCGTCCGATCCACGGGCATAAAGCCTGCGTTATCGGCTATCCTGCCGTCCATTATGTTTATCGCAACGCGCTCGGGCGTTATTGCGGCTCTGCCGCCCGCCTGACCCACGCATATCACGGCGTCGGGGCGGTGTTCCGCGACAGCCGCGTGAAGGATGTCTCCCGCTTTGCCGAATACTGTCGGCACCTCAAGTTTTACGATCTGTGCGCCGCACACCGTGTCGGGCAGCAGCTTTACCGCCTCGTAGGCGGGATTTATGCTTTCGCCGCCGAAGGGCTCAAAGCCCGTGATAAGGATCTTCATTCCGTTTGCCTTTCGTCTTATACGACCGTGTTTTTTATAATTATACCATGTCCGAGACGATCATGCAACCTGTGCGTGCATTTTTTGTGTCGGAACTTGAAAGCGGCGCGACTGTGTTCTATAATATATATTGCAGGTATACTGCGGCGCTCCGGTGCTTTTCCGGAGAAAAAGAAAACTGTAATAACATATACGGAGGACGGAAGATGAGTTATTTTGAAGAAGTAAAAAAGAATTTCGGATTCGGATGTATGCGTCTGCCGATGAAGGACGGCGAGGTCGATCATGAAGAATTCAGCCGAATGGTCGATTATTTTATCGACGCCGGCTTCAATTACTTTGACACGGCGCACGGTTATCTCGGCGGTAAGAGCGAAAAGGCGCTGCGCAAGTGCCTTGTCGACCGTTATCCGCGCGAGAAGTACATTCTTACCGACAAGCTGACGGCAAGCTTTTTCAAGACCGAGGCGGATGTGCGCCCCTTCTTTGAAAGCCAGCTTGAAATATGCGGCGTGGACTATTTTGATTTTTATCTGATGCACGCGCAGAACCACGATAATTTTGTTAAATTCAAGGAATGCCGCGCATACGAGCAGGCGCTTGAGTTCAAAAAAGAGGGCAAGATACATCATTTCGGCATCTCTTTCCACGACACTGCCGACGTGCTCTGCTCGACACGATACTTACCGAATATCCTCAGGTCGAATTCGTTCAGATACAGCTCAACTACGTTGATTTTGACGACTCCGCGGTCCAGTCGCGCCGCTGCTATGAGGTCTGCCGCAAGCACGGCAAGCCCGTGATAGTTATGGAACCCGTAAAGGGCGGAAATCTTGTAAAGCTCCCCGACGAGGCGAAGAAGATACTTGACGATCTGCACGGCGGAAGCCCCGCAAGCTATGCGATACGCTTTGCCGCGGGCTTTGACGGCATCTTTATGGTGCTTTCGGGCATGAGCAATATGGAGCAGATGACGGACAACCTGTCCTATATGAAGGATTTCAAACCGCTCGACGCCGCAGAGCGCGAGGCGGTCGAAAAGGTCTGCGGTGTGTTCCGCTCGATGCACCTCATTCAGTGCACAGCCTGCCGCTATTGCACCGACGGATGTCCAAAGCATATTTCCATTCCCGATCTGTTCTCTTGTCTCAATGCAAAGAACATATATCACGACTGGAACGCCGATTTTTATTACAATAGCGTCTATACGGTCCGCAACGGCAAGGCGTCAGACTGCATACGCTGCGGCAAATGCGAAAAGGTCTGCCCGCAGCATCTGCCGATACGCGAGCTTCTCTGCGACGTTGCCAAGGAGTTTGAAAAGAATGACCGACCTTGAGCTTGCGCGCGAAAACCTCGGCGGGCACACGCTGGTGCTCTGCCGCGGCGGCGAGCTGATGATAAGCGATGCCCGCGGTGTATCTCCCATGATGGACTATATTGCCGAAGGGCGCGATCTGCGCGGCTTTTCCGCTGCCGATGTCATTGTCGGAAAGGCGACAGCCATGCTTTTCGTAAAAGCGGGGATCACCGCGGTTTATGCCGGTGTCGTATCTGCGGCGGGGAAGAAGTACCTTGAGGAGCACGGAGTGCCTCTCACCTTCGGCTCGGTCACAGAGCGGATAATGAACCGCGCGGGGACGGATTCCTGCCCGATGGAAAAAGCCGTCGGCGGTACCGACGACTGCGAGGAAGGCTATATACTGCTGAAAAAGCAGCTCTCGGCGCTCAGAAAAGCGGGCAAATAAAATAATGAAATAAAACGCTCCCGCGTGCGCATC
>CAJLZE010000088.1 GCA_905210995.1 uncultured Anaerotruncus sp.
AGGACTACTTTCTCGCCGTCGCGCGGGAGGACTGCGCCCGCTCCCGCGCCGGAGCGCGAGGAGGAGGACGCAAAGACCTCCGGCGAGCTTGAGATAAGGCTTACTCCGATAAAGGACACCGAAAGCAGCGACGCCGACGTTACCGCCGCAGCGACAGCCGCACCGCAAAAGCCCGAAAGACAGGCTGCCGACTACACCTTCCCGCCCGTTGAGCTGCTTCATCCGAATTCGGCTCCGTCCGACGGAGACGTTGAAACAGAGCTGCGCACCAACGCGCAGAAGCTGATGGAGACGCTTTCGTCTTTCAATGTAAAGATCAAAAAGATAGAATATTCGCGCGGACCTACGATAACCCGCTACGAGCTTTATCCCGAGGCGGGCACGCGCATAAGAACGATCTCAAATCTTGTTGACGACATCGCGCTGTCGCTTGCGACGACGGGCGTGCGTATCGAGGCGCCGATACCCAACAAAAGTGCCGTCGGCGTTGAGGTGCCGAACCGCGTGAGAGCCACGGTGTTTATCCGCGAGCTGCTCGAATCCGATATTTTCCGCAACTCCAAGAGCAAGCTGACGGCGTGCCTCGGCAAAGACGTTGCCGGCAACATGATAATCTTCGATATAGCCAAAATGCCGCACCTGCTCATTGCGGGTACTACGGGATCCGGTAAATCGGTGTGCATCAACTGCATCATAATCAGCCTGCTTTACAAGGCGCGCCCCGACGAGGTGCAGCTCATCATGATCGACCCCAAAAAGATCGAAATGAGTATGTATTCCGACCTGCCGCACCTCAAGGTGCCCGTCGTGACCGATACCAAGCGCGCTACCGGCACGCTCAATGCGGCGGTCAACGAGATGGAGCACCGCTTTGAGCTGTTCGAGGACGTCGGCGTCCGCGACATCGACGGCTACAACAGAATCACGGCAGGAGACCCCGAGCATCCGCCGCTGCCAAAGATCGTGATAATCATCGACGAGCTTGCCGACCTCATGATGACCGCACCGGATCAGATCGAGACCTCGATATGCCGTCTTGCGCAGAAGGCGCGTGCCGCGGGCATCCACCTTATCATAGGCACGCAGCGCCCGTCGGTCGATGTAATCACGGGTCTTATCAAGGCAAACGTGCCGTCGCGTATTGCGTTTACGGTCGCGTCGCAGGTAGACAGCCGTACGATAATCGACATCGCAGGCGCCGAAAAGCTGATAGGCAAGGGCGATATGCTTTATGCGCCGATAGGCTCGCTCAAGCCGCGCCGTGCGCAGGGTGCTTTGGTCGTTGACGACGAGGTCGAGGCGGTCACGGCATTCATCAAGGAAAATTACGGCTGCGCCGACTACGACGGCGACTTCATTTCCGATATCGACCGCGAGTCGGAGCGCGTAGCGGCGGGCAAAAAAGGAGCCGCCTCATTCGGCGGCGGGGATATGTCCGGCGCGTCCTCCTCGGCGGGCGGAGACCCGCAGTTCCGGCAGGCGCTCAAGATCGCCGTGGACAACGGAACGATTGCGACCTCGTATCTGCAGAGAACGCTCTCCATCGGCTACGGCAGGGCTGCCCGCCTTATCGACCAGATGGCGAAGATGGGCTTCGTATCGGGCATGAACGGAACAAAGCCGCGCACCGTGCTCCTTACGCTCCCGCAGTATATGGAGCTTGAATCGCGCGGCGACCCGCGCCTTGACGGCGTGATGCCGAGCGACGACGAGGCTCAGTGAGCAACAGTCAAACATTATGCGGGAGAGTCCGTGTGGGATGGTGAGCCGGGCAATGCCCGGCAGCATCCGAAAGCATCGTATATCCGAAAAGGTGTGTTAAAAACTCAAAATGAGCTTTTAACACACCTTTTTACTATTCGTTCTCGCCGAACATTTTTGCGACCTCCTCACGGAGGAGCGGGTGCTCCGCAAGACCGGGATCGGCTGCAAGGATGCCGTGAGCCGCCTCGGTCGCCGACATGAGCAGCCCCGCGTCGCCGCAAAGATCGGCAAAGCGGAAGCGCACTCCGCCGCTTTGGCGTATCCCGCCGCTGCTTTTTCCGAAGAAATCGCCGGGACCGCGCAGCTCAAGGTCCTCCTCGGCTATCTCAAAGCCGTTGTTGGTCCTTGTGAGCACCGAAAGACGGCGCCGTGCGTTCTCAGAGCGGCAGGCCGAGATGAGGATGCAATATGATTTCCGGCTGCCGCGCCCAACGCGCCCGCGCAGTTGATGAAGCTGCGAAAGCCCGAATCTCTCGGCGTTCTCGACTATCATGAGCGACGCGTTCGGCACGTTCACTCCGACCTCGATCACGGTCGTCGATACCAGAACATCCGCCTCGCCCGCTGCAAAGGCACGCATCACCGCGTCCTTTTCGGCAGGCTTCATCCTGCCGTGAACAAGGGCGACGCGCACGTCGGGCAGTGCGGCGGTGAGCTTTTCGGCGCATTCGGTCGCGGCGGTGAGCGGAGGGCGTTCCTCAAAGCCCGAGTCGGTGATGTCCTCGATGCCGACCTCGCCGCCCTCCGGTCCCGGATCTTCCTCTATCGCCGGGCAGACGACATACACCTGACCGCCGGCACGGACGGTTTTTTCGATGAATGCGTTTACCCGCGCGCGGTAGCTCTCGTCCACCGCGAATGTGTCCACCTTCTGCCGCCCGGGCGGCATTTCGTCGATCTTCGATATATCAAGATCGCCGTATATCGTCAGCGCCAGCGAGCGCGGTATCGGCGTTGCGCTCATGGCTAGGGTGTGCACGTGTTCCGCCCCCGCCGTCAGCGCCGCACGCTGAGCCACGCCGAAGCGGTGCTGCTCGTCGGTCACCGCAAGCACAAGATCGAAGAATCCCACGCCGTCGGATATCAGCGCGTGCGTGCCGATGACCACGCTGAGCCGCAGCTCGGGCGACACGCATGAGAGCGCCGCTTTTATCTTTCGTTTTTCCGCTGCGGGAGTCGCGCCGACAAGCAGCGCACAGCTCACCCCGAGCTTTTCGAAAAGCGGCGCCAGCTCCGTGTAATGCTGCCGCGCGAGTATTTCCGTCGGCGCCATAAGCGCTGCCTGACCGCCGCTCATCACCGCGATATATATCGCGGCTGCCGCGACCACCGTTTTGCCGCAGCCGACGTCGCCGACGACCATGCGGTTCATCGCGATGTCGCGCTTCATGTCGGCTGCTATCTCGGATATCGCACGCTTCTGCGCGCCGGTGAGGCTGTAAGGCAGCAGCGCGAGCAGCGGAGATATGTTCTGCTTTGTGCAGGGGACGGCTCCGGGCGTGCGTTCGCGTTTTTTGCGCCCGGCAAGCCCCAGGGCAAAGAAGAAAAGCTCGTCAAACACCAACCGCCGCTTTGCCGCCGCGAGAGCGGCATAGCTTTCGGGCAGGTGGATGTTGCGCAGCGCATATCCGAGCGTCGGCAGGCTGTTGGCACAGCGTATGTCCTCGGGCAGCGGATCGGCAATATCCCTGCCGCACAGCCGCATCGCCTCGGCAACGTTTTGCGCGAGCTGCTTCTGCGACAGCCCCTCCGACAGCGGATATACCGCCGTGAAATCGGGCAGCCTGCCTTCCTCCCAAGGCTCAAAGGCGGGAGAGGTCATGGTATATCTGCTGCCGCGTCCGTTTATATTCACCGTGCCGTAAAAGCGCCAGACCGAGCCGACGGTGAACTTGCTCTTAAGGTATTCCTGATTGAAAAAAGTGATCTCCGCTGCGTCTGTCTCGTCGCAGGCGCGGAATTTGAGCAGCGTCATCCTGCGCGGCAGCCTTGCGGCGCGCGGCTCCGTTGCAACGGTCAGCACCACGGCGGTCTTGCCGCCGTCGCGCCGCGCCTCGCGCAGGGGGCGCACGTCCCCGCGGTTCTCATATGCCCGAGGGATATGATATATAAGGTCGCCGAGAGTTTCTACGCCCGCCTTGGCATACGCGGCGGCGCGTGCCGGTCCCACGCCCGACAGCACCGTTACGAGAGAATTCATGTTCGTGCTTCCCATTCGCGCCTCTCCTTTCTCATTCTTATCTAATTATATACTTCACGCGGCGTTCTGTCAATGAAAACATTTCTCTTGACAAAACCGCCGAACGGTCCTATAATGACTGTGAAGTAATACCGTACGGTACAGGAAAGGAAATGCGAAATGTCAAAAGGACTTATAATACTTGATCCAGGACACGGAAAGACGGGCAATCCCCACACCACAAAGGCGGGCTATTACGAGGGAACGCAGAATTTCGTTCTTTCACAGTATCTGCGCGACGAGCTTGTCGCACGCGGTTTTGACGTAAAGGTCACGCGCGAAACGGTGGATGATAACCCCGAGCTTGCCGAGCGCGGGTCGATGGCGGGCAGACTCGGGGCAAAGATGTTCCTTTCACTCCACTCGAATGCACCCGGAGCGTCGCGCTCGCCCGAGGAATATGCGCGCGTCAGAGGCGCCGAGACATATTATTCGGTGACCGACGAGGAGGGCAACGCTCCCATCGCGCGTGCGCTCAACGACGCCGTCGTGCGCACTATGGGCACGCTTGACCGCGGGATAAAGACGCGCCGCCACCCCGACGATGAGAACACGGATTATTATGCCGTTATCCGCAACGCCGCGCAGTCGGGCTGCCGCCGTGCGTTTCTTATCGAGCACGGCTTCCACACGAACCCCGAGGATTCCGCCTTCCTGCAAAGCGATGAGTGCCTTGCCCGACTTGCCAAAGCCGAGGCGGAGGTCATTGACAAATATTTCGCCTGAGGTATCAAATATTTTGTCTGAAATGTCGATCGGGCAGCCAATTTTGGCTGTCCGATCGATTTTTGTACAACGGCATAAATAAATATCTAAATATTTCATTTTTATGTTGACGCAAGTAGTTTATTATACTATAATGACATTGGAAAAGAAATCATGCGGTGCCTTATGCCGCCATATACGGAGACAGATCAAGAGATGACCGAAGCACCCGGCTGCCGCGGCAGCCGGCACAACATAATACATAAAGGAGGATCAGACCATGTGCAGTTCAAAAAGCAGCACAACACGCACCGTCAACACAGAAACCGAGCGTTTGATATTCCTTTTTTTGTCCGGGCTTGCGCGCCCGACCTTTGTGCCGTATTTACACTTTACTTTAACGGAGGTTTGAAGCGATGAAAAGAACGGCATGCGCGATCATAATGATATTCGTAAGTTTATTGATATTATCATCCTGCTCGGAAAAAAGCGGGAGCGTATACCTTATCGACGTTTCCGACGGGCTGAGCGACGGAGCGGTGAACATCAAGGTCGATGAAAAGATAGCAGCCCGATTTTCGACCGATGAATTTACCGACGGTTCCGCGCCCGCGTCAGCCCGGATCACCGCGGGAGGCGTGACGTATACGGGAACATACGGATATTCCGATCGCGGTCTGATGTCGGCGTTGACAAGAGATCACTACAAAGACGACGACGGAAACACATTTGCTATCGTACGCGACAGCGGCAAGCCGGGCGACTTCTACCGCTTTTTGGCTTATGACGAAACATTGCCTGTCGCCTGTTCCATTGAGCAGGGAAAGGATATAGCACTCAGCTTTCTCGGTGAGATCGTTGATGCCGACAATTATACGTTGCTCTCAACGTGGACTGAAGATGATTTTGAACACAGCAATGTACTTGGATATTCGTATGAGTTTGTCCGCCTCATAGATGATATCCCGACCAACGATGTGGCATATATCCATGTTGACAGCCGTCATGCGGCAGTTTACAGGTACATTTCTTATTCGGTAGGTGAGTTTGCCGGAGTCACTTTGCCCGAGGACTTCAGCCTTGAGCGCTCCATGGATGCGGTCGAGACAAAAGCAGGTGAGATGTGGTCTGCCGCCGCGGCATCCGACGGCGCAGCGTCATCCGCGCCCGACTTTGAAGTGCTGAGGGACACCTGCTGTCTTGTCAGAACAGAAAAAGGCAAGCTCGCGCTTGCGGCAGACGTAAACGTTGCCCGCAAGGATGCGAACCTGAAAGACCGTGTGACAATGCTAATGATAATAGACTGAAGCATATACGCCGTCCGGCGCCGCACTTATGTGCG
>CAJLZE010000089.1 GCA_905210995.1 uncultured Anaerotruncus sp.
TCGAGCTGCCGCTCGGTGCGCTGATGTTCCGCCGCCCGAGGGAGCGTTGTCTTCATGCGGTCGTTGCCGTGCTGCTCATGAACATCGCAACCAATCCGACGCTCAACCTTGCGCTCCTCCTTGTCGGCACAGTGCACCGCACTGCGTTCGTCGTGTTTGGTGAGGCTGCCGTCGTTGCCGTCGAGATGCTCGTTCTGCGCCGTGCGCTCGGCGTCGCGCACGGGCGAGCCTTTCTCTCGTCGCTGCTTTTGAATGCCGTGTCCTTTACCGTCGGTCTTGCGATCGCCGGAATGATATGAAAAAAATACTTCAGGAGGGATCATAATGAAATTCGAAAATCTGCCCCGCATAGGGCTTGATGTTGTAGCCGACCCGGTGGGGAGCTACGGCATCGGCGAGATAATCCCGATAGTCATCGGCGTGGCGCTTCTTGTTGCCGTCGCGGTCGTCGGCATAGTTTTTATCTGCCGCAAAACAAAAAAGTAAGTTCTCCCGAAAAAATAAAACAAAGAGGAAATGAAAATGTCAGCAAAGATCAAGGTTTTTACGTTCAATCTCAGAGTTGAGGCAAAGGTAGACGGGATAAACACATTTTCAAACCGTCGCGGACGTATTCTCGACACGATAAAGGAGTATTCTCCCGACATTATCGGCTTTCAGGAAGCCAACGACAATATGCGTGAGTGGCTTATCGACTCGCTTTCCGATTACACCGTCGTCGGCTGCGGCAGGCTTGCCGACTGGCGCGGCGAATCGACCGTCCTTGCGTTCAAAAAGCATATGTTTGAGATGATCTCTCTTGAAAATCATTGGCTCTCGGCAACGCCGGATATCCCCGCCTCGACCTTCGGCGGAGATCAGAGCAGCTGCCCGCGCATTTTTACCGCCGTGTGTCTAAAGCACCGCGAGGCATCGGCTCCGTTTATCTTCCTCAATACTCACCTTGACCACAAGGGCGCGACCGCAAGGCTTCTCGGCGCTGTGGAGATCATGCAGTATCTCTCCGGTAAGGGG
Source organism: uncultured Anaerotruncus sp. (assembly GCA_905210995.1). Taxonomy (GTDB): domain Bacteria; phylum Bacillota; class Clostridia; order Oscillospirales; family CAG-272; genus CAG-390. The sequence continues at coordinate 1,015 of CAJLZE010000089.1, forward strand.
CTGCACTTTGTCGTTACCGGCGATATGAACGCACTGCCCGGCACGGCGGAGATCGTGGCGTTTACCTCGTTTGCCCCCTGCGGCAGACCTGTCGTCGACGCGACAGAAAAGCTCGGCGGCACCTTCCATGCGTTCGGTCAGCGCGCGGTGCCCACGAAGATAGATTATATTTTCACCGATATGCCCTGCGACCCGGATGAATCCTTTATCGTGCCCAACGAGCCCATCGACGGCATATATATCACCGATCATTGCCCGGTCTGCTCATATGTCACGGCCGAATAATGCTGCTGACGGGTGCGAATAATGAAAAGGAAGCAAAAATGATGAAATTTTCGGTTTCCAAAGGCGCACGGCGGCGCGCGGTGATGATCTCGGCGGCGGTCGTGTGTGCCGCGCTGGTCATAGCCGCTCTGGCAGTCGTGCTTTCCGCCGGGCGTGATGACCGCCCGTTTACGGCGGAGTTCGATCAGCGCAACGTCGTTTACACGCCGAGAGCGACAAAGGCTGCGTTTACGACACGCAGACCGAGCAAAACGACGGCTCCCGACGAGAGCGATGATGATACAACGGCTGCCGTGTCGACCGCAATGCCCGACGGTATGAGAAACGGCGCTCTCAAGTGCCGCATAACTATGCCAAAGACCGCATGGAGCGCCGACGAAACGCCGACCTTTACGCTTGACTTCGGTCTGACCGATGCAAGCTACGGTGACGGCGACCTTCGCCTGCGCCTTGACTGTGACGATTTGCACCTGTCGCACGAGCTGACCGTCAAGGATTATATCTACGATATCCACGGCTTCGTTGACGGCAAGGCACCCGACAGCGTGGAGCTCTCATTTCTGCGCGGCAAGTCGGCCGACACGGCTGCCGCAACGTCCGACATGGACTTTGCCTTCGGCAAGCTGTATCTGTATTTCGAATTCGTCCCCGCAGAGGGGAACGATGTGTTCGGCAGCAGCGCACGGTATTCGTACAGCGACGATGACGAGGATCAGGAATACGGGACGACCGGCGGCGTGTGGGTCGGCGGCTTCTGGTGCTCGTATGCGATAACGCCGTGCGGTATCTCGTTTGCACGCCGTGACGTTGACTCCGCCGACTATTTTGCCGACTGTGTGATAAAGCAGTACCGCGCGGGCGGGCTTGATGCCGATCAGCTTTGCGAGGCATACTATCTTCTTGCCTATGACGGCATAACATATATCAGCGCGACGCCGGCACTGAAGGACGGCACGACGCGCGTGGGATATTACAGCGCCACGCTGCGCGCCGAGGCTGCCGAGGCGGTTTCAGATGAGGAGCTGCTGGCGCTCGTGTCGAAGCTCGGTCCGTTTTATGACACGCATAAGGACGACGCACGGGAGATCATGCTTTCGCGCGGCAAAGAACTCGGCACGCTTGTTCTCGGCGTGCTGAAGGATCAGGGAGTCATCACCGATGAGGAATACACCGCCGAAGCTGCGCGGCTCGGCAGAACGGAGAAGGTAGTTACCTCTCCGCCCGAGTTTGACCGCAAATTCGGCAGATACCGCAAAATTATAGAAGAAAAGCTTTTTACGAATGAATAATACCGAAAACAGAAGGGAAACGCTCACCCTTGACTATGAGCGCGGATATTCATACGATGTGTATGTAGATATGACGATGTGCGGTCCCGGCGGGGCAGTCACGCCCTCCGGATGGCAAAAGCTCGTGGTCTCGATGATCGAGCGGCATCTGCGCAATATAGGAATGGGCGAGCAGGAGCTGCTCGACAGACTCGGAATGTCGTGGATACTGCTATCGACGCACATAACGATCATGCGTCGTGTGCGCCTCGGCGAGCATCTTACGGCAAGAACATGGAATTCGGGGACGATTCCGCCGATATTCCGCCGCGACTATGAATTTATCGGTGAGGACGGCACCCGCGCCGCCGTCGGAGCATCATATTCGACACTTCTCTCTGTCGGTGACCGCAAATTCTGCACCGACCGCGCGATAATCGAGAGCCTGTGGCTCCCCGAGGGAGAAAAGTTATCGCAGGCGCCGCGCCGCGCGCCGAGGATCGACGACAGCGCATTCGTGCCCGTCGGCGATCGCACTGCCCTCCCGTCAATGACCGACGGTATGGGGCACGTCAACAATACGCGCTACGGCGAATTCGTTTACGATGCCCTCACTCCCGACGAGCGTGCCGCAGTGGGCGGGCTTTCGGCGGTCGATGTGTGGTTTTTTGCCGAAATACGCGAGGGCACCGTTTTTTCGGTGCGCCGTGCAGAACTGCCCGACGGTGTTGCCGTGTGCGGCGTCCTGCCGGACGGCACACGCTCCTTCCTTATGAAGCTCACGAGCGGCGAAAAGGACCGGGTTTGAATTTTTGGGTATCATATATTTCATCCTCCCCACGCGGGCGTGCCCGCGCGGGGAGGATTTATTCGCTATATGCACAAAAGCGCATGAAACTAAGTTATTAATAATGTAGATGTTTCACAAACTGTTTGTGCGCGCCGAAAATAAAATGAAAGCTTGCTTGACTTAATGCTGCAATCGTAATATAATATTATAAATAGCATATTTTCATAATGTACGCTGCGCAGGGCGCACGTCTGCGCAGGAAAGGCAGGTCACAATAAAATGAACCGTTTATATAATTTTTCGGCAGGTCCTTCAATGCTCCCGCTGCCCGTGCTTGAGCGCGCCGCTTCTGAGCTTGTTTCATACGGTGACAGCGGTATGTCGGTGCTTGAAATGTCGCACCGCTCACCCGACTACGAGCCTATAATCAAGGCGGCTGAGGCATCTCTGCGCAAGCTCATGAATATACCCGACGAATATGCCGTGCTGTTTTTGCAGGGCGGCGCGTCAACTCAGTTTGCCGCGGTACCGCTCAACCTCATGCCCGAGGGCGGCAAGGCAGACTATATCGTTTCTGGTCAGTTCTCCGGCAAAGCGTACACCGAGGCGCTGAAATACGGTGATGCTGCCGTAGCGGCGACCTCAAAGCCGGATAACTTCACATACGTCCCCGCCACAACGCGCGCCTCGTTCCGTCCCGACGCGTCGTATGTCCATATCTGCTTCAACAACACGATATACGGCACCAAATTCAATTATATCCCCGACACCGGCGATATCCCGCTCGTTGCGGATATGTCCTCCTGCATCCTCTCCGAGCCGGTGGACGTCAGGCGTTTTGCCGTCATATATGCCGGCGCGCAGAAAAACGTTGCTCCCGCGGGACTGACGCTTGTCATAGTCCGCCGTGATCTTCTCGGGCACGCACGCCCAATCTGCCCTACGATGCTCGACTGGAACGTGATGGCAAGCAACGATTCGATGTACAACACGCCGCCCTGCTTCAATATTTACATGGCGGGGCTGGTGTTCGACTATCTGCTCGCCGAGGGCGGACTTTCCGAAATGAAACGCCGCAACGAGCGCAAGGCGGCGCTGCTTTACGACTATCTCGATTCGCAGAGCTACTACATCGCGCCCGTGCGCCCCGAATGCCGCTCGATGATGAACGTTACGTTCGTCACAGGAGACCCGGAGCTTGACAAAAAATTTGCCGCCGAGGCGACTGCGGCGGGGCTCAAGAATATCAAGGGGCACCGCTCCGTCGGCGGCATGAGAGCCTCGATCTACAACGCAATGCCCTACGAGGGCCTGGCGGCGCTTGTCGAATTTATGAAGAAATTCGCTGCCGAGAACCCGAAAAACTGACAAGAGAGTATCGTAATGAAGAAAATAAAGCTTATGAACAAGATCGCCGTGGTCGGCACCGACATTTTCGACCGCGCCGAATACGAGGTGGGAGCAGACCTCCCGCTTGAGAGCGCCGACGCGATAATGGTGCGTTCGGCAGCCATGCACGACACCGAATTTCCGCCGTGCGTGCTTGCCATTGCGCGCGCCGGGGCTGGGGTAAATAACATTCCCGTCGAAAAATGCGCCGAGGAGGGCATTGTCGTTTTCAATACGCCGGGGGCAAATGCGAACGGTGTAAAGGAGTTGACCGTATGCGCACTGGCGCTCGCCTCGCGCGATATAGCGGGCGGCATCATGTGGGCTTCCTCACTCACGGGAGACGTCGCGTCGCAGGTCGAAAAGGGAAAGTCCGCTTTTGCGGGCGTTGAATTTGCGGGGAAAACGCTCGGAGTCATCGGGCTCGGGGCTATCGGCGGTCAGGTCGCAAATGCAGCGCTGGCTCTCGGAATGAACGTGCTGGGCTATGACCCATTCCTTACCGTTGACGCCGCGTGGAACCTTTCGGGTGGTATCGGGCACGCAAAATCGCTTGACGAAATTTATGCCGCAGCCGATTACATCACTCTGCACGTTCCCGCGGTCGCCGCGAACCGCGGAATGATAAACCGCGAGAGCATCGCAAAAATGAAGGACGGGGTGCGCATCATCAATCTTGCACGCGCCGACCTTGCAGTCGCTGCCGACGTAAAGGAAGCGCTCGCCGCCGGCAAAGTCGCAAGCTACGTCACCGATTTCCCCACTCCCGAGACCGTAGGTGTGAAGGGGATAGTCAACATCCCGCACCTCGGCGCATCCACCGAGGAGTCGGAGGACAACTGCGCCGTTATGGCGGCGCGCCAGCTTGACGCATATCTCAGAACGGGAAATATCCGCAATTCGGTAAATTATCCCTCGGTCGAGATCCCCATTGGGGAGGGTACGCGCGTGTGCGTGCTGCACGCGAACATTCCCGCTGTCATCGCAAATATTTCCGGCGTGCTGTCCGGCTACGGGATCAACATCGAAAACCTTACGAACAAATCAAAGGGCGACAATGCGTATACCCTCGTTGAAACGACGGGCGTCCTTGCCGCCGACGTCGCTGCGGCGATCACCGAAAAGATCGGTGCGCTCGATGGCATTCACCGGGTGAGGATAATATGAAAACATGGGGCTGCCGCATAATACGGCAGGCCC
>CAJLZE010000090.1 GCA_905210995.1 uncultured Anaerotruncus sp.
TCCAATCACGGGAGGGGCAAGCCCCTCCCGTACATTATCAAATTTTGTTAGCGCAGCGGCGACCTCGGGTTTCACCCGGGCTTACACCCCCTACTTTGGCTTGAAAGATTTTGCCGATGGAAAAAATGAGTCTTGCAAAGCTGCTGCCGAACTTTGTTTAAGCCGCCTGCGGCGGCTTAAAGGGGCGCGGTAACATGATCAAATAAGTCAGATAAAGCTATATTCCGCGCCGCTTGACATCTCTCCGTATATATGATATAATGAAGCCGGAATTAGAACGGTCGTTTGAAAACGGAACGGGGCGATGCTGAATGAAGATAAACGGAACGGGAATACTTTCCGGAATGAAGAAAAAGCGTGAGGGTGCGATGGAGAATATCAGAACGTCCACCTTCCGCTTGCTTGCGGGGCGCGGATATGCCAATGTATCCATGCGCGACATCGCAGCCGAGGCGGGTGTGGCGCTGAGCCAGATCGCCTATTATTATCACAGCAAGGAAGCGCTCATCTCCGAGGTCGTTAACGATGCCGTCGAGCGCGGCATATGCGGCTTTGCTGCGGCAGTTTCCGGTGACGGTGACGATCCGGTCGCCGCTGCGGGCAGGTATTTTTCCGGTCTTTCGGGCGAAAACGCCGATCTGTGGCGTGTTATTCTGGATTCCGTCTGTCAGTCAATGTGGGCTCCGGCGTTCCGCGGCAGCGCAAAGGAATTTTTCGCGCGGCTTTCGGAGATACTTGACGAGAGGATGAAGGCGTGCGGCATGCGCGCCGACGCGGGAAGCGCGGAGAGCATAATCGGCGGTCTTTTCGGCTCGTCGGTGATGCGCACGCTTGCCGCCGCAAACTGAAAAAAGAAAATCGGGAGAGCTTTCGCAGAGCGGGAGCGGATGGACACTACAATGAAAATTGCAATAATCTGTGATGTTCTCGGCAAGGAAAACAACGGCACGACCGTTGCAGCCATGAACCTGATACGGTCGCTCAAAGCCAAGGGTCACGACGTGCGCGTCGTTTGCCCCGATGAGGATCGCCGGGGCGACGAGGGCTTTTACATCGTAAAAAAGATAAATTTCGGAATATTCAACGAATATGTTGAGGAAAACGGAGTGGTGATATCCCGCCCCGACGAGGACACGCTGCGCACCGTTATTCACGATGAAGACGTGTGCCATCTTGTGACACCGTTCTTTATGGCGCATAAGGGGATGGAGATCGCGCGTGAATACGGCGTGCCGGTCACGGCGTCCTTCCACTGCCAGGCGGAGAATATCTCGAGCCACCTCTTCCTCATGAATTCGACGCGTTTCAACACCAAGATATACAAGACGCTTTACAGCTATGTTTACAAATACTGCACCGCGGTGCACTACCCCACGCAGTTCATCTGCGATGTTTTTGAGCGCGAGTGCGGTCATACGACGAACCATTACGTCATTTCCAACGGAGTGGGCAAAGAGTTCGTGCGCGACCCGCAGCCCAAGCCCGCCGAGTTTGCCGACAAAAAGGTGATACTCTTTACCGGGCGCTATTCGCGCGAAAAGAGCCATCGTGTGCTTATCGACGGAGTGGCGGCAACGCGCGACCCCGGCAGGATACAGCTTGTTTTTGCGGGGTGCGGTCCGCTTGACGAAAAGCTGCACGAATATGCCGCCAAGGTGCTGCCGGCTGAAAATCAGCCGCTCTTCCGCTTCTTTTCGCGCCCCGAAATGCTTAAGGTGCTGAACTACGCCGACCTTTACGTCCACCCCGCAGAGATAGAGATAGAAGCTATCGCCTGCCTTGAGGCGATAAAGTGCGGGCTCGTTCCCGTGATAGCGGATTCTCCACGCTCGGCGACGAGATATTTTGCGCTTACCGAGAAGAATCTTTTCAGGTACGATTCGCCCGAGGATCTTGCCTCGCGCATCGACTACTGGCTCGACGATCCCGACGCGCTCGAGCGCTGCCGCCGCGAGTATGAGGGCTATTCGGCGCAGTTTGACCGCGATGTCTGCATGGATCGCATGGAGGGAATGCTGCGCGATGCGGCGGCAAGCAGAAAGAACTGAGACCGAGGAATTTTAAAGAGACTCCGACGATGAATTTTTTCACCAAAGACAGACGGGAACCCGAAGCCGTAGCACGCGTGGTCGAGTTCTCGGACGAAAAAAACGACGATTTTGCAACGCAGCGCAAGGCGGATGCCGTTGACGGCAGATACCGTTACAGTCACGGTGTCGCGTGGCATCTTTCTTCGTTCGTTCTTTACCGCCTGATAGCCACTCCCGTGGCATATTGCTACTGCCGTGCACGCTTTCGCGTAAAAATACGCGGTAAGAAGAATCTGCGCGGTCTGCGCGGCGGATATTTTCTGTACGGAAACCACACGCAGGGGGCGGCGGATGCCTTTATACCGTCGCTCATCACCTTTCCGCGCCGCTGCGATATAGTCTGCGGGCGCGAGACGGTGTCGATACCCGTCATAAAGTATATAGTGCCGATGGTGGGCTGCATACCGCTCGGCTCCACGGTCGGCGGCTGCCTCAACTTTGCCGAGGCGCTCGGAGACAGCATCGACGCGGGTCATGCGGTCACGATCTATCCCGAGGCGCACATCTGGCCCTATTGCAATTTTATCCGTAATTACCCGTCGGGGTCATTTATGTATCCCGGCAGGCTTGACGTGCCCGCGGTCGGCTTTACCGTCACATACCGGCAGCGCCGTTTTCTGCGCGGGATGCACCCGGATATCACCGTTACGGTCGGCAAACCGGTATATCCCGACGAATATGCCACGCGCGACGAGCTGCGCGACCGCATTCGCGGCTTTATGACCGATACGGTCGATTCCGAGGGCAGCTACGAATATATAAAATACAAAAAGAAATAACAGCCGCGCCTTGGCGCGGTAGCCTGCGTTTCATTTATTCCCGGAGGTTTTGTGCCATGAAGGTATGTCTTTTCAACGATTCTTTTCCGCCTCTTATCGACGGCGTTGTGAACACCGTGGTCAATTATGCCATGGTGATACAGAAAAAATACGGCGACGTGCTTGTCGCCACGCCGAAATATCCCGGCGTTACCGATAATTATCCCTTTGAGGTGCTGAGATATCCGAGCATCAACACGGTGCGCATGGTCGGATATCGCACCGGCAACCCGTTTGACGCGGCGGCAATGCGGCGTATGTCGGATTTCGCACCTGATATACTCCATTCGCACTGTCCCATGGCGTCGCTTTTTATGGCGCGCGAGCTGCGCAATCTGACGGGCGCGCCGATAATACTGACATATCACACGAAATTCGATATTGACATAAAGCGCGCGCTCAAGATCGGCTCGCTGAGTGATGCCGCCATACGCGCCGTTGTGGAGAACATTGCCGCGGCGGACGAGGTGTGGGCTGTTAACGAGGGTGCGGGCGAGAACCTCAAGAGTCTCGGCTTTGAGGGCGAGATACGTATTATGCCGAACGGTGTCGAGTTCCCGCAGGGTGCGGCTCCCGATGCCGATATAGTCGCGGTGCGTGCTGAGTATTCGGTCCCGTCCGACCGTCCGGTCTTTCTTTTCGTCGGCAGGATGATGTGGTACAAGGGGCAGAAGATCATTATCGACGGTCTGCGCGACATCAAGGCGGCGGGCAAGCGATTCTCGATGCTCTTTGTCGGTGACGGCTCCGATCTTGAGGCGATAAAAAAATACGCCGCCGACGCGGGACTGGCGGAGGAATGCATCTTTCCGGGGGCGATACGCGACCGTGAGAAGCTGCGTGCTATATATTCGCTGGCGGATATGTTCCTTCTGCCGTCGGTGTTCGACAATAACCCGATAGTCGTCAAAGAGGCTGCGGCGTGCGGCACAGCAAGTGTGCTCGTGCGCGGGTCGAGCTCTGCCGAGGGCGTGACCGACGGCGAAAACGGCATTCTCATCGGTGAGGACGCCGATTCAATGGCTGCGGCGCTTATGCGCATATGCGACGGAGACAGTGAAGCGGGCGAAAAAAGGCTTTCGCGCAGGCTCGGCGACGCCGCGATGCATGAGCTTTACGTATCCTGGGAGGACCGCATCGACGTTGCCGTGGCGCGCTACCGCGAGGTGATCGAAATGAAAAACCGCGGCGAGCTTGAGCCGCGCCGCGCAAAGCTCGACCGTGCCATCACCGCGCTCAGCGAAATACAGAACGGTCTTGACAAGGTGCGCGATTTCTTTACCGGTACGGGTCAGATATTCTGATATGAAATAAAAACAAACGAGGCGAACAAATTTGAACGAAATTCCCGGAGCGCTGCTTGACGCTCTTATCGACACGGCAAAGCTTTTGCCGATACTTTTTCTCACATACCTTGCAATGGAGGCGATCGAACACTATGCGGGCGAGCGCACATATGCATGGATAAAAAAAGCCCGCGGCGCAGGTCCTTTGTTCGGCGGGCTTATGGGAATAATACCGCAGTGCGGCTTTGCCGGCGGCGCTGCGAGCCTTTATGCCGCGGGGGCTGTCACGGCGGGAACGCTTGCGGCGGTCTTTGTTGCAACGTCCGACGAAATGCTGCCTATCCTCATCTCCGAGGGCAGCGGGGCGGTCATATGGAAGATAATGCTCTTCAAGTTTATCGCGGCGGTCATATCCGGCTTTGCCGTTGACATCTGTCTGCGCGCCGTACGCCGCAAAAGCGGCAGCGTCGGCGCGGAGGAAGATGTGAATATCTCGGCGGTATGCGAGCGCGACGGCTGCGCCTGCGAGGAGGATGAGCACGGCGGGATCTTTCTTCCCGCGCTGCACCATACGCTGAAGATAGGGCTGCTCATTCTTGTCGCTTCGGCTCTGCTCGGTGTCGTTTTCTGTTTTGTGGGCGAGGACGAGCTTTCACGCCTTCCGATAAACGTGCCCGTGCTCGGCGAGGCTATGGCGGCGCTTCTCGGGCTTATCCCCAATTGCTCGGTATCGGTGCTCTTCACAAAGCTGTATGTCGGCGGCGTGATGGGTATAGGGCCGATGCTCGCGGGGCTTTGCGCCAACGGCGGCGTGGGGCTTCTCGTGCTTTTCCGCATGAACGGGAACGTAAGAAAAAACATTGCCTTTACCGCGCTCATGTGGGCGCTCGGCACAGTGTGGGGCGTTGCGGCGCACTATATTTTCCCGCTTATTTTGTGAATGAATAAAGCTCCGCTATGCCCGCAAGGGCATTGCGTGCCGCTTCGACCGGCTCCGCAGTTGCTGCGGAGCCGTTTTTTTGCGCTGCCGACTCTGCCGCGGTGAAAAGTTCATCGGCAGTCAGCCCGTCGAGCGGGATATATTCCGTCCCCGCGTGCGCGGCGGCAAAGCCCGCGACCTTGGGGTCATATCCGACGGCGACCGCCGGCGTGCCCGCAAGCGCAGCAAACACGGCTGCGTGCAGCCGCTCCGCCATAACGAGCGACGCTCCGCTCATGAGCGTGACGAGCTGCCCCGGCGTCAGACTCCCCGCGGGGAGCACGGCGGCACCGCCGCACTGTGCGGCAAGACGGCGGCAAAGCGTGTCATCCGACGGCGCAAGCGCCAAAAATACGGGTGAGGTCCCGGTCGCGGCGGCAAAGCGCGCAGAAAAAGCGCATATCTCACGCGCGGCGTTGATCTCGGCTTTTTTGCCGCCCGCGCCGCGCAGCGACGCGGTCGGGCGCGGACAGATCATAAAATATCCGCCATCGATGCCGAGCGACGCGATATATCCGTCGGGCAGCGGCTCGGGCAGGATGAGGAGCGCGGGGTCTGCTGCGGTGACGACATGCTTTGCCCCGAGAGCGGCAAAGCCTTCCGCCGCCGCTGCGTCGCGTGCATATATCGCCGACGCCGAACGCACGGCGCGTGACGCGATACGGCGCGCAGCGGGGGAGAGGAGCGGTCCCACGCCGCCCCATATCACAACGCGGCAGGA
>CAJLZE010000091.1 GCA_905210995.1 uncultured Anaerotruncus sp.
GGCGGCAGCCGTGCCGTAAAGCTGGACGAAATGAAGCCGGGCGACTGTGTGCGCTCGGTCACGGGGCTCGGCGAGCTCGACCGCGTGCTCGGCGGCGGTCTTGTGCGCGGCTCTGTCGTGCTGCTGACGGGCGAGCCCGGCATCGGCAAATCCACGCTGCTTTTGCAGATAAGCGGGATCCTCGGCAAAACGCGCCGCGTGCTTTACGTTTCGGGCGAGGAATCGGGAGATCAGCTCGGGCTGCGTGCCGCGCGGCTCGGCGTGCGTTCGGACGGGCTTTATATACTGACCGAAACAAACGTTGACAAAATACTTTCCGAGGCGTCGCGCGTAAAGCCAGATGTGATGATAATCGACTCGGTGCAAACGATGTTCACTCCATACTCCGCCTCCTCTCCCGGCAGCGTGTCACAGGTGCGCGAATCGGCAATGTCCTTTATCGGCAAGGCGAAAAACGACGGCGTTTCGGTGATACTCGTAGGTCATGTCAATAAGGAAGGCTCGATCGCCGGTCCCAAAATACTCGAGCATATGGTAGACGCGGTGCTTTGCTTTGAGGGCGAGCATCAGCAGGCGTACCGCATAATCCGTGCGGGCAAGAACCGCTACGGCTCGACAAACGAGATAGGCGTTTTCGAAATGACCGACCGCGGGCTTGAGGAGGTGCCCAACCCCTCAGAGATACTGCTTGCGGGCAGACCGAAAAAGGTCTCGGGCAACTGCGCCGCCTGCACGATCGAGGGCACCCGCCCGATAATCGCAGAGATCCAGGCGCTCGTCTGCCCCACGGCATTCCCATCTCCCCGCCGCACCTCAAACGGTGTGGATTACAACCGCATGTGCCTTCTGCTCGCGGTGCTTGAAAAGCGGCTCGGGCTGCGCTTCTCGGCAAACGACGTTTATATCAACGTCATAGGCGGTCTGCGGCTGGACGAACCGGCATCCGACCTTGCGGCGGCGCTTGCAATGATATCATCGATAACCGACAAAATAATTCCCGACGACCTTGTGGCGATCGGCGAGGTGGGACTGGCGGGCGAGTGCCGCGCCGTCGCATCTCTTGAAAACCGCGTGCGCGAGGTCGAAAGGCTCGGCTTCTCCCGCGCCGTAGTTCCCGCCCGCAGCATTGAAAAACGCCCCATCGACTGCAGGATAAAGCTCATACCGATAAAAAGCATATATGAGCTGCTGCCGCTGCTCGGCGACCCGCAGAGATAATATCGTATCCTCGGAGCGTGCGGATATTATGCCGTCAAAAGCATCGGCACGCACCGACGGAGACATTTAATGATCCCGAAAAACCGGCTGCCCCCGCAGGTCACGACCTGTGGGGGCGCTTTTTATATTCCGACGGCAGGCAGCCCATGACCCGGCGAAAAGCCGAAATAAACGATGTCTGATTGCCGAAGCCCACGGCATAGCAGACATCCGAAACGCTCATATGCTCAAGAAGCCCGAGGCTTTCGGATATGCGGCGCTTGAGCAGATATTCGGACGGCGAAACATTGAAGTGGCTCCTGAACGTGCGTGAAAGATGCTCGCGGCTGTAAAAAAAGTGCGCGGCTATCTCCTGCACCGATCCTATCGAGGCATAATTCTCGTCAATATACCGCTTTATCTCGGCAAGCTCGCCCGTGAGTGCACCGGCGTCGCCGGCAGGCGCCTCCGCCGACGCCAGCAGACCGAAAAGCGTGATGATGTGCGCCTCGGCCAGAAGCCCGCCGTACTCCATGCCCGAATTTATCGCCGCCTCGGCTTCCGAAAGCATCCTGATATACCTTGCGTCGGGCGGCAGAAGCCCCGTCGGCGGCTCGGGAAACGGTATCGTCCGCCCCTCGAATTCAAAAAATTCCGGGAAGAAATAAAGCACATATCTGTCATATACCGACGGAGAAAGCAGCCGCGCGGTGTGCATCATCCCTGGCGAAAAGCAGACGGCACAGCCCTGATGCGGCGTAAGAAGCGCGTCGCCCGCGATATATTCGACGTCGCCGCCGACGTATATTATCAGCTCGCGGTAGTCGTGGCAGTGCATTCCCTCGGTGAAGCTCTCACGCGTGTAGGGAGTAACACGGTGCGAAAAGATCATTGAGCTGCCGAGGCGTATGTCCTCCCACCCGAATCTGCCCGAAAACACCTCGCATCCGCCGCAAGTGCCGCGGCGCACATAGTCGCCGCGCGCCTCATGCCGCTTTATATACTGTTCCATTATGCACGCGCTCCTATCTATCACAAATATTAAAACCGACGGTCACACAAGCGGTAGTTTTTACGTTTTATGTGGTTTATACTTATGATATCACAACGGACGGCAAAAGTCAAGTCCGCGATAAGGAGTTTATGATGAGCGAGCTTAAAAAGACATTCCATACGGCAGACGTCTGCGTTATAGGCGGCGGACTTGCCGGCACCTTTGCGGCGATAGCAGCCGCACGCCACGGCGCGCACGTCGTGCTGATGCAGGATCGTCCCGTTCTCGGCGGCAACGCCTCAAGCGAGATAAGGATGTGGGTCTCCGGCGCGGGAACGCGCGTGCGCAACCTCCAGGAGACAGGCATTATGGAGGAATTCCTGCTTGAAAATATGCACCTCAACCCCGACCGCAACTTTTCGGTTTGGGATTCGATCTTTTACGGCAAGGTAAAAGCCGAAAAGAACATCGAGCTTATGCTCAACTGCGCCTGCTGCGCCGCCGAGTGCCGCGACGGCAGGATCGAAAGCGTGACCGGATTTCAGCTCACGACCTACACATGGCGCACGGTAAAGGCAAAGATATTCATCGACTGCTCGGGCGACAGCATTCTTGCCGAGCTTGCCGATGCGGAATATATGGTCGGACGCGAAGCAAAATCGCAGTTCGGCGAGGCGTTCGGGCTTCCCGAGGCAGACCGCAAGACCATGGGCATGAGCCTTATGATACAGGCGCATGAGACCGATCATCCCTGCCCCTTCACCGCTCCCGACTGGGCATACCGCTATAACACCGACGAGGAAATGAAGTTCAAGCCTCACGAATGCCTTGACAAGATAAACACAAACTTCTACTGGATCGAGCTCGGCGGCGAGGCGGATTCCATCCACGACACCGAAACGACGCGCGACGAACTGCTTAAGATCGCCTTCGGCGTTTGGGATCACATGAAGAACCGCGGCAACCACGGCGCCGAAAACTGGGAGCTTGACTTTATCGGCTTCCTGCCCGGCAAGCGCGAGAGCCGCCGCTATGTCGGCGACTACATCCTCACGCAGAACGATGTTGAAAACGGGAAACAGTTCCCCGACGAGGTCGCATACGGCGGCTGGCAGATAGACAACCACCTGCCCGGCGGCTTTGCCATGAGCGGCAAGGACGGCGCTCACCTCCAGAAAAAGCGCCTGACCGAGCCCTACGGCATCCCGCTGCGCTCGCTCTACTCCAAAAATGTTGAAAACCTCATGTTTGCGGGACGCAACATAAGCGCAACGCATATCGCCTTCTCGACCGTCCGCGTTATGGGCACCTGCGGCGTTATGGGTCAGGCTGTCGGCACCGCCGCGGCTATGGCTACCGCCTGCGGAATGCTGCCGCGCGAGTTCTGCCGCGAAAAGATAGGCGAGCTTCAGGACGCTCTTATGGAGGATGATTGCTTCCTGCCCGGCATGAAGCGCAAGATCTCCCCGCTCTGCAACGAAAAGACCCTCTCCGCCGTCTGGGGCGATGCGTCAAATCTCATAAACGGTGTTGACCGCAAGATATGGGGACACGACAACGGCTACTGGGGCATGGTCGACCGCGCCGTAACATACACATTCGACAAGGTGACGCACCTTTCCGACTTCCGTCTCATAGTTGACAGCGACCTTGACCGCGAATACACCGAGGGCAACCCCGATGTGTTGAATATTTCGATACCCCTTTTCCGCCGTGCCGATTACAACCACACCACCTTCGGCTTCCCGAAGTGTATGCTCAAGTCCTTCAAGGTCGAGATCGACGACGGCTCGGGAGAGTGGAAGACCGTTTACGAAACTCACGAGAACCACCAGAGAATGATACGCGAGCACCTTGACGTTGACGCAAAGGCTGTTCGACTCATCCCGCTCGGCACATACTTCTCAGAGTCGCTCTGGACGACCTACGGCAGCGCACAGGCACACATCTTCTCTTTCGAGGTCAGATAAATGGAAGTAAAGTATAATCCCCTTTTCGACCGCAAAAAGCCGCTCCTGCTGGCGCACCGCGGCTTTACGCCGGTCGCGCCCGAAAATTCGCTCGTCTCCTTCCGCGCCGCCGCCGCACGCGGATATTGGGCGATAGAGACCGACGTTCACCGCACACTTGACGGGATACTTGTCTGCTGCCACAACTTTTCGCTAAAAAAGATGTACGGCGCGGACGTGAAGATCGAAGAACTGAACTTTTCCGAGCTCGGCAAGCTTAAGATCGTGAACGGGAACAACGTCGGCAATTACTCCGACGAGGAGCTGCGACTGCCGCTGTTTGCCGAATATCTTTCAATATGCGCGCGCGGCGGGTGCGTTCCCTTTATCGAAACGAAGGGAGACGTCGTTGAGCAGACCCTACGCATGGTCGATGCCTTCGGCATAATAGACGGTGCGGTGCTCTCCTCCATCAATTTTGACCACATCGAGGAGGCACGCCGCGTAAGCGACCGTGTGTTCATACACCACATATTCACCACCGACGAGCAGATGATGCGTGTTGCCGAGCTCGGCAACGGCGGTGTGTCATATAACTACCCCGAGCTTGACGAGGTCCCCGCGGGTCTTGTCGAAAAAACGCACTCAATGGGAGTTCGCCTCTGCCTGCGTGCGGGCGACACCCCCGAAAAGGTACGCCGCATGACCGATATGGGGCTCGACTACATCCCCACAAACTGCGTATCCCCTGCCGATATCGGCTGATACGGTAATATTTATCCCCGCCCGCCCATATAATCTACCAAACGGATGAAAGGGACGGTCGGGGATATGTTTATTTACACTTGCCGCGCTGGAACGATAAGGTTTTTCGCGGTCATCGTGCTTGCGGCGGCGGCACTCGCCGCGCTTGTGATATTTGTGCCGGCATACCAACCTGTTTCGGCGGGCACCGGCACCGAAAGCGGGAGCGGTGACGCCGTAAAGGTGAGCTATGACAAAATAAAAACGAACGAGGACAGGGTGAGGTTTTTATCTCAGTTCGGATATGAGGTGGCGGAGGATCCGCTTGAGACTGCCGAGATCACGATACCCGAAAAATTCGACAAGGTATACGCCGGCTACAACGAGATACAAAAGGCTCAGGGACTCGATCTTTCAAAATACCGCCGCAAGACCGTTATGCGCTACACATATGAGGTGAAGAACTATGACGGCTACAACGGCGGCAGAGTGCTTGCCAACGTGATCGTTTACCGCGGGCGCGTGATAGGCGGGGACATATGCTCCGCCGACCCGCAGGGCTTTGTTCACGGCTTTGAGGGCGCGATAAAAATGCAATAAAGATGGGCTCTATGTCAATAGTTGGGGTGAAAAAATCTGACGAAATCGCAAGCAACCATTGAAGAGCATAGGGAAAGCGTCACGAAGCGTAGCGGAGTGGCGCTTTCCCTATGCTTCGGCGCCGCTTTTGGTCGAGAACATAAAGAGGATCCGGTTGCGGAATCGGCTGAAATTCCGCACGCCGTAGGCGTTCCGTTTCAGGACCTTGATCCGGTTGTTACATCCCTCTGTGAACCCGTTCGTG
>CAJLZE010000092.1 GCA_905210995.1 uncultured Anaerotruncus sp.
AACGTCCCGCGGTCTTCCTTGAGACCGAGCTCCTTGCCGCTTGCATTATAAAGGATGCAGGGAACGCGGTTGAGCGTGTGCGAGGTCTTGGGCTTGTAGCTGCCGTCGGCGTTCTTTTTGGGCTCGTGTGTCTTTTTGTCGAGCTCTGCCATCTCGTCGGCATTGCCGTGGTCGGCGGTGATGATGGCTACACCGTGCAGGCGCTCAACGACTGCGAGCAGTCTGCCGAGCTGAAGGTCAAGCGCTTCCATTGAGCAGATCGTTGCCTCAAGAGAGCCGGTGTGACCGACCATGTCTCCGTTCGGGAAGTTGACGCGCAGATATTTGTACTTTCCGGATTCAAGGCATTCGATGAGCTTGTCGGTGATCTCGGCGCACTTCATCCACGGGCGCTGCTCGAAGGGGACGACGTCGGAGGGGACCTCGATGTAGGTCTCAAGCTCCTCGGAGAACTTGCCGGAGCGGTTGCCGTTCCAGAAGTAGGTCACATGACCGTATTTCTGAGTTTCGGATATTGCAAGCTGAGTGACGCCTGTGCCTGCAAGGTACTCGCCGAGGGTGTTGGTTATCTCGGGCGGGTTTACGAGGTACTTTTTCGGAATGTGAAGGTCGCCGTCGTACTCAAGCATGCCGGCGTAGACCACCTTCGGCACTCTCACGCGGTCAAACTTGTCGAACGCTCCCTCGGGCGCGTCGAATGCGCGGGAGATCTCGATGGAGCGGTCGCCGCGGAAGTTGTAGAAGATCACACTGTCGCCGTCCTCAATCGTTCCGACGGGCTTGCCGTTTTCGGCGATGACAAAAGCGGGAAGATCCTGATCGATCACATGATATTCGTCGCGGTAGGTCTTGACAGCCTCGGCAGCGGACGCAAACTGTCTGCCCTCGCCGAGCACATGAGTGTGCCAGCCGCGCTCGACCATCGCCCAGTTAGCCTCGTAGCGGTCCATGGTTATCTGCATTCTGCCGCCGCCGCTTGCGATCATGATGTCGAAATCGGGAGCGCGGAGCCCTGCCATGAATTCCTCAAAGGGGTTGATATAGTCAAGCGCCGAGGTCTCACCGACGTCTCTGCCGTCAAGCAGGATGTGCAGGCGGACGCGTTTCACGCCTTCCTTTTTTGCCTCAAGGATCATTGCTTTGAGGTGGTCGATATGAGAGTGAACGTTGCCGTCCGAGAACAGACCGAGGAAGTGCAGGGTGCTGTTGTTGTTTTTCACATTGGCGATAAGCTCGCGCCATGTGACGGACTCAAACATTTTGCCGCTTTCTATCGACTGAGATACGAGCTTTGCGCCCTGCGCAAACACCTGACCGGAACCGAGCGCGTTGTGGCCGACCTCACTGTTGCCCATGTCATCATCGGTAGGCAGACCGACAGCGGTGCCGTGCGCCTTGAGCGTTACCATCGGGCGCGTTGTCATGAGCTTGTCAAGCGTGGAGGTGAATGCGCGGCTGACCGCGTTCGTGGGGCCTGCGGGTGCGATGCCGACACCGTCCATAACGACTGTCAGCACGGGACCTGCAACGCCCTCAAAATTCTCAAGCTTTTCGAGCTTTTTTAAGTTTTCCATTGATCCTATTCCTTTCGTATGAGAAACTGAACTTTTTTTCCGTATAATAGTATAACCTATTTCAGTTTTTTTTCAAGACCTTTCGCGTAAAAAATGAAAAATATGGGCGCAAAATATCGTGCGGAGGACGCCCGGCATTATTGACACGGTGAATTTTGGGGTATATAATGATCCCGATAAAAAACGGATGGGTGAAAAATGGGTATATTCGCGCTTACGGCTGAAAAATATAATAATGTGACGCTGTACGTCACGGGACACGCGCCTTACGATTTCGACTCGCTCGCATCGGCGTATCTTGTCGGTCGGTGGTTATCACGCGTGGGCTGTCATGCACTGCCCGTGCTGCCCGATACCGTAGCGGTGTCCGATAGCATACCCGGGGATGTCATGAGACTTCACGGTGTTGATGTGACCTGCTGGACGCGAGCTGCGCAGCTTGATGTGGGCGACGGTGCTGTCGTGCTTGTTGATTGCCATACTTCCTGCATCCCGGGCAGTATCGCCGCGGTCATTGACCATCATCCGACGTCGGGGACGCTTCCGGTTTCGGAAAAATTCTGCTTCAACAGGACTGCAAGCTCATGCGCGATCGCAGCTTACAGGCTTGCGCTTGCCGATGGCATTGAGGTCACGGATGACGAGGAGATATTGGTGGTCCGCTCGGTGTACATGGACACGCAGTCGCTCCTTTCGGCAAAATTCGATCCCGCCGACCGCCCGTGGCTTGATGAGATGATAAAGAAGCACAGCCTTGACGAGGATGAGCTGCGCCGCCGCGGGCTTTGCTTTGCCGATCTTTCACGCCCTCCCGAGGAATTGGCTGCGGACGGATTGAAATACTACGCGATAGCGGGGAAGAGATGTGCATCGACCCATATCCAGGCGGAGAATATTACCGAAGATCTTATTGACAAGGCGGTGCGGCATCTCGCCGAACGCCGCAGGAACGAAGGCGTCGATATCTGGGTGTTTTTTATCGCAGAGCCGCTTTCGGGACGATCGCGGGTGATAGAACTGTCTGACAGCGGTGTCGTCGAGCGCAGATACGACCGATTTTTGTCGCGTTCAAAGGATATAATCCCCGATCTTGAGCGAAGATTGCTGTCGGGGCTTGATTTTCGTTAAATAAAACGCTATAATATTAGCGTAAGAAAAAAACGCAGACCGCACGGTCTGCCGGGAAAGGTTTGATAAATAAAATGTCAGAATGCACGCATGACTGTTCAAGCTGCTCCGCAAACTGCCCTTCGAAGGGCAAGAGTGCGCCGCAGGATTTTCATGAGAAGCCTAATGCTCTCAGCTCGATAAAAAAAGTAGTCGGTGTTGTCAGCGGCAAGGGCGGCGTCGGTAAGTCGCTCGTTACCTGCATGACCGCCGTGCTTATGCAGCGCCGCGGCTACCATGTCGGTATACTTGATGCCGATGTTACCGGCCCCTCGGTCCCCAAGGCTTTCGGCGTTCATGCCGATGTTACGGGCGACGAGCACGGTCTTATCCCGCCGCGCTCCAAGACGGGTATCGACATAATGTCGGTCAACCTGCTGCTCGACGATGAGAGACGCCCCGTCGTATGGCGCGGACCGGTCATCGCCGGCACCGTAAAGCAGTTCTGGACAGATGTCATCTGGAAGGACATTGACCTTCTGCTCGTTGACTGCCCGCCCGGAACCGGTGATGTTCCGCTCACGGTTTTCCAGACGATCCCGCTTGACGGCATTATAATCGTCTCAAGCCCGCAGGAGCTTGTCTCCATGATCGTTTCAAAGGCGGCAAACATGGCAAAGATGATGGATATCCCCGTTCTCGGGCTTGTCGAAAATATGAGCTATGCCGTCTGCCCCGACTGCGGCAAGCGCATTGATATATTCGGCGAAAGCCATATCGACGAGATAGCCGATGAGTTCGGCTACGATCTTCTGGCGCGTATGCCGCTCGACCGTCGTCTTGCCGCGCTTTGCGACCGCGGCGCGCTTGAACTTCTTGACGACAAGACGGATTATCTTGACTCTGCCGTTGATACACTCGTAAAAAAGCTGGGGCTGGAAAGAAAGTAACAGCGCAGAGCCCGGCGCACTCTGCTGCCGGCTGCCGTGTCGTGACGCGGCAGCCGGCGCTTTTGTATTCAGTAGGATCGTGCCGACGCGCGGCGATTCGGCGTGTTTTATGCAAAAAGCCGCAAACTGTTATTTTTCTTAACACTCTGTCTATTGACAGTGCGGTCACGCGGCTTTATAATTATATTAAAAGATGTAGTAAAAGGAAAGGAAGACTGTGATGAGAGAAAAACGCGGCAATGCGGCAAAGACCGTGCGCGTAAGCCGCCGTCGGCTGTCCCGCGTATTCGGGCGGCTGATCGTTTTATGTCTTGTCATTTCCGCAATGGCTGCCATAGCAGTTTTTTCGGTCAGTGCCGCTGTCGTGGCATCGACCTCCGACCGTGTGATCGACGCTTCCACTGCACGCGAGGCGGGCGGGTTCGACTGCATTCTCGTGCTCGGTGCGGGGGTGAGGGATGACGGCTCTCCGTCGGCTATGCTCTATGACCGTGTAAAGACGGGCATTGCACTTTACGGCGACGGCGTTTCGGGGCGGCTTCTCATGTCGGGTGACCACGGCAGAAAAGACTACGACGAGGTGAATGTCATGAAACGGCTGGCGACCGATGCGGGCATCGATTCTGACGCGGTGTTTTGCGATCATGCGGGCTTTTCGACATACGAGAGCCTTTACCGCGCGAAGGAGATATTCGGCGCGAAGCGCGTGCTTATCGTTTCTCAGAAATATCACCTCCACCGTGCGCTGTATATCGCACGTCAGTTGGGGCTTGATGCCTACGGCGTGGGTGCCGATGTGCGTTCCTACAGCGGGCAGAGATATCGCGATCTGCGCGAATCGCTCGCACGCTTCAAGGATTTTTTCACATCTCAGCTCAAGCCGCTCCCGACATATCTCGGCGACAGCATACCGCTATCGGGGCCCGGCAGTCTTACCGACGGTTGACGTTTGACTGTTGACTTTTGACGGGTAATTATTTTTCAATTACAGATAAAGGGGTAATCAACATGGTAACAATTGCGTTTCCCGGACTCGGGATCGAGCCTTTCACTATCAACAAGATAGCGTTTACGGTGCCGATCTTCGGCGGGGTCGAGGTGCGCTGGTACGGTCTTATCATAACCTTCGGCATAATTCTTGCTTTTATGTACGCATGGTACCGCTCGAAGCAGGAAAGAGTCGCTATCGACGATCTTCTCGATATTGCGATATATGCCGTTATCTTTGCCGTTATCGGTGCGCGTATTTATTATGTTCTGTTCGACATAATCGGGAACGGAGCAGGGGACAATTACAGAAGCTTTATTGACTATATCGCAATATGGCGCGGCGGCATCGCCATTTACGGCGCGATAATCGGCGGCGCCCTGTCGATCTACGTTGTCTGCAAGTGCAAGAAGATAAAATGGCAGCGCGTTTTTGACATGGTATCTCCCGGCGTCATGATAGGGCAGATCCTCGGCAGATGGGGCAACTTCTTCAACGGTGAGGCGTTCGGCGGTGTGCCGCAGGAGGGGACCTTCCTCTACCGCTTCCGTATGGAGGTCGCTCAGGATTATTGGTATTCCGGCGTGACGGCACATCCCACGTTCTTTTATGAATCCTTCTGGAACCTCATCGGGTTTCTTATCATAAATGCGATCTACAAGAAGAAAAGATTTGACGGCGAGGTTTTTCTCTGGTACATCACATGGTACGGCTTCGGGCGTATGCTTGTTGAAGGACTGCGCACCGACAGCCTGTGGCTCGGCAGGATACGCATCTCGCAGCTCGTGGGTGCGCTCTGCTTTGTTGTGGGGCTTGCGCTGACGCTTATTTTCCATATAAAAGCGGTCAAAAAAGGCACGCGTCCCATTGCGGCGCTTGCGGTAAATGCACCCGAAGATGCGACTGCGGCTGCCGGCAGCGAC
>CAJLZE010000093.1 GCA_905210995.1 uncultured Anaerotruncus sp.
CACAATTCCTATAAAACGGACGAAACCCCGCCGCAGAATTGCCTGCAGCGGGGTTCACTTATGTGCCTGAACAGCCGAAAAGCCTGATTTCAAGCGGTTTTCGGGCATAGAAAAAGCCCACCGTAATTCTATCAAAATTACGGTGGACTTATGGTGGAGCATAGGGGATTCGAACCCCTGACCCCAACACTGCCAGTGTTGTGCGCTCCCAGCTGCGCTAATGCCCCGTATTCGATTTAAATGGTGGTGGAGACAGGGAGACTCGAACTCTCGACCTCACGGATGTGAACCGTGCGCTCTAACCAACTGAGCTATGCCTCCTTGACCGTGCTTGCTTATTATATCACAAACCTTTCCGTTTTGCAATACCTTTTTTCAAAAAAATCTTATTTTATTTCCGATTTCATTGCGCGACCTCCCGCGCGGCGCACATCGTGGCATCTCTTTTCTCTCCGCCGCGCCGAAAAAAGCCGAATGATAAAAATTTAGTTTTTCTATCAGAAAAGGAGTTGTTTTTTCTATCCGCATATGCTATAATTAATGTAGTATATTACGCCTTTTGAAAGGAACATTACATAAAATGACATATTCATCCGAGGCGGCGTTTGCCGCCAAGCGCGTATCGGTGATAGTCCCGTCCTACAACCCGGATGAAAAGCTCGCTTCCGTCGTTTCGGGGCTTGAGGACGCCGGCTTTGACGACATTATCGTCATCAACGACGGCAGCAGTCCCGACCGTCTCAAATATTTCCCCGATCCCGCCGCTCACCCCGGTCTTACGCTTCTCACACACGAGGTCAACCGCGGCAAGGGCGCGGCGCTCAAGACCGCGTTCGAATGGTTCATAAAGAACCGCCAAGACCGCGAGGGCGTCGTTACCGCCGACGGCGACGCGCAGCACCGCGTGAGCGACATTCTCGCCTGCGCCGAGGACATGCTCTCCTCCGGGCAGCTCGTGCTGGGCGCGCGCGACTTTTCGCTGCCCGACGTTCCCCCGCGCAGCCGCATGGGCAACCGCATAACCTCGGCTGTCTTTCTTGTGCTTTGCGGTTTGCGCGTGACAGACACACAGACAGGTCTGCGCGCCATTCCCGCAGCCGCGCTGCCGAGCCTTTGCCGCGTGAACGGCGACCGCTATGAGTACGAGACAAACATGCTTCTCGCGCTGAATGGATACGGCATAAAATATCACGAGCACCGCATCGAGACGGTATACATAGAAGAAAACCAGACCTCACACTTCCGCCCCGTGCGCGACTCGCTGCGCATTTATGCCCTGATACTCAAGTTTCTGCTTTCCTCGGGCGCGGCGACCATCATCGACCTGCTTCTTTTCTACCTTCTCAGCCGCTTCCTGCCCTCGGGAAAGTATGTGACTCTCGAAGCGACGGTCATGGCGCGCATCGTTTCGTCTCTTGTGAATTTCAGCATCAACCGCAACGTGGTCTTCCGCAACGGCGGCAGCGTGTGGAAGACACTTTTGAAGTATTATGCCTTTGCCATTCCCGTGATGTTCGTCTCCGCGGGCGGCGTCTCTCTGCTCGGGCATATCTTCAGCGCGAATGCCGCGTGGCTGAGAACGATATTCAAGATGATAATTGACACCGTGATCTACTTCATCGGCTTCCGTGTTCAGCGCGAATGGGTGTTCAGACAGTCGCCCGCCGACGGGAAGAAGTCATAAACACTGCGCGGAATCGCGCCGGTCCCCCCAATTTTGTCTCCCGCACCCTCGTGCGGCTGAAGAAAGGTAAAACGGTATTTAAATCAAAATGAAAGTAAAAAACAAAAAGCGCGTAAATGCGAGCAGTATCGTCAAGAGAGTATTCATCTCCATCGGTCTGACACTTGTTCTGATCCTTGCAATGGTATATTCCCTTGTGTTTGCCGTGGCGCACGGCCCCAGCATCACGCTGCGGAACACGCTCGTCAACATGGCAATGCAGGCGAGCGCCACAAAATGGGTGCCGAAGCTCGTGCTCTCCGCCTCCGAGGTCGATGCGATCGTTGAAGGCGCCAAGCCGCAGGATATCGTAATAGACACTCCGCCCGAGACCGATGGCGTGCAGCGCGTAATAATCGATTCGGAAGGCACGCACATTGAGCCTGTCACAACTCCGAGCGACCCCGACGACCCGTCGGCACCGAAGGAGATCGACTGGTCAAAGGCAGTTGACGGCGTATACTTTGAGATCATAAACGCACCGCACTGCCGTGCGTATGTTACCGTAATAAAAGACCCCTCCCGCGTTTACACCGCAACGACAAGTGTGTTCAGCAAAGACAGACGCGGTCTGTACTTCTGGGAGCTTGCCGAGCGCGACAACGTTTTGGTGGCGATAAACGGCGGTGAGTACCCCGATAACGGCGGCGGAGGAAACGGCGGATTGCCTATCGGGATCACCTACTCGAAGGGAAAGTGCGTATACGAGGACGGCTATACCAAACGCACATTCATGGGCTTTGACAAAGACAACAAAATGGTGCTACGCGAGGGCATGACCCGCGATGTGGCAGACAGCCTCGGCGTACGCGACGGCGTGTGCTTCCAGACCAACAATATACTCATCCAGAAAAACGGTGATAAGATCACGCTCAAGAGACGCAATGATGCTGCGCCGGCACAGCGCACCGCAATAGGTCAGCGCGAGGACGGTGCCGTCATCTTCATCGTCACCGACGGACGAACCGCCGCCAGCGCAGGTGCTTCTTACAACGACATGATCGACCTGATGCTGCGCTACGGTGCCGTAAATGCCGGAATGCTTGACGGCGGCTCGTCGGCAATGCTCTACTACCGCGATTACTACAACACCTACAATATCGATGTATCCACACTCGATAAATATCAGAAGATGGGTCTTGTGAACATATACAAGGCGTTCACCACGCCGCGTGCTATACCCACCTATTTCGCCGTAGGAGGCAACTGATGACGACAAACACTGATAACCGCGGGACCGCAGACCGCAGAAAGATAAAGCGCCGCATTCCGGAGGACAAACGTCCCATCGGGAGCAGCAAGGGCAAGCTCGGCACACCTGCCGTGGGCACAGGACCCGTTTTTTGGATGGTGTGGCTCATAATACTCGTCGTGATACTCGTGGCATGGGCGATCGTGCTGCGCAATGTCAGCGGACTTTTGACCGAATATGAAGAGGCACAGCCGAAATACGAGGCTGAACACATATTCAACGAATATTTCAAATCCGGCGATTACGAATATCTGCTCACGCATGCCGATAACGTCAAGGTCTCTCCGGCAGAGGACATTGACAAGGTTGTCGCATACGTCGGCGGACTGTTTGACGGAATAGACGGTGAATGGACGCTGACGCAGACGGCATCCACCGACATGGACGTTCTTAAATACTCCGTATCGATCGGAACTCGCCACGTTGCCGATTTCTCACTCGTCAAGAGCGGAAAAGTCAGCGGCAGGCTGAAGACAGAGCTTTACAAGCTCGGCAGTATCGACCTTGACATATCTGCGTCGCGCGGTGCAAGCATCTACGCACCGATAAACGCGATCGTTAAGGTGAACGGCAAAGCTCTCGGCAGCGATTTCAGGTGCGGCGATCCCGTTGTGCTCGACGAAGCGGTATACTTTCCTGCCGGCGATGCGTCGGCGCGCACGATGCAGAACTACTTCATCGACGGGCTTTTCCTTGAGCCGGAGATAACCGTGACCTCAGCCGACGGCAGCGCTGAATACGCGCTGAGCCACGACGAAGAGCACGCCTCGTGGCGTGCCGACGGCGATTACATAAACCGTCTTGTGCTTGACTATAACAAATCGATAGAGGACGAAAAAGCGCGCCAAGAAGAGGAGCGCAAGCGTGAGAACGACGCCATACGTGCCGATATCGGCTCTTATGTTGTAGAAGCTATCCAGACGTATTCAAGATGGGTCCAAAATGAAAAAGTGTCCAAAGCAGAACGCAACAAATATTTCGACACGTCATCCGAATTCTTCCTCTCGCTTGACGTGCTCATAAAGCCGAGCTTCGTAATGGACCATGGAGGATATCGTTTCGATGACGTGGTCGATGACAACTACCATTATTTAAACGATGATAAAACAGAGGTTTCGGCTCATGTCAAGTTCACTCATGTGCTGTATGACTGCTACGACAAATACGGAGATAAGACTCCCGACTGGAAGAATAAAGTTAATGTTACGGTCCTCCTGCGCCTTGTGGAAGGCAAGTGGCTCATTTACGATATCAGAAACGACTGATGTGCGACAGCAGCAGAGTGAAATGAAAGGAAAAGCAACATGGACGCTATATACAGATTTGATTATTCGATCCTGAATTACATCAACGAAAATATGCACACCCCGTTTTTCGACAAGTTCTTTGCGATCATCACCCACCTTGCCGATGCGGGCTGGTTCTGGATAGCGCTTGCAGTGGTCCTTCTCTGCTTCAAGCGCACAAGAAAGACCGGGCTTGTGATGGGCGGTGCGCTCGTGCTCGGGCTGATCTTCGGCAACGGCATTCTCAAGCCTCTGATAAACCGCATACGCCCGTATGACAACGCGGCGTGGGATCCGATCGTAACGCGCGCGACGCTGCTCATAAAGCCGCCGCACGACGCCTCGTTCCCCTCCGGGCACACACTCGCCTCGTTTGAGGGCGCGTTCGGGATCTTCCTTTGCAACAAAAAATGGGGCATCCCGGCGCTCGTGCTGGCGCTGCTTATCGCATTCTCAAGACTGTATTTCTTCATTCACTACCCCACAGACGTGTTCGGCGGACTCGTGCTCGGCATCGGATTTGCCGTCGTGTCCTTCTGCGTAATGAACGTACTGTGGAAAAAGATACCCGATAAGGTCAAAAACCTCGGGATATAAAAAGATATAAAAAGCAGGGGCTGTTAAAAACTCAACGTTTTTAACAGCCCCTAAAAAATGCCGGGCTTGATCCCGGCATTTTTGTGTGAGCCCGCGCTTGGTCCGAAATCACACTCCCTCAGTCGCCTGCGGCGACAGCTTCTCCGTGAGGGAGTCACGGCAAAACTCCGAGCTTTACTTCATGGGTACTGCCGTAGGGGAGGTTTTGCCGCAGCGGGATCTTCCTTTTATCTTTGTTATCCTGTTTTTTACTTCCTCAGTCGCCTCCGGCGACAGCTCCCTCACGAGGGAGCCTCGGCAAGATTTCGAGCTTCATTTTGCTGCGTCTGAAAGAGATCAATACTTTGTGCGTTTGTGCGATTTTAAATTTGACGCAAGAACCATAGTAGCCGCAGGCATTAAGTAAGCCTCCCTCACCGAGGGAGGGGGACCGCGCAGCGGTGG
>CAJLZE010000094.1 GCA_905210995.1 uncultured Anaerotruncus sp.
CCGCAGCAGCCAATTACTATTTTATCGAGCACGGCATAGTCGGTGGCAGGCGGCGCGCTCTTCATTTTTTCGTTGCGCGCAAGCTGCTCGCGCAGTATTTTTTCAAAATCCGCAACGGCGGACGCAATATATTTTTCGTTATCCATCTTCATATCCTCCGTTTTATTTTGCCGAGTACCTGAGCAGTCCGCCTGCGCGGAGAACGGCGATCTGACGAGCGCTGAGCGGTGCGGTGAGGGCTATCGTTTTTCCGTTCGTCTCGTCCTTCAGAACGACCCTGCCGCTTTCAAGTCCGCCGTCAAGACCGCTGAGCGAAAGCGTATCGCCCTCCGAAATGAGGTCATAATCGGCTGGATCTTCAAATGTGAGCGGGAGGATGCCCGCGTTCACAAGGTTGTCGAGATGTATACGTGCAAAGCTCTTGACTATGACGGCGCGCACGCCCAAATAAAGCGGGACGAGCGCCGCATGCTCGCGCGACGAACCCTGGCCGTAGTTGACGCCGCCTATAACGATGCTCTGACCGAGCGATTTAGCCCGTGAGGGGAAATCGGGATCACAGACATTGAAGCAGAATTCCGAGAGCTTCGGGATATTCGAACGGAAGGGCAGTATCTTTGCGCCGGCGGGCATGATATGGTCGGTGGTTATATTGTCGCCGACCTTGAGCGACACCGGAGCAGCCAACGTGTCGCCGAGCGGGTATGTTTCGGGGTATTCCTTTATATTCGGTCCGCGGCGCACCGTCGCCCCCTTTGCCTCATCGGACGAAAGCGGCGGTACGACCGCGCTGTCGTCGATGCGGAAATGCTCGGGCAGCGTTGTGTGCGGATATTCACCGAAGGTGCGCGGGTCGGTCATAACGCCGAATATCGCCGACACCGCGGCGGTCTCTGGCGAGACAAGGTAAACGCCCGCGTCGCGCGTGCCGCTTCTTCCCTCAAAATTGCGGTTGAAGGTGCGCAGCGATATGCCGCCGGAGGACGGCGAGAAGCCCATGCCTATGCAGGGACCGCAGGCACATTCGAGCAGACGGGCACCCGAGGCGATGATATCGGTCAGCGCACCGCAGTCGGCAAGCATCGCAAGCACCTGCTTCGAGCCGGGAGAGACTGACATTTCAACGCTCGACGCAACGGTCCTGCCGCGCAGTATCGCCGCAACGGTGAGCATATCGGCAAGAGACGAGTTCGTGCAGGAGCCTACGCAGACCTGCTGTATCGGCATTCCGGCAAGCTCGCGCACCGGCTTTACGTTGTCGGGGCTGTGCGGGCAGGCGGCAAGCGGCTCAAGCTCGGAAAGATCTATGTCTATTATCTCGTCATACACCGCGTCGGGATCGGATGCGAGCGGGATATAATCCGCCTCTCTGCCCTCGGCGCAAAGAAATTCGCGCGTCGTTTCGTCGGACGGGAATATCGAGGTCGTGGCGCCGAGCTCGGCGCCCATATTCGTTATCGTGGCACGCTCGGGAACGCGCAGGTCGGAAATGCCCTCTCCGCCCCACTCGATGATCTTGCCGACGCCGCCCTTTACCGAAATGCGGCGCAGAAGCTCAAGGATGACATCCTTGGCAGCGACCCACGGGCGCCGCTTGCCCGAAAGCCGCACGAGCACCATTTTCGGCATCGTCATGCGATAAGCGCCGCCGCCCATTGCAACGGCAACGTCAAGCCCGCCCGCGCCGAAGGCGAGCATGCCTATGCCGCCCGCCGTGGGCGTGTGGCTGTCGGAGCCCACAAGAGTCTTGCCGGGAACGCCGAAGCGCTCAAGGTTGACCTGGTGGCAAACGCCGTTGCCGGGGCGCGAATAGTAAACGCCGTATTTTGCCGCCACGGTGCGGAGGTATTCGTGATCGTCGGCATTCTCAAAGCCGGCCTGGAGCGTGTTGTGATCGACGTATGCGACAGACAGTTCTGTCTTTACGCGGTCAAGTCCCATTGATTCAAATTCGATATACGCCATCGTGCCGGTGGCATCCTGGGTCAGCGTGCGGTCGATATGGACCGCTATCTCGCTGCCCGGCGTCATGTCACCCTCAACGAGATGCGACTTTATTATCTTTTGCGCTATCGTAAGTCCCATTTCAATCTTCCCTGTTCTTGTATTTGATTATCAGCCTTTCAAGCTCTTTTGACGAGATGACTGTCTGCCGTCCCGCCGCATACTGGGCGTCCACCCATTCCTTTATGTGCGCAACGAGCGGATCCTTCTTCGAAAGTGCCTCATCTCCCGTGAGATGATAGTGTGCGTTTATCCAGTAAGCAATGCCCGCAAGCCCGGAGGTCGAGCTGACCGTAACGCCCGCGGGTCTGCCGAGGAGCTTTGCGGTATCGAAGATATTGTATATCTCCTCGTCCTTTATCATTCCGTCGGCGTGTATGCCGGCGCGCGTGACATTGAAGTTCTCACCGACGAACGGGGTCATGGGCGGGATCTCGTACCCTATCTCGCGGGTGAAATAATCGGCGATCTCGGTTATGACGGTCGGGTCCATCCCGTCAAGCGTACCGCGCAGCGAGGCGTATTCGAACACCATCGCCTCAAGCGGCACGTTGCCCGTGCGCTCGCCGATGCCGAGCATCGAGCAGTTGACAGCCGACGCACCGTAGAGCCATGCACAGCTTGCATTGGCGACCGCCTTGTAAAAGTCGTTGTGCCCGTGCCATTCGAGCATCTCGCTCGGAACGTCGGAATAATGCTGCAGACCGTAGATTATACCGGGAACGCTGCGCGGGAGCGCGACCTCGCTGTAAGGCTCGCCGTAGCCCATCGTGTCGCAGGCGCGGATCTTGATCGGTATGCCCGATTCCTGCGAGAGCCGCTGTATCTCGTTGACAAAGGGCACGACAAAGCCGTAGAAATCGGCACGGGTGATGTCCTCAAAGTGGCAGCGCGGGCATATGCCCATCTCAAGCGCCTTGGATATTATTTTAAGGTAATGCTCAAGCGCCTGGCCGCGCGTCATGCCGAGCTTTTTGAATATGTGATAGTCGGAGCAGGATACAAGAATACCCGTTTCCTTTATCCCGAGGTCGCGCACGAGCTTAAAATCGCTGTCGGTCGCGCGTATCCACGTTGTTATCTCCGGGAACTCAAGCCCCAGCTCACGGCAGGCGTTGAGCGCCTTGCGGTCGTTCTCGCTGTAAACAAAGAACTCGGTCGTGCGGATTATTCCCTTCGGGCCGCCGAGCCGCGACAGCATTTTGTAAATGTCGGTGATCTGCGTCGGCGAATACGGCGCCTGCGACTGCATCCCGTCGCGGAAGGTCGTGTCGGTTATCCATATATCGGCGGGCATGCCGAGCGGCACGCGCCGATGGTTGAACGGGACCTTCGGGACCTCCTCGTAGTTGTATACCTCGCGGTAAAGATTCGGTTCCGGAACGTCCTGAAGCGAATATTTGTACGATTTCTGCTCAAGCAGATTTGATTTCGGGGAAATTTCAAGCATGATTTTACTCCTTGGACGCATAATACGGATTGTAGAGCTATATTATACAACATTCCGCGAGATTTTGCAAGATATAAATGTGATTTTTTCATTTTTCGGCGTATTGAACGTCAGATGAGTAACATATCGCATTTTTTCGAGCAACGTGTTTCATTTTTTCAACAATTCCGTTCGACGGTCATATGAGCCCGCCCCGGCGCGTCGGATATCGTACGCCGGACGGAAAGTTTTGCGCGACAGTTGACACGGCATCGGTTTTGTGGTATTATTTATAAGGGAGAAAGTTGTCGCATAAGCCGGTCGCGGCACTGCGGCAAGGCATATAAACATATAAAACAATGGCGAAGGGATGTGCCGATATGAAAAAAACAAAAATTGTATGCACGATAGGACCCGCCTGCTCGTCGGTGGATATAATCAAGAAAATGATCCTCGCGGGCATGAACGTTGCCCGATTCAACTTTTCGCACGGAGAACACGCCGATCACAAAAAAATGATGGACGCCGTCAAACAGGCGCGCGCCGAGCTGGGCATTCCCGTGGCGATAATGCTTGACACAAAAGGCCCCGAATACCGCATCGGACGCTTTCGCAACGGCAAGGTGACGCTTGCCGAGGGCGACAGCTTCACATTCACCTCCGAGGACATTCTCGGCGACGAGCACAGAGTTTCGGTGTCATACAAAAACCTTCCGGCAGAGCTGGAGGTCGGCTCCCGGATACTGCTGGCAAACGGTCTGCTTGAGTTCCGCGTGACCGGGATACACGGCAGCGAGATAGACACCGTCGTCGAAAACGGCGGCGAGCTTACCGACCGCAAGAGCATGAGCTTTCCCGGCAAGGTGCTGAATCAGGTATTCCTCAGCGAACAGGACAAATCCGACCTGCTTTTCGGCATCGAAAACGATGTGGACTTTGTTGCGCTCTCATTTGTTTCGAACAAAGAGAACGTCGAGGACGTGCGCCGCTTCCTGCACGAGAACGGCGGAGACGAGATAGACATAATCGCAAAAATAGAAAACCGCTCCGGCGTCGATAACATCGTCGAGATCATCGACGCGGGCGACGGCATTATGGTCGCGCGCGGCGACATGGGCGTAGAAATACCCTTCGAGCAGCTCCCCGCCATTCAGAAAATGATGATAACGACCTGCCGTTTTCGCGGCAAGCGCGTCATAACGGCGACCGAAATGCTTGAATCCATGATCCACAACCCGCGCCCGACGCGTGCGGAGATATCCGACGTTGCCAACGCCGTCTATGACGGCACGAGCGCCGTCATGCTCTCGGGCGAAACGGCAATGGGCAAATATCCGGTCGAGGCTGTCGCGGCAATGGCAAAAATAGCCGAACAGACAGAGCGCTCCATCGACTACACCGAGCTTTTCCACACCGCTAAATTCAAGATAAAGAATCAGATCGACGCGATCTCGCACGCCGCCTGCTCGCTTGCCATCGACATCGACGCAAAGCTGATCGTCGTATGCTCGCGCAGCGGCCGCACCGCGCGCATGGTATCGCGCTTCCGCTGCCCCAAGCCGATAATCGGCATGACGACAGACGAAAAGGTATGGCGCAAGCTGGCGCTCTCGTGGGCGGTCATTCCCGCGATGAGCGAGGAATTCCAGTCGGCTGACGTCCTCTTCTATCATGCGGTCTCTATCGCCAAAAAGTCGGGGCTTGTCGAACCTGGCGACGTTATCGTCATCACCGGCGGTCAGGTCAACGGAAAATCGGGGAACACGAGCCTTGTGAAGTTCGAAACGATAAAATAATATGCCATATACGCCGTCCGGCGCCGCACAT
>CAJLZE010000095.1 GCA_905210995.1 uncultured Anaerotruncus sp.
TCGGAAACGTCGCGCGCAAAGCTCATCTCGTGAGTTACGACGATCATGGTCATCTTTCGCTCGGCAAGCGACTGTATCACCCGCAGCACCTCGCCCGTCAGCTCGGGGTCGAGCGCCGAGGTCGGCTCGTCAAAGCAGAGGATCTCGGGATCCATCGCAAGCGCCCGCGCTATGGCGACGCGCTGCTGCTGACCGCCCGAAAGCTCGCATGGGTAATTGTTCATCTTGCCCGAAAGCCCCACATCGGCAAGCAGCGCCTCGGCGCGACGGCGGTTTTCGTCGGGCTTTCGGCTGCCCGTCAGCCCCGGCGCGAGCATTACGTTTTCAAGCGCGGTGTACTGCGGAAAGAGGTTGAATGACTGGAACACGAGCCCGAAGTGCAATCTGCGGCGGCGCAATTCAGCCTCGCCAACGTCGCTTTTGCCGTTCCCGTCGAACATGAGCTGTCCGCCCACCGATATCGTGCCGCTGTCGGCAAATTCAAGCGAATTGAGGCAACGCAAAAGAGTGGTCTTTCCGCTTCCCGACGAACCTATGACCGACAGCACCTCGCCCGCCGCAAGGTCAAACGACACGCCCTTCAGCACCTCGGTCTTACCGAACCGTTTTTTCAGATCTCTGACTTCAAGTATAGGCATTGCACGTTCTCCTTACGCTTTGAAATATGAGAGCTTTTTCTCGATCCTGCCGAACATGACGGTGAGAAGCCCCGAAAAGACAAGGTAGAAAAGACCCGTCATAAGCAGCGGCCACAGGATTCCCTTTGATTTTATAAAAGCCTCGCCCGCCCAGATAAGCTCATAGACCGAGATCACGCGCGCAAGAGATGTGTCCTTGACGAGGGTTATGACCTCATTGCTCATCGGTGGGATTATCCGTTTGACCACCTGCAAAAGCACTATCTTGAAGAATATCTGGCGGCGTGTCAGCCCCAGCACCTGACCAGCTTCGTATTGCCCGGCAGGTATGCTCTCGATGCCGCCGCGGTAGATCTCGGAAAAATAACAGGCATAGTTGAAGATAAACGCGGCAAGCACTGCAATAAAACGCCCGCGGCTGCCCGTTCCCCATATGTTGTTGCCGAGAAACAGACCGGGACCGTAATAAATGACGATAAGCTGGAGCATGAGCGGCGTGCCGCGCACGATCCAGACGATAAATTTGACGACGGCGCGCAGCGCACGGCGGCGGCTCATTGAGCCGAAAGCGATCAAAAGCCCCAGCGGGAGCGCACCCGCAAGGGTCAGAACAAATATTTCAAGTGTTTTTGCAAATCCCTCGGCAAGCGAGGCGAAAACCTGTGTCAGCATATCGTATCCTTAATTTCGCGCCGATGACCGGCGTCGGTGGCTGCGGAAAATATTCCGCAGTCCCCGATCTCCGGTCTCAGCAGTCGGTTTTTATTTCTTGATAATCGCTTCCTGCACGCCGTACTTCTTTGCTGTCGATTCAAGAGAACCGTCGGCGGAGGCTGCCGCCCAAAATTCGTTGAACTTTTCGACGAGGGCGGAATCCTTGCGGAAGCCGACGACGAAGAATTCCTCATCGTTCAGCTTCATTCCGATGGCGAGCTTGGAGTAAGAGGTGCCCTCGCCCACGAGGTTGCCCGCAAGCAGAAGGTCAACAACGGCGGCATCGGCAGGACCCGCAGCCACTTCCATAACGGCTTTGGTCTGATCGCCCACCTCGGTGTACTTGCAGCCGAGCGCGTCGAGCTGGTCCTTGCCGGCAGAGCCGATCTCAACGGCAAAGTTGAGAGACTTGAGGCTTTCGGCGGTCTTATAGGAATCCACCTTGTCGGCGGGAATAATCACGACCTGCGCGTTTTTGCAGTACTTGTCGGAAACGCCCATGCCCTCGGCGACCTCATCGGTGAGGGTCATGCCGTTCCACACGCAGTCAATGGTCTTGCCGTTGAGAGCGCCTATCTTATAGTCCCAGTCAACTACTATAAATTCCGCTTCGACACCGAGGCTCGCGGCAAACGCCTTTGCCATGTCCGCATCAAAGCCGATCCATTCGGAGGAGCCTTCCTCTTTGTAGTCCATCGGCGGGTAGTTTGTAATGCCGACGGTGAGCTTGCCTTTTTTCTTTACATAGTCAAGGTCGTCGGACTTGCCCGAGCAGCCGACAAGCGCAGCGGCGAGCAGGACGACGGCAAGCACAGCCGCAAAGATCTTCATTGCATTGATTTTTTTCATTTTCTTTTCCTCTTGATCCCGGGAGTGGGACAGCCATTCCCTGTTCTTTATCACGATCCGGCGTCCCATCCCGACACTCTGTCGGCGTTTTTGCCCGAACCACTTTAGTATGCTAACATGATATCACATTAGTTTGGTTTTGTCAATAGGAGATCCGAAAAAATTTCGGCTGCGGCAAAAAAATTTTCGGCTCGCCCGCGCACTGACGCGGCAACAAAACAAAATCCGCGCGGAATATGTATATTTTTTACCGCATTGGCAATACTGCTTATGAAGCCGCAAGGCTCATTACATCCATCGGAGGTAAAAAACATGGTAATGGACAGAATCGCAATGATAATTGCGATCATAGGCGCTCTTAACTGGGGCAGCGTAGGGCTTTTCAAATTCGACATCGTGGCGTGGATCTGTGGCGGACAGACCTCTCTCGCCGCCCGTATCATTTATACCGTCGTCGCACTTGCCGGACTTTGGTGCATTTCGCTCCTTTTCCGCTCGCGTGACGATGAGATCGAAGAAACATCGGTACAGTAAAGCATTTTGGGCTGCCTCGCAGAGAGGCAGCCCAAAATGCTTTTGTGTGCGTTCAGTTCCCGCACTCGATGCTTATTTCGGTAAAAAGACCGAGCAGGTCGTTTACGGTCTTCTTCCGTTTTTCCTCGCCTGCGACGTCAAGCACCGCGTGCCCCGCATGGAGCATAAGGAGCCTGTCACCGTAGTCTGCCGCAAAGCGAAGATTGTGCGTTACCATTACGGCGGTCAGCTTTTTTTCGCGCACGACGCGGTCGGTGAGCTCCATTATGAGCTCTGCCGTCCTCGGGTCGAGAGCCGCGGTGTGCTCGTCGAGTATCAGAATGTCTATCGGCGTGAGCGTTGACATTATCAGCGCCATTGCCTGCCGCTGCCCGCCCGAGAGAGCGCCCGCGCGCTGACCGAGCTTGTCTTCAAGCCCCAGCCCGAGCGTTGCAAGGCGTTCGCGGTAAAATTCCACGCGTGCGGGAGATATCCCCGCCGTGAGACCGAAGCGGCGGCACTTTGCACCTCTTTTGCCGCTTGAGGCGGGCTTGCCATCGCCGGGGCCGCAGTCGGCAAGAGCCATGTTCTCAAGTATCGTGAGGTACGAGCAGGTGCCGGTGGCGGGGTTTTGCCACACGCGCCCTATGCGGGCATAGCGCAGATGCTCGGGCACGTTTGTAACGTCCCTGCCGTCTATTACGATGCGCCCAGCGTCCACCGGCACCGAGCCGCATATTATATTAAGAAGCGAAGTTTTTCCGCTTCCGTTCGAGCCGACGACCGAAACGAACTCTCCCTTTGCCACCGACAGCGAAAAGTCGGTGAAAAGGCACATTTCGGTCACGTCGCCGGGGTTATATATTTTTCCGATGCCGTCAAGACGTATCATTTCCTGCCCGTCAGTCATGCTTTGCCGCCTTTCCGCGCTGCTTTGCGCGCTCGCTCATTACAAGAGCCACAGTGAAGAGGAGTGCCATTATCAGCTTGTTGTAAGCCGACGGAATGCCTATCTTAGTCGCCGCAACAAGGCACGCCTGATAAATGACCGCGCCGAGGATGACCTTTGTCGTATCCCTCATTATACGCACGTGGCGGAAGAGCGAAAGACCGATTATAAG
This sequence comes from uncultured Anaerotruncus sp., assembly GCA_905210995.1. Lineage (GTDB taxonomy): Bacteria > Bacillota > Clostridia > Oscillospirales > CAG-272 > CAG-390. The sequence goes on from CAJLZE010000095.1 coordinate 3,836, forward strand.
CGAGGCAAGCCCGATAACGACCATGCCGATGCCCATGCTCTGGTTGACGTTGCCCGTCACGGATGTGTAAAGTGCGCCTGCGACCGCCGCAAGAGCGTTGCCTATCGCAAGGCCGAGAATGCGGATTGAACCCGGATCGCGCGCAAGCGTGCGCACAAACGCGGGGTTGTTGCCGGCGGCGCGCAGAAGAAGCCCGCGCCGGGTCGAGAGAAAGAGGTCGAGAAGTATCTTGACGAGCAGCGCGAAAAAGAGAAACAGCAGGTCAAGGCGAGGCTGGAACGCGCCCGCTCGTGCGGGGATCAGCGAAAACGGGAACTGATTTTTGATCGCCGCATCGCTGCGCGCAAAGTTTATCGTTGAGAAAAGCTCACCGCTGAGGTCGAGCCGTCCCTCTGCGGCGGCAGCACCCGCAGACGTCGCCACGAGATTGACCGAGATGAGGGCAGTCGATACCAGAATGCCGCAAAGCAGGGGGCGGACCTTCAGCTTTACGTTCAGCACGCCGGTGAGCGCCCCGAAAAGCCCGCCGACGGCAAACGCCGCAATGATCCCGAGCCATCCGGATATACCGTGCGAGACGAATATCCCGTACATGACCGCGCCGCCGAGAAATGTGCCCTCGACCGTGAGATCGGGAAAATCAAGTATCGTGTAGCTTACGTAATATCCCATTGCAAGAATGGAGTAAACAAGACCGAGCCGCAGAAAAAGCTCGCATGAAGTCAGAAGGGAGATCATTTTTTCCTCGTTGATGTATTATTTGACGCGCACGGCGTTCGCATATGCCGCGGGGATCTCAATGCCGAGGTCGGCAAGTGCCTTTTCGTTTATGACCGGCAGCGCCTCGCTCAGCTTGCGCACCGAGAGCTTGGCGGCGTCGGCACCCTTTATTATTTCGACAGCCATCTCGCCCGTCATCTTTCCGAGCGCCACATAGTCGATGGACATCGACGCGGCGCAGCCGTTTTTGACCTGTTCTTCCTCCGAGCCGTAGACCGGTATCTTTGCCGTTTCGGCGGCTGCAAGCACGGCGGAGAGACTCTGAACGACGTTGTTGTCGGTAAAGTTGAGTATGCAGTCGCTCTTTGCGGCAACGGCGGCAGCCGCGGCGGGAATGTCGGCGGCACCCTGCACCGACGCAGCCTCGACCGAAATGTTCATTCCGTCGCATACCGCGCGCAGATTTTTGAGCTGAGTGAGCGAATTCTCTTCCGAGGTCGTGTAGATAACGCCCACGGTCTTTACATTGGGCTGAAACGCCTTTATCATGCCGACGTGAAGCGAAAAGTCAAGCACGTCCGAGGTCCCGGTGCAGTTTTCGCCGGGTACGTCCCACGCCTTGACGAGTCCCGCGGTCACGGGATCCGAGACGGCGCAGAAGAGCACGGGTATCTTTGTGTCGGCAG
>CAJLZE010000096.1 GCA_905210995.1 uncultured Anaerotruncus sp.
ACCGCAGGCAGTGCCTGCGGTATCGGAAGCATCTTTTTTATTTTATTTGCGCGGGAGTTTATTTTTTGAAATAGTAAAAACCGTCGCGGCAGACGTCGGGACGCAATCTGCGATATTCGGCAGCGCATTCGGCGACTCTTGCCCATACATTCTCTCCGAAGAGTGCGGTCTTGGCTCTGATCGCATCGTCGTTCTTGCCTATAAAGAGCTGGACTATCGGCATGAAGTCGGCAAATTTCCGGCTGAAATTGCCGCCGGGTAAGATATCGGGAGCACACTTGCTGCCGTTGAAGTATACGTTTGATGTCGTGAGGCGCGTGCCGGGGGCAAGGCTGTATTTTTCGGTAAGCTCAACGGGAAAATGAAGCATAACGACGGCGTCCATTTCGTCCGAATATGCGGCTATGATGAGCGGTTTTGCCGAAACGACCACCGCGGGCTGTGTGTCGCCGAAGCAAAGCGCGCGTGCCACGTAGTCGATCTGCATATCCGAATAAAATCTGCCGGTGAATTTGCGGTTGACCACGTTGCGGAACGAGTAGTATTTTTTGTATGAAAATTTTACGTTTGCCTGATTTTCTGCCTGTCCTGACATAAAGACCTCCGGTGCTGTTTTATTTCGGCATTTATTCAGCTGTATGCAGCTTGCTGCCTTGTTCTTCAATTGTATCATAATGCTTACTCTGTGTCAAGTCTCTTGTGAGCGAAATTGTGCGGATATGATCGAAGAACGGCGTGTGATGCTCCGAAATGACCGGAAAAATGAGCTTTACGGGAGAGCGGCGCTCTCAGCGCTTTGCTATGCGGCAGGCGTCGCGGAACAGCTTGTCCTCCTCCGCTTCGCGTTCGGGACCGTTCGGAACGCTGTGCGGAACATATGTTTCAAGCGACATGGAGCCATCAAAACCGATCTCGGTGAGTGCGTTCGAAAAATCGTCCCAGTCGATGACGCCGGTATACGGCCGCCAATGGCAGTTGCGGTGCCCGTCGTTGTCGTGAACGTGCAGCACACGCATAAGATCCTTGCCGAGCATGCGGACCGCGTCGCCTGCCGATGTGCCGAACACGGCGCAGTGCCCCGTGTCAAAGCAGACCTTGAAGTTGGGGTGATCCAGCGTTTTGACAAACCGCATAACAGCCTCGGGCGTGGCGATGGATAGCGCGGGCATCGGCATATTTTCAAAGCACACGGTCACGCCGTATTCTTTGCCGACGTCGGCAAGCCGCCCCATAAATTCATAGTTCATGTTCCATAAAAGCTCCGGGTCGGGGTCCTGCTTCCATCCGAACGGCATTATCGGGTGGATGACCATATAAGGGCAGTTGAGGATCGCCGTTGCCCGGACAGCCTTCGACATCTTTTCAAACCTCTCGGCACGCTGCTCCTCGGTCACGTCCTGCGGCGGCCAGCGCCACGGACCGTGTGTCTGGCTGATTTCGATGCCGGCATCCGCGCAGGCGTTCCTGACCTCTATAAGCTGCCGCTCAAACTCGGCGTCGGTGCCGTTGTAAAGCGGAGTGTCTGTCCCCGCGAGTGCCTGATAATCCAGTGCTTCATATCCCTGTTCCTTATATCACAGGTGCCGCCCGCTGTCAATGATATGTGTAAACAAAACTTTGCAAAAAATATGCTCCATAATGACAACGTCGGTGGCGGCGCGCGGAATTGCGCGGATCCGATTGAAAAGGGGCGGTGTTTGTGATATAATAGGCGGGAAAAACGGAAAAACGGAGTGTGACGCGGCATGGAATACAGTATTGTAAGGCTTTCGGATGTGCCGGAGATGGAGCATGATGCAGCCATGTGGTTTCACGAAAAATGGAACATTCCGCTGGCGGCATACCTTGAGAGCATGGATGACTGCCTTTTGCGCCGCGGAGCGGTGCCGCAGTGGTATCTTGCGGTCGCCGGCGACCGCATTATAGGCGGCATGGGTGTTATTGAAAACGATTTTCACGACAGGCGCGACCTTGCGCCGAACGTCTGCGCCGTGTATACCGAGCCCGACTGCCGCCGCCGCGGCGTTGCGGGGGCGCTTTTGCGTTATGTCGTGGACGATATGCGGTCGGCGGGCATCGGCACGCTGTATCTTCTCACCGATCTTTGCGGTTTTTACGAGCGCTTCGGGTGGGAATATCTCTGCGGCGTCCGCGGCGACGGTGAGGAGAGACTGAGCCGTATGTATATCCACCGGTGATGTCACGGCAGCCTTGCGGTGAATATGATATAATACGACTGTTTTTGCGTCAGGGAGAGAATATATGAGACAGGATCACAGAAAAACGATGTATGCCTGCTTTATCGGGTATATAGTTCAGGCTATCGTAAACAATTTTGCGCCGCTGCTGTTCGTGAAGTTTCAGAGCAGCTACGGCATCACGCTGGAGAAGATCACGCTGCTGATAACGGTAAATTTCATGATCCAGCTTTGCATCGACCTTGCGTCGGCGTATTTCATAGACAGGATAGGTTATCGCGCGTCGGCGGTGCTGGCGCATATTTTTGCCGCAGCGGGGCTCGTGCTGCTCACCGTTCTGCCCGACGCGCTGCCCGATGCATATGCGGGCATACTCATTTCGGTCGCCGTTTATGCGGTCGGCGGCGGGCTGCTCGAGGTCATTATAAGCCCGATAATCGAGGCGTGCCCGACAGACAACAAGGAGAAGGCGATGAGCCTGCTGCACTCCTTTTACTGCTGGGGGCATGTCGGTGTGGTGCTTGTCTCCACCGTGTTCTTTGCGCTGTTCGGAACCGATAGCTGGAAGCTGCTTGCGCTTGCGTGGGCTGCGGTGCCGGTATTTAACCTCGTTATCTTTGCCGTGGCTCCGATATACACCCTCCCCGGCAGCGGAGACGACGGAATGGGCTTTTCGGGGCTCTTCCGCAGCAGGATATTCTGGATCTTCATGCTCATGATGGTCTGCGCCGGAGCCTCGGAGCAGGCTGTGGGGCAGTGGGCGTCGACATTTGCCGAAAAGGGACTCGGCGTCAGCAAGGCTGTCGGAGACCTGGCGGGTCCCATGGCGTTCGCGTTCATGATGGGGCTATCGCGCATCATCTTCAGCCGCAGCAGCGGTAAGTTCGACATGGAGAGGTTCCTCAAATTCAGTTGCATGCTCTGCATGGCGTCATATCTCTGCATCGTTTTTATCCCATCGCCGGTTGTGGGGCTGCTCGGCTGCTCCGTATGCGGCTTTGCGGTCGGGATGCTCTGGCCCGGGACGTACAGCATGGCGTCCGCGGCGCTGCCCGGCGGCGGAACGGTTATGTTCTCGCTGCTCGCTCTGGCGGGAGATGTGGGATGCACGAGCGGTCCCACACTTGCGGGGCTCGTTTCAAGCGCCTGCGGCGGAAACCTGCGTGCGGGCATTCTTGCCGCACTCGCTTTTCCGCTTCTGATGCTCGTCGGCGTTCTGCTGTCGCGGAAGGCTTTGCTGCCGCGAGAGAAATAAATCCCGAGGGGATTGATTCCGCCGCGCCGCTATGCTATAATAGATGTTGAAAAAGAGAAAGGGATCGCGCAGTATGATGAAAAAACAATTTATATTCATTATGACAGACACTCAGAGATGGGACATGGTAAACTGCTATAAAAACACGGGGCTTTCGACACCCTGTCTCGATGCCCTTGCCGCCTCGGGCGTGAGATACGAGCGTGCATATACGACGCAGCCGGTCTGCGGTCCGGCGCGCGCCGGGCTTTTTACCGGACTTTACCCCTCGTCGTGCGGCTCGTGGGCAAACTGCATGCCTCTAGGCGACAATGTTCACACCATCGGTCAGCGCCTGCATGACAACGGCATACACACGGCATATATCGGAAAATGGCACCTTGACGGCGGCGATTATTTCGGAAACGGCAGATGCCCCGACGGATGGGACCCCGAGTACTGGTACGATATGCGCCGCTACCTCGAGGAGCTGCCCGATGATCGCACCCGCATAAAATCGCGCCTGCCCCAGTCGATGGACTATGAGGACATAGCGCCCGAGTTCACATACGGCTGGCGCGTTATGAAGCGCGCGCTCGACTTTATCGAAAAGCACAAGGATGAGGATTATTTCCTTGTCGTGTCATTTGACGAGCCGCACGGCCCCTTCCTCTGCCCGCAGCCGTATGCCTCGATGTATAAGGACTATGAATTCCCCAAGTCTCCCGCCGTTTACGACACGCTTGAGGGCAAGCCGATACATCAGAAGATATGGGCGGCGCAGAAGCCGCACCCCGACCGCGAAAAGTTCAAAATAAAGAACAAATACTATTTCGGCTGCAACTCATATGCCGACAGCCTTATAGGAAAGGTCGTTGATGCCGCGCCCGCCGATGCGGCGATAATGTACACGTCCGACCACGGCGATCTTCTCGGCAGCCATTGCCTCTTTGCCAAGGGACCCGCGGCGTATGACGATGTTGCCCGCATCCCCTTTATCGTCCGTATGCCGGGCGGTCTTGAGGGCGAGGTCTATGACCGCGCGCCGGTGTCTCATATCAACGTCTGTCCCA
>CAJLZE010000097.1 GCA_905210995.1 uncultured Anaerotruncus sp.
AGCGCCGCGTATAAGAGCTTCCGAGTGCAAAAGCGCGGGTGAATATGACCTCATCGTTGCGGGGCTCGGCGCGGCGGGCAGCATAGCGGCAATAACCGCCGCAAGGCTCGGGCTGCGCGTTTTTGCGATAGAAAGGGGAAGTCAGCCGGGCGGCGTCGGCACCTCCGGCGGAATATATACATACTATCTCGGCTACGGCGGCGGCATTTACTGCGAGGCTGACGGGCTTGCCGCAAAGCTGGGCGAGAACGGCTTTGCCCGTGAGCGCGGGTGCGGTCTGCTCACCAAGGGAATGGCACTTGACGCCATGCTCGATTCGTGCGGCGCCGATGTCGTATACGGCGCCTCCGTGTGCGGCGTGCTGCATGACACAGACGACACGGAGCGTATCGACGGCGTAATCTTTCGCACGGGAGCCGGGTTTTTTGCCGCTCGTGCGCCGCTTACGATCGATTCGACGGCAGACTCCGCCGTCGGTCTGCTTGCCGGCTGCACAATGCTCGGCGGAAGGGAAAGCGACGGTGAGTTCCAGCTTTTTTCGAATGTTTCCTGCTTCCTCAACCGCGAAAACGGCTGCGCCGCGTCCGAAAACTGTGACGACGGGACGGTGGATCAGTATGATCCCGCAGATCTCGGCATAAAGACGCTTGCGTCCGAAGCGGCGGGACCGCACCTCGGCAAAAGATACGCCGACGCGCGTTACCGCAGGCTTGGCACGGTCCCGTATCTCGGCGTGAGGGAAGGGCTGCGCATAAAGGGAATCGACACGATGACTCTTGAGCGCGCCGCCTCCTGCCCGACGGATAAGGCGATATTTTTTGAGCTTGCCAATCTCGACAGTCACGCAAAGGACTTTCCGTTTGAATCGCGCGGGTACCGCGACGTGGTCGAGCTTTGCTCGCTCTGGGATTGCCGCATATCCATACCGGTGACGAAGGGCTGCCTTATCCCCGCAGGCGTGCATGGCCTTATTGCCGCGGGAAGAAATATTTCGACAGATCACGATATAGCGCTTGCCTGCCGCATGATGCGCGCGATGCAGAAATGCGGTGAGGCGGCGGGCGTTATCGCGTACCTTGCGCACCGCGACGGCACAGATCCGCATAACGTTTCCGACGCCGAGCTGAGAGACGAGCTGATTGGGCGCAATGTCCTTGACCCCGCGCAGCACTACGCCATGTATTTTTACACCGCCGACCCTGCAACGCGGTACAAAAAAGATATTCTTGAACTTACGGCGGATGAGATCGCCGCGATGCTGGCATTGGATGCGCCGGGCGCTGCGGTGTATGCCTGTTCGGTCAACCGAAAGCTCGGCAGCGACGCGCTCGTGCGAATGCTGGACGATCCCGCCTCGCGCCGAGGTGATGCGCTTGCGCTTGCCGTGAGAGGCGAAAATGCTGCCGCACGCGACGTTCTTATCGGCATGATACGCGACAAGAGCGGCGAGATGCCGTGTTCGTCGCACACCTTCTGCCTGCCTTATGCCGTAAGCGCTATGTCCGCGGCAGGGAAATGCGGGATGACCGAGGCGCTGCCGGCGCTGCTTGATATCGTGTGCGATCCGGACTACGCGGCGGATATCCCGAACCTTGACAAGGTGGAGGACAAGACCAAGCTCATCTGCGACGGAGATGATGTGAAATATCTTTACTTCGTCGGTGCGCTCGGTGCTGTGTATGATATTTACCGCGCGTATCCCGACGCCGCGCGGCGTGCGGTCGCCGAACGCCGAAAGCCCGACGTGAAAAAATACGTCACCGGCGCTTCGATGATCGGGCGCACTGACGGCGTGCGCAATAGTTCGGGAAAGATCGTGCGCCGCATGATCGACGAGCTTTGGAAATGAGCGCAGCGGCTCGACGCCCGTGGTTTTTATTTCAGGTCGTTTATATCAACAATAAACGGGCACGGAACGCGAATTTTTTATTGACTTTTACCCGTCCGTACCTTATAATTAAGTAAAAGAGCCGGATCTGTCGGCTGACTTGTTTATGGGGGTATTTTTATGAGGTTGTTCGGAACAGAACGCAGAGCGTGCGCCTTTATTGCGGCGGTCGCACTGCTTGCTCTGCTGCTTGCAGCTTGCACGGGGCACGGCTCCGGCACTGAGACCGACGGTCCCGACGGGACGGAGCGGGAGCCCGAGGACGTTATCACCGCATCCGAGCTTGCGGGATACAAATTCATCCGTGCCGAGGATTGCGGCAGCGAGCTCGGCAAGGCTTTTGTCGCGCTTCACGAGAGCTTTAATAAAATTGCGGGAGTTGCTACCGAAAAGAGCGACGATTTTTACCGCGAGGGCGTTCCCGAGCTTGAGATGAAGGAGTGCGAGATACTTATCGGTGGCACGAACCGTCCCGAATCTAAGAAGTTTCTTTCGGGACTGCGCTCGGATGACTACGGATATGCGCTGATCGGCAAAAAGCTGGCCATTGCGGGACGGACGGAGGCAAATACCGTAAAGGCGATAGAGGCGTTTGAGGAAAACGTTCTTTCACGCTTTGAAAAGAACGGCGCCGCCGGTACTTTCATGTCGTCGGGCGACAATTATACCTTCGGCGCCGAATATTCGGTCGATTCGGTGGATCTGTGCGGAACGGATATAGGAAAATGGACCGTGGTCTATCCGAAAAAGGATACGATGGGCGAGGCTGTCGCCGCCGAGCGCACACGCGATATCATTGCGTCGCACTGCGGATTTACCGTTGATGTTATAAGAGACGATATGGCGCCCGCCGATCTTGAAAACGTGATATCGGTCGGAATTACGGCATTTACGAGCGATGCGCTCGCCGACGGATTAAAAAAGGCTGGATCGGGAGCAACATCATCGGCTTTCATCGGGTATGACGGGAAGACCGTTCTCGTCGGTGGAAAGGATTCCGCGTCTCTGCTCGCCGCCGTTGACAGCCTCGGCAAAGAGCTTTCGGATGCCGCCGCGCGCGACGGCAGGAGCGTGACGCTCACGCTTGATGCGGAAAAAACGTACGATGTCGCCGATACCATGCTGACCGCAATGAGCTTCAATAATCTTGTCAGTTCAAAGAGTGCCGAGCGCACCGAGCGCGTTACGGAGATGGTGCTGAAATATATGCCCGACACGATAGGCTTTCAGGAAACGAGCTCCGATTGGATGAACAGCCTTATCGCAAAGCTGAAGGGCGTGTACGCGTGGGTCGGAGAAGGGCGCAACGGCGGCAGCAGCGGCGAGTACAATCCGATATTCTACAACAAGTCGAAATTTGAGCTGAAGGAGAGCGGCACGCACTGGATGTCCGATACACCCGACGTCGCTTCAAAATTTCCGGAATCGACATATAACCGTATTTACACATACGCGCTGCTCGAGCGCAAAAGTGACGGTAAAAAAATCATGATCGTCAACACGCACCTTGACCACAAGAGCGAGCCGGCGCGCGTGAAGCAGATAAAGGTGCTGCTTGAGTTTATCGAAAAATACCGCGACTATCCGATAGTGCTGAGCGGAGACTTCAATACCACTCCGTCCTCAAACGTTTACAGCACGGTGACAAAGTCGTTCATGAAGGACTCGGCGGATGTTGCGATGCAGGCAAAGCGCGCGTCCACGTTCACGAACTACGGAAAGAGCGACAAAACGCTCGATTACCTGTTCGTTAATCCGGCAAAGATGAGCGTGGCCGAGTATTCGGTCTGCAACGAGAAGATAAACGGCGACTACCCGTCCGACCACCACCCGGTGCTGATAAAATATTCGGTGCTTGACTGACGCGGCGGCTCAGAATATACTCTCAAACGAAACGCGTTCGAGGCGGGCGGCGTGCTCGATAGCCGTTATGAGCTGCTCGCGCTGAAGCTCGAATTCGGAGGCATCGGAGGCGAGCGCCGCGACCTTCAGCAGCCGCACCTTTTCGGTTATCCTTTCAACGTCGTCGTATGAGACGCTGAAAGACACCGCGGTCTTCTTTTCGTGCCAGTATACGTCAAACGCGCATACCGCTTCATAGCTGCCCTCGGCACCTGCCGGGGGCAGTTCTTTCGTCATGCGGACGGCAGTGTCGTAAAAATCGTTGATAATGCGGCTGTTTACGGCGATGCCGGCAAGCAGCGCCGCCAGAAGCAGCGAGGCAATGATTATTTCCTTCATTTTTCGTTCCGCTCCTTCGTGCTTTTCTGCGATTTGAAAAATCTTATGCCGCCGCCGTCGTCCGCAAGCAGCAGGAATACGTCCTCGAGCCGTGTGTTCTGCGTGATGAGAAACTGCCGCAGCCAGTTTTCGTTTTTGTTTGTGGCGTCAAGCCCGTGTCGGTTCGGCTTCCCGTTTTCGACGAGGATATGATATATCCCAGTTTCGGCGGGGGATCTGCCTACGTCGTTTGCCGTCGCGGGGCGTTCGGGCGCTGTGGGGATGACCGATATGCTGCCGTCCTGCTCGAGTATCGCATAGGCGACCGCCGATATGTCGGGGCTGCCCGCCC
>CAJLZE010000098.1 GCA_905210995.1 uncultured Anaerotruncus sp.
TGAGACGTTATCTTGACATCCGCCGCAAGGCAATGGGGACCGATAAGATCGATATGTTCGATCTTTATGTTCCGATTGTCAAAGAGGCTGACATTCCCATGCCCTATGCGGATGCAAAGACACTTGTGAAGGAAGCTCTCAAGCCCTTCGGCAAGAGATACGGCGAGCTGCTCGACCGTGCATACAGCGAACACTGGATCGACGTTTACGAAAATAAGGGCAAGAGCTCCGGCGCTTTCTCCGCGGGTGTTTACGGTGTTCATCCTTACGTGATGCTCAACTATACCGACACACTTGACGACGCATTTACGCTTGCCCACGAGCTGGGACACGCCATGCATTCCTTCTTCTCGAGCGAAACGCAGGACTATGTAAATCACGGCTACCGCATCATGGTCGCCGAGGTCGCGTCCACCGTCAACGAGGTCATGCTGACAAAGTTCCTTCTGGCACACGAGAGCGATCCCGGACGCCGCGCGTATATCCTCAATCATTTCCTTGAGGGCTTCCGCACAACAGTGTTCCGTCAGACGCTGTTTGCGGAGTTCGAACGCCGCGCACACGAAATGTACGAGGGCGGCACGCCTCTGACAGCAAAAGCACTTTCCGACACCTATTACGACCTCATTTCGACCTACTATGAGGGCGCGGAGATAAATGATGTCATGCGTTATGAGTGGTCCTACATCCCGCACTTCTACCGTGCATTCTACGTTTACCAGTATGCCACGGGTTTCTGCAGCGCGGTCTCTATTGCAGGCAGGATAGCCGCCGGCGAAGACCCCTCCGGGTATCTGAAATTCCTCACTCTCGGCGGTTCCGATTATCCTATCGAGGAACTGAAGGTCGCCGGCATCGATCTCACCAAGCCCGATACCGTTGCCTATGCAATGAAGATATTCGACGAGTCTATAACCGAGTTTGCAGAGCTGCTCGACTCACTTAAAAAATAATGTCATTAAATGATTTTGACCTTGCACTTGCCCGCAGCGCCGCCGAGGCGGCGCTGCGGGGCAAGGGAGATAATAGTAGGCAGACGCGGTGCATCCGATGTTGCCGAAAAAGGCGCACATGATTTTGTGACCGTGGCCGACAAGGCGGTGCAGAAGCTGCTGTTTACCGAGCTGGCTGATAAATACCCCGATTTTGCCCTCTTCGGCGAGGAGGGAGAGCACAGACATATAGATCCCGCGGTGCCGACATGGGTGATAGACCCGATCGACGGTACAACGAATTTCGTGCGTCGGCTTGACGCGTCGGTGGTCTCCGTGGCTCTTGTGTACGAGGGTGAAAGCCGTATAGGCGTCGTGTACGATCCGTTTACCGACCGTGCATTTGTCTCGGCGCGGGGTGAAGGTGCATTCTGCGGTGACGCGCGGCTTCACGTCAGCGACGTAGATTATTCTGAGGCAGTCGTCGGTGTAGGCACTATGCCGTATGACAAATCGGACAGCGAGCGCCTTTTCCGTATGTGGCACAGGATCTTTCTTGAAACGAACGATCTTCGCCGCGCGGGAACGGCTGCAAGCGATATCGTCCGCACCGCCGAGGGAAAGCTCGACGGCTATATCGAAAAAAGGCTCGGACCGTGGGATTTTGCCGCGGCATCTCTCATACTCACCGAGGCAGGCGGCGTTTTTACCGACTGGCACGGTGAGAGGGTGGTCATCGACGAATCAAAGCGCTCTGTCGTGGCCGCCACTCCGCGCACTGCGGAACGTCTTCTCAAATGTATATCCGAAGAATATTTTACTGACTGATCTTCAACCGAAAGGACCAGACGACCATGAGAAAGACCAAAACACTGTCAACCAAAATACTTGCGCTGTTTATCGCGGCGCTTATGCTCCTTCCCATGCTTGCGGCGTGCAAGAAGGGGGACGGCGACACGACTGATGTTCCAGAAAGCACGCAGCCGCCGTCCGAGGCTGTAACGCTTGATATTTCCGAATATACGATAATCAGGGAGACCGATTCATCGGACGGGTACAAGGAGTGCATAAAGGCTCTGCGCAAGGGCATTGAAGAACGCACCGGCATAAAGCTCGATATGACCGAGGACTTTGTCTATGACGGTCACGGGATCGAGCCCAAGGCGAAAGAGATACTTGTCGGTTCGACGAACCGCGAGGAGTCAAAAAAATATCTCCGCGAGCTGCGTGAAAAGGATTTTATCGTTACATACGAAAACGACCGCGTCATTATCATCGGCGGCAATGTCGAGTCAACGAAGCGCGCGGTGCAGTATTTCCTTGACACGTTCGTTCACAGCGACGAAAAGAGCGTTATCGTTTATACCAACCGCGTTGACCTTGTAAAGCACGACTATGCCGTCGGCGCCGTCACGCTTAACGGTGTATCTCTCGGTGATTATAAGGTCATCTATGCCGCCGACGATCTGCTTGCAAAATATGCCGCCGAAAATTTTGCGGCTGCGGTACTTGACCTTGTCGGCGTTCGCCTCGATGTTGACAGCGACAAGGCAGCCGAAACAGACCGCGAGCTGCTCGTGGGAGCCACGAACCGTTCCGCGAGCGCGGAGCTTGCGGGCGTAACATGCGGCAAGGGCGAGTATCTGCTTTCCGGAAACGGCGGAAAGATAGTTATGCTCGGCGACGGTTATATGGTCGGCGGCGGCGCCTCGGCGCTACTTTGGCAGCACATACTTGCCGGTGAGAACGGCAAGCCTGCCGATGTAACTGTTGCGGCGTCCGAAACACCGGCGGTGTTTGAGTTCAGCACCCCGCGCAACGCAATACTCATGATAGGTGACGGCATGGGACGCAACCATATCGAAGCAGCCAAAAAAGAGGGTATGAAGGTGTTCTGGGCGGATACGCTCCCCAATGTCGGGACTTGCAAGACCTATTCGTATTCGGTCATACCTCTCGGTAAAGCCGAATATACCGACAGTGCCGCTTCGGCGACAGCGCTTTCCTCCGGCTATAAGACCATAAACGGTTATGTCGGAATGGATCATCTGAAAAGAGCAAGAAAAAATGTCCGTGAACTTGCATACGAAAAAGGCGCCAAAACAGCCGTTATCACCACCGATGTTATAACCGGAGCCACCCCGGCGGGCTTTACCGCTCACTGCGGCAGCCGCAACAGCACCGCGCTCATTCAGTCTCAGATAGACGCGCTTGTGAACGAGGGAAAGATAGATTGGTGCCAGGGGAGCGTCGGGAACGCACTTACATCAAAGACAAAAGAGGCGCTTGCTACTATATCGGCGGACGGTTCCTCCTTCTTTATGATGCTGGAGGAAGCCTATATAGACAAGAACTCTCACAACAACAAGTACCCTGAAATGATCTCGGCGGTGAACAGGTACAATGATGCCATAGCATATGTTATCGAGTTCGTGCTCATGCACCCGGATACGGTTCTTATGATCACAGCAGACCACGAGACCGGCGGTGTTATTAAACTGAATGACGGCAGCTTCAGATTCACGAGAACATCGCACTCAAATGCCGATGTTCCGCTGTTTACTATGGGCAGCGGTACCGAGACACTGACGAACGGTGTGTGCAATAACGTAAATATTGCAAAATTCATAGCATCGGTCTTCGGTGAGAGCAATTTCGGAGACTGAGCAGCTGCGCTTTTGCGACGTATGAAACGGTAAAATAATACGGAGGATCTGACCATGAAAAGGTTTTTCGCGTTTTTACAGGCTCTTATTCTGATGTTTTGTCTTGTCTCATGTGCCGCAATATCCGGAAACACCCCCGTAGCGGTGCCGCAGTCGGTTTCGCGCGGCGCCGATGCGTATGTCAAGCCGCGGCAAAACGAACATACAAAAGAGGAAAAGGCAGTCCTTGATCACTATTACGGTGAGTTGATAAGCCTTTATCCGAGGCTTGCGGCGATCCCGAGGGAAATGCTCAGAGAAGATGTAAGTCTTGATGAATATACGAACGTGAAGTTTGTCTTTTGCTTCGGCGGATTGTGGACGCGCTGCGTGTTTTCATTTTCGAGCGGACCGAATGTCCCGGAAGGAAAGTGGACGGTCAGTGAAGATGGGTTCAGCCGATATTATGACCGTGGGTTGACCGAAGTGCAGATGAGTGAGATACGCTCGGCACTTGTGAGCAGCATCGGAAAGTTTGTCGATGAGAAAAATCTGGACGGCGGCGAGCTCACGGAGGACAACTGCTCTGTATATTGGCGTACGGACGACGGAAATATATTTGCAACTGCCGAGTACATTGCGTACAAGACCGGACGGACGACAGTAAACCTCGGCTGTGGAGATCATGCTCACATATTTGCGAAGGCTCTTGTTGACCTTTCGTCTGATGATATTACATTTACCGTATACCCCGCCAACGGCGGTTGACGGCCAATAATAAAATCCGCGGAGCAGCCGCGCAAACGCG
>CAJLZE010000099.1 GCA_905210995.1 uncultured Anaerotruncus sp.
CATTTGCGCGGCGGAAGGGCGTTTTGTATATTAAAAAATCATTCTTCTTCCTCGGCCGTCGTGTCCTTCGGCAGCTTTTCGGCGTATATTTCTATCACTCTGCGTGCATCGGCTTTTGTGACTCTTATCTTCACGCCGTCGCGCTCAAGCTCGTCGCCGGCTTCGGGGATCTTTTCAAGCTGCTCCATGACCCATCCGCCGACAGTTGCCGAGTCATTGCCGGTATCTATGCCGAACAGCTCGTCAAAGCTCTCACGCTCCGCAAGCCCGGAAATGATATATCCCGCGCCTTGCTTTCTGATGTCGCCCGCATTCTCGCTCTCGTCAAGGTCGCCGACGATCTGTTCGATCAGGTCGTTGAGCGTCACGATGCCGGATGTGCCGCCGTACTCATCCACGACAATGGCGACGGTAAAACGCCCGCGCTTCATTTCGCGGAAAAGTGCGTCTGCCTTCATGACCTCTGTCACGTAGCGCGGCTTGCCGACGGCATGCGCCATGACGGATGCGCGGCTGCGGTCGGAAAGGCGAAGATATTTTTTGGCGTCGAGAATACCCGTTACCGTGTCAATGGTGTCGCCGCATATCGGGTAGTAGGAGTGAATGTCGTTCTTTACGGTCTCCTCCCATACGGAGTCGCTGTCCTCAGCCCAGAGGACAGTCATTTCGGTGCGGTGCGTTGCTATCTCGCCGACGGTTATGTCGTCAAACTCAAAGATATTCTGTATCATTTCGTTTTCGGATTCGCCGATCGAGCCGCTCTCGCTGCCCGCGTCGGCCATGAGGCGGATGTCCTCCTCAGATACCTCCGAATCCTCGGCGTCGGGGTCGATACCGAGCGCTCTGAGAACGGCGTTGGTGGAAACGGTCAGCAGCCACACGAGCGGCTTGAAGCATACGGCGATCAGGTTGACCGTGCCCGAAAGCCCGAGAGCTATCGATTCCGCTTTCTTCATTGCAAGCCGCTTGGGAACGAGCTCGCCGAATATGAGCGTTATGTATGAAAGTATAACGGTGATTATAATGACCGATATTGTTTTGATCGCGTTATCAGACAGCGGCGTTTTGCCGTGCAGACCGTTTACGATGTAAACGCTGAAGTTGTCGGAAGCAAAGGCACTGCCGAGAAACCCCGAAAGCGTTATTGCCACCTGTATCGCGGCAAGGAATTTTGCGGGCTGGTCGGTCAGCCTTTTAAGCCTTTTTGCCTTTTTGTTGCCGTTCTCGGCAAGACTGTCGAGCTTTGCGCCTTTTGTTTCGATCACGGCGATCTCGGCGCAGGCAAAGACCGCATTGAGCATGATGAAGACGATCTGAAGCAGCACCTGCAGGCAGATAGTCAGCCATAAGGGAATGTCCATTGTTGTTTTTTCCTCCGGAAAATAAATTATTTTATTATGTGAAAGCAGCTGAAAGCAGCATAACCGGACCCGCCCCGTGGACACGGTGCAGGTCCGGCATATATCGTTTTATTTGAAAAAGACGCAACTTCGGTCCTTTGATGTGCCGTCGCTGCTGCCGTTACTCATTACAGACAATTATATCCTTTCACATGATTGTTGATTATTATATCATATTATATGCGCAATGTCAAGTCCCGCATACAGCAAAGCGCAGCACGGCGAAAAATGTATTGAAAGTAGCTCAAATGTTAATTTGTTTGCCGCGGCACGGCAGGATATTGCCGAAAGATATTTTTTATGATAAAATATAAAGAGAATAATCTTTACCCGGAAAGGTAATAATCACTTGAAGGAAAAAAATGACGACGGCAGGGGTGCCGCAAGGATCATACTGCGCGCGGTGTTTCCCGTGCTTGCCGCTGCGGGGATAGCCGGCTATTTCATATATCTCAAAGCTACGGGCAGGGAAATAACGGTCGCAAATATCGTTGAACACGCGCCGAAAAGCGCATTGCCGGCTGCGGTGGTGCTTTTGGTGCTTTATGTCATCAAAAGTCTTTCGGTGTTCTTCCCGGTCACGGTGCTTTACGCCGTCGGAGGGTATATGTTGGGACCCGTCGTCGGGTGCATCGTGAATGCGTTGGGAGTGGCGATGGGATTTGTCATCCAGTACCGCTTCGGCAGCGCATCGGGACATGCGGCAGCCGGAAAAATAAGCGCCAAACACCCGCGCATTGCGGCAATGCTTGACGCACAGTCGCGCTCGCCGGTGTTTGCGGTTTTTTCGGTGCGGCTTTTCAGCGTTATATCTCCCGACCTTATCAGCTATTATTTCGGCGCCGTGGGCGTCGGTTTCGGAGCATTTATGCTCGGCAGCATTCTCGGCGTTCTGCCGGGGCTTGTTGCCGTTACGGTATTCGGCACATCGGCGACCGATCCGTCATCCCCGCTTTTTATAATTTCCGCGGCGATCGCCGTTGCCGTATTTGCCCTTACCGCGGCGGGACGGTACATCTCGGGCAGAAAAAACGCGCGTGAACGCAGGGAGAACGATTCCGCCCCGAATGGCGGAAACAACAACCCGGAGGAGTGAGCTTTATGAGAAAAGAAACGGGATCCGAAAAAGAGCGCCCGGGCGCCGTTGCCACCGCGAGCGTCGAAGGCGGCGCGAGCCGCGGGGAAGCATCGCAAAAAAAGCCGAAGATGCGGCGCGCATGGTTCAACGCGCTGCTGCGGCGGCGGGCTGCGGTCACGCTGCTTCTCGTGGCGCAGGTCGCGCTGATAGTATGGTTTCTTGTCAGTCGTTCGCGCTCATCGGTGTATGTCAACATCGCGCTTAGGGTGCTCAGCCTTATCGGTGTGTTCATCGTTGTGCTGAGACGCACAAAAAGCGCCTTCAAGCTGTCGTGGGTAGTGCTGATACTTACATTCCCGGTCTTCGGCGGTCTGTTTTATCTTTTGTCGAACTTTCAGTCGTCAACGCTTATCTACCGCAAGCGGCTCGGCGAGATAGATTCGACCCTCGTGCGCCCCGCGCTCAAGGGGTGCGGCTGCTATGACGAGGCTGCCGCGGCGCTGCCTCAGCACCTTACGCAGATAAGGTATCTTGAAAAATTTGCGGGCTTTCCGATATGGGACCGCACGGCTACCGACTTTCTTACGCCGGGCGAAAAATATCACGCGCGGCTGCTCGAGGAGCTTGAAAAGGCGCAGAAATACATCTTTATGGAGTATTTTATCGTGCAGGAGGGCGAGATGTGGGATGCCATACTTGACGTGCTGAAGCAAAAAGCCGCAGAGGGCGTTGAGGTGCGCATGATGTATGACGACATCGGCTGCTTTTTTCTCCTTCCGCAGGATTACCGCGCGCAGCTTGAAGCGGCGGGCATCAGGTGCCGTGTGTTCAATCCGTTCACGCCGTTTCTCACCGTTCTTCAGAACAACCGTGATCACCGCAAGATATGCGTCATCGACGGTAATGTGGCGTTTACGGGAGGCGTGAACCTTGCCGACGAGTATATAAACGCGCGCGAGCGCTTCGGTCACTGGAAGGACGCCGGTATCGTGCTGCGCGGAGACGCCGCATGGAGCTTTACGGTGATGTTCCTTCAGATGTGGAGACTTTCGGGCGGCGAGGCTGAGGACGATATTTCGCGGTATATGCCGCAGTCCGACCCGTTCGATCACCTGCCGCGTAACGGCTACGTCCAGCCGTATGCCGACAGCCCGATGGATTTTGACAACGTTGGCGAGCATGTTTATCTTCAGATGATAGGAAGCGCCAAACGCTATCTTTACATCAACACGCCGTATCTGATAATCGATGACAGCATGGTCTCGGCGCTGACACTTGCCGCAAAGAGCGGCGTTGACGTGAGGATAATCACCCCGCACCGCTGGGATAAGCGCTTTGTACACATGACGACGCGCTCATACTACCGCGATCTCATACGCGCGGGTGTGAGGGTGTATGAATATTCAAACGGATTCCTTCATTCAAAGACTTTTGTGGCTGACGATGAGTCGGCGACCGTCGGTACGACGAATCTCGATTTTCGCAGTCTTTACCTGCATTTTGAATGCGGTGTGTGGATGTGCGGCACGAGCGCCGTTGCCGAGATAAAGGAGGATTTTCTGCGCACTCTCGAGGTTTGCGAGGAAATGACCGAAAAGAGCTGTCGGGACACGCTCATCGAGCGTATGCTTCAGCCCGTGCTGAGACTTTTTGCTCCGCTTATGTGATTGTTATACTCAAAGCCCCGCCCCGACGCAAATCGCGTCGGGGCGGGGCTGATATTATTGCGTGCGTCTGCTTATCTGCGCTTTTTGCTTACAGCGGCGGTGACGGCGCCGGTGAGGAGCACTGCCGCAAGCACGGATACTGCCGAAAGAGACGACGAGCAGCCTTTTTTGGCGGGGG
>CAJLZE010000100.1 GCA_905210995.1 uncultured Anaerotruncus sp.
TGGAGCTTGCTCGGGCGTTCGCCGAAGAAAATAAACGCGAACAGTGCCGAAAGCAGCAAAACTCCGCCGTTGTCAACGGTGTTGACGACCGTTGTGTTCATTTTTGAAAGCAGATAAAGCAATATGTTGGCGGCAGCCGTCGCAACGATGCAGCAGGCGATCGCCCATCCGACAGCCGCGCAGCTTATGTGAAGCGTGGGCGGCGCATCCTTAACGTCCGGATTTTTACGGTCGCGCTTTACGCGCAGCCCGAGTATCGCTGCCGCCGCGAGCAGCGCCGAGCCGATATAGCTGACTGCTATCATTTCGGTGCGCTCGGCACCGTCAAGCAGCCCTGCCTGAAGGCTCATAAAAGCGCCGTAGGTCCCGTTTGAAAGTGCGAGCGCCGCACACATGAACCAGTAGCCTTTTTTTGTCCCGCCGAGCGAGACGCCCTGACAGTTCAGAAGTATAAACGCGACAAACATCAGCACGACGGCGATGATCTGAAGCGTGCTGAGGTGCTGCCCGAGCTTTATTGCCGACACGATCATCGGCACTATGATGCCGCCGAACAGCATACAGAGATTCATTATCGCGTATGAGCCGCGGGCTGCGGCGCCTATCTGCGAGAGGTGGAAGACGACGAGCACCGCCGCGTTCAGCAGCCCGAACGCAAGCGTAAGCGGGGAAGGCGAAAACGTAAAGCCGCCGAGGGCGAGCGTTGCGGTCCCGATAAAGCAGCCGAATATCACGGCGAATATAAGTGAAATGACCGCTGTGTCGCCGGTGCATTTCTGTGAATAAAATTTGCAGAAAAGTGCCTGAAACGCATAGCAGAGCACCATTACGGCAAGTAAAAGTATAAGCATTGAAGGTCTCTTTCCGGAAATGTATTTTTAATTGAATGCAATAAATGCGGTGCTTAGCGTTTATTTTTCGACGGGTGTCGTTGCTGCGGCGTCGGCTGTCTTTTCGGCGCTCTCAGTTGCGGGCGCTTCCTCTGCAGGCGCCTCGTCGGGCGTCTCGGAAGGGAGCCCTGCCGGTGCTTCGGCGGTGCCGGATGCGGTGTTTTTATTTTTGCGCTTTTTTACTATGAAAAACGCTGCCGCACCCGCTGCGGCGAGTATCAGCGCCGACGGGATCGCAATGAGGGCTATTCTTAGCCCGAGCGGCATGCCGCACCTCAGTTCCTCCTCGGTGTCATCGGCCACGGTGTCGGCGGCGGTCTCGGGCGGGAGCTGGTCGGTGTGGTCCGCAAGCGTATAGAACACGATGTTGTGTACCATATATTTTTTACCGGGTTGCGTGTAGGCTGTAAGAAACACGTCGCCGTTATACGCACAGTCGCGCAGGTCGATCTTTGCCACGCGGCGAATCTCATAGCCGCCTTTGGCATCGCCCATTGCGGCATGACCGAGGTCGCAGGTAAAGTTTTCATCTGTCCCGCTGCCGCCGTAAGGCGCGTCCGCCGACGACACAAAGCCTATCACCGACCGCTTGCCGCATGCAACGCTGTCAAAGCTCTTGTCTGTCGAGTAGTCGATAAGGGCGTAGTCGTATTTCGTCAGGTCGAAGGCTCCGAGTGCGAGAGTAGAGTTTTCAGAGCCGAGGTAATTGCGCCAGCTTATTTTTGCCGCGGAGTAGCTCCGCTTCATGCCGTCCTGACCGAGGTATTCGTTCATGTCAAGGATGTCGTATGAGGCGACGGCTGCGGATTCGAGCGCACGGCGGTCGCAAAGCTCGGTGCCGTCGGGATATCGGCATTTTTCGGCGGGCATTCCCTCGTACACTGGAATGGCAAAGTGATGCGCCACGTCAAGCAGCCCGTTTGCCTTATAGGATTTGAAAAACTGCGACGCGCGCCCCGTGCTGCCGTGCAGACTTTGCATATATTGCCCCCAGAAATTGCGCGACGAACGCGGATCGACATTGAATTTCTGAAAATAAAATGTATTCTGCCAATCGTTTATGTACTTTTTTGTCGCCGACGACGCACCGCCGAAGAGCGCCTTCCAGCGTGTGTTCCATGCTGGGCTGCCGCCCCACTGCGCGGACATATCCGGCGTGCCCTTGGCAGCCGCCTTCATACCGCCGAGATATATCGAAAAATATCCCGTCCCGGAGGCGCTGATGTTGAAATAGTTGTAAAGCCCGTTGTATGCCTTGAGCCCGTCCTCGCTGTGTCCCGAGGCGGGAGCCTTTATCAGCTTGCCGTTTTCGTCCTTGTCGGTGTATTTGCCGTTGTAATAATACCACAGCTTGTCGCCGCACAGCCCGGAGATGAGCGGGCTCGTGCCCTTTACGCCCTGCTCGTTGCGCACTACGGTGGCAAGATACACCGGATTGGCTCCGAGCTCCTTGCCGATCTGCATGAAATACTCGGCATATGTCATATCGGCGTAGATATCGTCGAGCCCTGCGTCCTGCATGAAGGTTCCGGCGCACACGGCTTTTACCGCGTCGAGCGTTGCTGTTTCGCTGTAACGGAGGTCGAAAAACTGGAACACCTGCTCCTCGGTCAGAAAGTTGCGCGGGTCCATCATGTATTCGACCGCGGACTTTGATGCCTGATACCAACCCGAATCGTAAAGATTCGGGTTTGTGAAATTGCGCAGTATGAACTGGTCGTCGGCTTTTGTTACGAGGTTGCGCTTTTCGTTTGCGTCGGATTCCTGCTTTATCACATAGTCCCACGTGTATACCTCATTGCCTGCGGCATGGCTGAGCGCGGTGATGTTTATCGCCTCAAACGTCCATTCGGGGTGCTTTTTGTGCAGTGCGAGAAGGTCGGGGATGTATGTATCCGGGAATCCCGCCGCACGCAGCGTTTCGGCAAAGCCGTCGTCGGATGTATCCGAGGCTGCCGATGCGGGAAGAATGACCGAGGCGACGGTAACGAGCAAAAGAATTACGGTGATGAGCCTTGTCACGATGCGTTTTTCTGTCATTTCGGTAGCCAGCCTTTCAGTTTTGCCGTGAGGCTTTATTTTACGTCCGCGCCGAAGGGCATAAGAGAGAGCTTTGCAAGCTTGAAGCACTGCTTGCCTATCGGGATGCCGACTATCGTTATGCACCAGAGCAGACCGAGAACGGCATAGCCGATCGCCAGCTCAAGCCCCGAGATGAGTATCCATATGATGTTCACGAGAAACGAGACGCCGCCTCCGCCGTATGTGACCTCTTTGCCGAACGGGAAGAATGCCAGCCCCGCCAGCTTGAAGCACTGCATACCGATTGGGATTCCTATTATCGTGATGCACCAGATGCAGCCGGCGAGGACCCATGCGAGTCCGCCCGCAAGACCACCGAAGATGAACCAAAGTATATTGCCTATCGTTTTCAACCGATATCACCTCTTTGTTTTTTATTTACATTACATATTGTATATTATATCATCGACTTCTGCGCATATCAAGTCCCCGCGGGCAAAATGAGGCATTGCAGCCGACTTTTTTTGACACACGCCGACCTTTCGGCAGCGCTCCGCAGGCAATTTTTAACGATTTGATGTAAAAAGTTAAGACAAAAATATTAAAATACTTGACACAATATCTTTTTGATCGTATAATAATGGACAGATAAAGATTTGTCGGAGGGCTGCAATGGATCAGTATATCGGGATGATTACCGCGACGGTCGCGGTGTGCGCTGCGGCCGCCTGCCGCAGGTGCTGCCATGTGCCGTTCGGCAAAGAAACGGGAAGAGGGAACGGTGATACACGGCAGATCGTTTTGTGCCATGTGCTGCTCGGGCGCCGTCGGAGCAGCCGCGTTTGCGCTAACGGTCATAACCGGCTTTATACCCGGCGTGGGGTTTACGGCATCGGCGATACCGCTTGCGGTGGGGCTTGCCTTTTGCGTGCTGTATATTTACCTCCTTGTAAATGATGCGAGCGTTTCGATAGAAGACGACACCGTGACCTTTCGCGTGCGCTACGGCGTGTCGGAGGCGCATACGCTTTCAGACATACGCACGGCGGAGCAGAACTCTGCGGGAGATCTCCGTGTTGTGTTCGGCAGCGGAAAGGAGCTCACGCTGAAGCACCTTGCCGACGCGTCGGCTCTCATAGGCAGCGCCGGTGCGCTGCGGGAGAAAAAGCTCGGTTGTCATTGAATGATTGTTGAAATAAAAACATTCCCG
>CAJLZE010000101.1 GCA_905210995.1 uncultured Anaerotruncus sp.
GCCGTAGGGGAGGGGCTTGCTCCTCCCGCCGTTGAAGTCTGTACAAATTCCAATCACGGGAGGGGCAAGCCCCTCCCGTACATTATCAAATTTTGTTGGCGCAGCGGCGACCTCGGGTTTCACCCGAGCTCACCATTCCCTACACTATCGTATCCGATCGTTTGCGATATGATGATTCGAAACACCGAAAAAGCCCGCGGCTTCCGTCTCATATGCGACTTATATGCAATTCGTGCACCGACACGTGCAATTGGTGCACGGATTTTGTTTTTTTACCGTTCTTGTGATATAATAGCGGCATAAAGGGGAGGGCATATATATGAAAAACAAAGAAAAAAAGAAAAAGCCCTACCGCAGCGCGTGGAGCAACGCGATGTGGAGTTTTCGCGAGATGCTCACCGGCGCGCCGGGGGCATTCTGGCTTATGGCGGCGGGCGTTCCGCTTGCCGTTTTTACCGCGTGGGCTGAAATAAAGCTGCCCGCGCTCGTTGTGTCCGAGGTCACGGGAGGTGCCACCTTCCGTCACGCGGCTCTGTCGGTCGGCATGCTGCTCGGCGCGACTTTGGCGGCAACGGCGCTCGGCAATTTCTTTTCCACGCTTTCCTACGCCTATCAGAGCCGATACCGTTTCCGTATGTGCGTGCGGCTTGAAGAGAAATCCATGCACTGCTTTTACGGGGACTATGAAAAAAAGGAGACCCGCGACCTTTACAGCCGCGCGCAGAAGGCGAGGTGGATGTGGAACGGCAAGGTCAAGCTGATCGAGGTGCCGCAAAACAGCATGGAGCTTTTGCAAAACATTCTCTGCTACATCCTTTTCGGCACCGTGATATCGTTTGCCAGCCCGTGGCTCGTGCTGCTTCTGACGGTGATGCCCGTTGTCAACTGGTTCAGCATCCGCGCGTATCAGAACTACGAATACCGCACGCGCGCCGAGCGTACCGATATCGAAAAAAAGCTCGACTACGTTACGTCGCGCTCCGCGGATTTTGCCGCCGCAAAGGATATCCGCATTTACGGTATGTACGATTGGCTGCGGTCGGTCTTTCTCGGGCTTTTTGACAAACGTATTGCATGGGAGAAGCGCCTGAGAATGCGCGAGTTTCTCTCGCGCCTGCCCGATCTCGGCATCATCCTCATTCGTGACGGTGCGGCATATGCCGTGCTCATCGCCATGGCGCTGCGCGGCGAGATCACGGTAGATCGTTTCGTGCTGTATTTTTCGGCGATATCCGGCTTTGCGGGGCATATAAGCGGCATTATGTCATCGTGGATCGATATGCACGCGGCGAGCCTCATTGTCAGCGACTTCCGCGAATATCTCGACCTGCCCGAGCGCGACGGCAGCGGCAGCGCGCATGCCGCCGATCACCTTGCGCACGCACCGGAGATAACCTTCGACCATGTCTCCTTCCGCTATGACGGCGCCGAAAAAAACACCGTTGACGATATTTCCTTTACCCTGCGTCCCGGCGAGCGCGTGGCGCTCGTGGGCATGAACGGTGCGGGCAAAACTACGCTCGTAAAGCTGCTCTGCGGGCTTTACCGTCCGACGTCGGGCGAGATACGCATCGACGGCGTGCCGGCGGACGAGTTCAGGCGCGACGATTATTACCGGCTGTTCTCCCCGGTCTTTCAGACCGTCCGCACCGCATATTTTTCGCTTGCCGAGACGGTGGCGGGCATCGTCGGCGACGGCGTTGACAAGGTGCGCGCCGAGGAGTGCATGCGCCGCGCGGGGCTCGGCAAAAAGCTTGATTCTCTGCCGCACGGTATCGACACGCGGCTCGACAAGCAGGTGAACAAGGACGGCATCGAGCTTTCCGGCGGAGAGGCGCAAAAGCTCATGATGGCGCGCGCGCTTTACAAAAACGCACCGGTGCTCGTGCTTGACGAGCCGACGGCGGCGCTCGACCCGATAGCCGAAAACGAGATATATATGCAGTACCGCGATATGACCGAGGGCAAGACCTCGCTCTTTATCTCGCACCGCCTTGCTTCGACCCGCTTCTGCGACCGCATCCTCTTCCTTGAAAACGGAAAGATCGCCGAGGAGGGCACGCATGAGGAGCTGACGGCTCTCGGCGGTGAGTATGCAAAGCTTTATGAGATACAGAGCTGCTGGTACCGCGACGGTTACAAGGGAGGCGACGAGGCATGACGCTGAAGGAACATATGAATATCGGCCGCAGGCTCATAAAGCTGCTTTATTCGCTGAGCCGCAGGTATTTTTACTTTTTGATATGCGCAAGTGTTGTAAAGGCTGTGACGCCTTATATTCCGATATGGTTTTCGGCACGGCTCATCGACGCGCTGGCTGAGGGCGCTCCGCTCGCAACGCTTGTGACGTATGCGGCGCTGACGGTGGGGCTGTCAACGGTGCTCGGCGTGCTGCGGCATTGGCTCAACGCGCAGAAGGCGGTCGGCAGCAGCGAGGTCATGGCGCGTCACGAGTGGAAATACGCCGAAAAGGCGATGCACCTTTCCTATTCTTCGATAGAGGACCGCGACGTCATGCTGCTGAGCGAGCGGATAAAGGATGAGACGAATACCGGATATAATATTTTTTATCTTGTCAGCGCCGTCGAAATGTTGACAGGCTCCGCCACACAGATAATCGCCTCACTTGCGCTCACCGCATCCTTTTTTGCCTCACACGCGATACCGCTGTGGGCAAAGCTCGTGTTTGTCGCCGGTGTGGCTGTCACTGTCACGCTGCGTATATTTACGGTAGGGAAGTCCTCAAAGCTGCAGGTCGATTATTATTCCAGCTGCACATACTACAACACCGTCCTTACCAAGTTCATCGATTATATCGATGATTATACCGGCGGCATGGATATACGTCTTTACGGCATGGAGGCTTCGCTTGCCGGGCACGCAGACGGGACCTATCGCGAGCTGTGCCGGGGTGAGGAGACCATGCGCATACGCGCCGCGTGTCTCAATCTCATCACCACAGTGTCACACTACGCGCTGCGGCTCGGCGTGTATCTCATCCTGATAAGTGCGGCGCTCGGCGGCGGAATGACCGTCGGTTCGATCGCGCAGTATGTTTCGTCCGTCATGCTGCTTCTTACCGCAATTTCGAGCATCGTGAGCGCCGTGCAGCTCTCGCTTGTCAACCACGGATACGCAAAGCGTTATTTTTCCTATTTTGATATTCCGAACGATATGTACCGGGGCACGCTGTCTGTCGAAAAGCGGGACGACGATGAGTATTACATCGAATTCCGCGATGTTTCGTTCAAATACCCGAACACCGGGAGCTATGCTTTGCGGCACGTCAGCCTGAAATTCAGGATAGGCGAAAAGCTTGCCGTCGTCGGCATGAACGGCAGCGGAAAAACGACCTTCATCAAGCTCCTCTGCCGTCTTTACGATCCGACCGAGGGCGAGATACTCCTCAACGGCGTAGATATCCGCAAATACGATTACGACGAGTATATGTCGGTGTTTTCGGTGGTATTTCAGGATTTCCGCCTGTTTGCATTCCCGCTCGGGCAAAACGTGGCTGCGGGCGCCGACTACGACCGCGAAAAGGCAAAGGCGTGCCTCGGTGAGGCGGGATTCGGCGAACGGCTCGCCGGAATGCCGGAGGGGCTTGATACCCCGCTTTACCGCAGCTTTGACAAGAGCGGCGTTGAGATCTCCGGCGGTGAGGCGCAGAAGATAGCGCTTGCGCGTGCTCTTTACAAAAATGCGCCCTTTATCGTGCTTGACGAACCGACGGCGGCTCTCGACCCGGTGTCTGAATATGAGGTGTACCGCAAGTTCAACGAGATCTCCGGCGGCAAGACCGCCGTATATATCAGTCACCGCCTTGCATCCTGCCGCTTCTGCGACAAGATAGCCGTTTTCGACGGCGGGCACATCGTGCAGAGAGGGACGCACGAGGAGCTGATAGCGGACGCGAACGGCAAATATGCCGAGCTGTGGAACGCCCAGGCGCAGTATTATACCGAAAAAGCCGACGGGCCCGAGGCGCCGCCCGAGGATTGACCGGTGCTTTCTCCGCCTTGGCGCGGCAGGAATCGGTCCCGTATTGTAAGCTATAGCATACCAAAGCGA
>CAJLZE010000102.1 GCA_905210995.1 uncultured Anaerotruncus sp.
GCCGCGCTATGCGCGGCGGGGGCGGGGGATTCGTTCGCTCAACGGGATGCTGCATCCTCGTCGAGCTTTTCTTTTATCTTTTTCATATCGGCAAGCATATCGTCTTTTTTGCGCGGATCACGCAAAAGCGCTGCCGGATGATATACGGCGGTCATCAGAAAGCCGCCGCGCTCGTACCACGTTCCGTGGTCGCGGGTTATCTTGAAATCGGGGCTTATCAGTCTCATTGCGGCTATCCTGCCGAGGCATACTATCACGCGCGGGCGTATCAGCCTCACCTGCTCGCGCAGAAAGCCTATGCAGGCGTTCTCTTCGGCAGGCAGCGGGTCGCGGTTGTGCGGCGGGCGGCATTTCAGAATGTTTGCTATATAAACATCCTCGCGCTTTATATCGACGGCAAAAAGATAGCGGTCGAGAAGCTGGCCCGCGCGTCCCACGAACGGGATGCCCTGAAGGTCCTCCTGTTCGCCGGGCGCCTCGCCTACAAACATCAGCCTTGCGTCGCGGTCACCGACGCCGAAAACGCAGTTCGTCCTCGTTTCGGCAAGCGAGCACCCGCGGCAGGCGCGGCATTTTTCTTCAAGCTCCGAAAAGCGTATATCCTTATCCGTGATGTGCTCGGCGGCGCTCATTTTATATCGTCCTCTGGCTTTGTGTCACCGGGCTGCGGACCGTAACCGTAACGGCTGTATCCGTATTTTCCGTATCTGCCGTACCTGCTGTATTTACGGTATCCGCTGTAATAGCCGCCTCCGCTTTGGCGCACATCCGACATTACCACGCCGAGCACGTGTATCCCGGCAAGCTCTATGCTGTCAAAGCTACGGCGCAGGTCTGCCTGTCGGCACACATCCGGACGCACCACCATGAGAAGCCCGGCGGTGTTGCCCGCAAATGTCAGCGCATCCGACACCACCGTGATGGGCGGTGTGTCGATTATCACATAATCGTATACCTTGCACACGATGTCAAGCAGCTTTTTCATTGCGGGAGAGCTGAGCAGCTCGGAGGGGTTGGGCGGAGTGGGACCTGCCGTGAGCAGGTCAAGTCCCTTTCTCACATTGTAATGTATGGCTTCGGTCAGTCTGTCGAGGTTGACAAGGCAGTTTGAAAGCCCGCAGTTGTTGTCAATGCGGAATTTCTGATGCTGCACCGCCTTGCGCATGTCGGCGTCGATGAGAAGTATTTTCGAATTCGTTTGCGCAAACACGATGCCGAGGTTGGCTGCGGTGGTCGATTTGCCCTCATTCGGCACGGGGCTTGATATCACAAGCGTGTTTTTGTGCGGCGTTTCGGGATCGAGCGCCGCCGCCGTGAACAGAATATTCGTGCGCAGTGTTTTGTATGCCTCGGTCACGACGAACGGTGTGTCCTGACCGATGAGCAGCGAGCCGCCCGAGCGCCCCGCGCCGCTTTTTTTATTTTTTATGATACTCATAGCGCGCGTAATACCTTTCGTTGTTCTTTCCGGCAAAGTCGGGTATCTCTCCTATAACGGGAACGTTGTATACCGAAATGATATCTTCCTTTCTGCGTATGCGTGTGTCGAGTGAGTTGATGAGTATGATCACCGCCGCCGCTGCCGCCGCCGCGACAAGACCGTAGATCATCGGCTTTTTGAAGGACGGAAGATTGCCCATGCCCGAGGGTGACGCCGCGTCTACCTTTTTGGCATATCCGCTGCGTATGGTGTCCTCGATTATCACGGGTACAACGTCAACTATCGCGTCGGCGATGGTAACGGCATCCGCCGACGAGCGGCAGGTCACTCTTACAGCCATGACCTCGGTGTTGTTGACCGAACTGAGGCTTACCATGCCCGCAACGGCTGCGGCGGTGTATTTTGTCCCCGATGCCGCGCTGACGTATACGCCGTCCGCGGTGCCGTCTATGGTGTCAAGCTCGTCCATTATCTTTGCCATAGCCGAGTTTGACTTTACAATGACGCTGCAGGTGTTTATCAGCGCGAGCGCGTTCGCCTGGTTGCTCGACGAGAAGGGCGACGACGAGTTCTCGCGCGACGTGTTTGAGACGTACATCATTGCGGTCGCCGAGTATACGGGGACCTTGGGTCTCTCAAACATACAGTATGTAAAGATAAAGCAAAGCAGAAACGCAAGAATGAGTATCCATATGCGGCGCAAAAGCAGAAGCACAATAGATTTGATATCGATCGTTTCGTTCATTATCTGTTATTTCCCTTCTTTCGGCGTCACGTGACGTCGGGTATCGGAATTTACGAAAAAGCACCGAAGCCGGCAGTATAGGCGGTAGGGCGGCATTATCAGCGGTCTCAGCGTGCGCACGGCGGAAAAAAAACGCCATGTCGCCGATGAGCGCCGCACGGTCCTGCCACGGCGTATCACAGTATCGACCGCCGCGACCACGCGCTCGCGCGGCACGGGACCCTCGGTGACCGACTGCGCGTCGCCGATAAAATAAACGCCGGCGTCGTCGGTGCGTATGACGCGGTGCATGACATAGCTGCCGTCGGGACGTGTGAAAAACGCAATGTCGCCGCGGTGCAGCCGTCTTTCACGATGCAGCGCCGAGATGATAACGGTGTCGCGCCCGTCTCGCAGAAACGGCGCCATGCTGTTGCCGCTCACGAGCAGAGGCACCCGCGCACCGTCGGCAAGCATGCCGAGCACGCAGGGCATAAATTCGTCGGCATCGACTATGCGGACCGAAGGTGCTTCGAAAGCGCGGCGCGTACCGTGAGCGCCGGCTGTTCCGTCTCCCGTGACCTTAACTGCCATCGGCAAATTCAAGCTCCTTCCGCCGTTCGGCGCTGTGTGTCCGCGCATCGGCAATATACATAATCATTATATCATATAGGACCTGCGCTGTCAAGACTTCCGACTGCTTTATGCAGTTTGTCCGGGCTGTATTTTTGAGGATGCCGTTACATATAATGCGGCGGTGCAGAAGCCGACCGGCTTTTGCACCGCTGTACGTTATATGCCGAGTATCGTGCCCGCCATTCTGAAATAAATGAAGAGCGAGAGCGCATCGACGATGGTGGTGATAAAGGGACTTGCCATCACCGCCGGGTCAAGTCCCGCTTTTTTTGCTATCAGCGGCAGCGTGCAGCCGACGAGCTTGGCGGCAAAGACCGTGACGATGAGCGTCAGGCAGATCACCGCTGCCACGCCGAAGCCGACGCGGTTTATGAGCATGAGCTTTGCAAAGTTCAGCGCCGCAAGCGTTACGCCGCAGAGCACGGACACGCGTGCCTCCTTCCACATAACACGGAAGATATCGCCGAATGCGATCTCGCCGAGGGATATCCCACGTATCACCGTGACCGACGACTGGCTGCCGCAGTTGCCGCCCGTATCCATCAGCATGGGGATGGCGGCGGTCAGCGCGATGGAAAAGCTGAGCACGCCCTCAAAATGGGTGATGATCATGCCCGTAAAGGTGGCCGACAGCATCAGCAGCAGCAGCCAGGGAATGCGGCTTTTCCACAGCATCCACACGGAGGTCTTCAGATACGGCCGGTCGCTGGGGGTGATGGCCGCCATCTTGCTGATATCCTCGGTGGTTTCTTCCTCGATAACGTCGATGGCGTCGTCAACGGTAACGATACCCACCATGCGGTTTTCGGTATCCACCACGGGCAGGACGTTGAGATCGTACAGGCTGAACAGGCGCGCCACGGATTCCTGATCCTCCTGGGTGGTCACGGAGATGACGTTGGTCTCCATGATATCCTGCATCCTGGCGTCCTCGCGCGCCATGACGATGCCGCGCAGGGAGACCACGCCCAGCAGGTGCCTGCTCTCGTCAATGATATAGCAGTTATTGACCGTCTCTTTATCCATACCCGTGCGGCGGATGG
>CAJLZE010000103.1 GCA_905210995.1 uncultured Anaerotruncus sp.
CGCGGGGCGCGGCTGCACGCCCGCGGCAATAAAAACATGACATACCGGGAGAAAAGAATGAGACGTGCGAAAAAAAGAAGATTCGGAGAGTTTGCCAGGACCGACCTTGCGTGCGAGGCGTGGGACGGCAGCGGCGGTGTCATATACGACGAGGAACGCACGGCGGCGGCGACGGTCGGCGTGTCGATAATGCGCATGAGGATAGTGACCCGCGCGGCATCCGAACGACTCGGCAGAAGGCGCGGAAATTATATAACCGCGGCGTCCGAGCGCAGCTTTTCGGAATTTGACGACGCAGCGTCGTCGGCGCTTTCCGGTATCGTCGGAAAGGAGCTTCTCGGACTTTGCGAGTCTCTTTGCGGGCGTGCGCCGGGGGCTGATCTCGGTGTAATGGTCGCGGGGCTGGGAAACGCGGATATGACTGCCGATGCCGTGGGACCCGAAACGGCGCTGCGGGTGCCGGCAACGCAGCACCTGCGGGAATTTGAGGTCGGGCTTTACGAGGCGCTGGGGTGTTCTGCCGTCACGGTGATAGCACCGGGCGTTCTCGGGCAGACGGGTGTGGAAAGCGCAGAGCTTTTGCGCGGCGCCGTGCGTGCGGCGCGGCCCGATCTTGTTATAGCCGTAGATGCGCTTGCGGCAAAGTCGTGCGAACGCCTCGGGAGAACGATCCAGCTTTCGGATTCCGGCATCACGCCCGGCTCGGGCGTCGGCAACGAACGCCGCGCGCTGACAAAGGCGACGCTCGGCGTTCCGGTGATATCGGTCGGTGTGCCCACGGTCGTCGATTCGTCAACGCTCGTGTGGGAGGCGCTCGAAAAGGCGGGGATGACATCAGCCGACGGTGAGGACGAGCTGCCGCCGCCGCTGCGCGCCGTGCTTGAGAACGGCAGGAGCTTTTTTGTCAGCCCGCGCGAGGCCG
Organism: uncultured Anaerotruncus sp.; assembly: GCA_905210995.1. Lineage (GTDB taxonomy): Bacteria > Bacillota > Clostridia > Oscillospirales > CAG-272 > CAG-390. Next base: position 923 of record CAJLZE010000103.1, read on the forward strand.
ATGTTATAACCAAGCAGGCGGCAAGGATAATCGCGGGAGCGATATCAGGGGTATTCGGCGTCGGATAACACGCGGGATGCGTGCATAAGCGCAAAACTTCCGTCATATCATGTGAAAAAACGGAGGTATCTGAATATGGAAACAAAAGGCTGCGGATATGATGAAAATAATTTTGAAGGTCGCTGTGACACATCGGAGAGGACGGAGGACGGCAAGGAACGTGTCGATGTTTTCGGTGACAGTGACGGGCAGAACGATGAGGACGGTTATCGGACTGCGCGTCTGCCGGTAAAATACAGCAGAGTCACCTCGCACGGGGCGGAACAGCCGCACCACCGCTCGTCGGTCGCATATATGCTTGTTACGGTCTTGCTTCTTACGACCGCGTTTGCCGCGCTTGCGTGTACGGCTCTTGCCGGGGCCGGAAAAGACCCGCGTACGAGCATAGGCAAAGTGGCGGGCAGTCTGATATTCGGCGTTGCGGGAAATGCCGACGATACGCGTAAAGCCGAAATGCCGGCGTCTGTGACCGATGCTCCGGGAACGTCTCCCGCGGAGGATACCGCGCCGGGCGGAGAAAACGGAAGTGCCGGTGCCTCCGTGACTGAGAAAACACCGGCGACAAATCCCTCATCGGAGCCTTCCGTGACGACGGCACCGGTCACGGAAGCAGGAACGCGGACGGAGGACACCGCGGCTGCTACGGATGCGTCCGATGCGCCGACAGATACATTGTATAAGGGACTTGTGGACAAAACGGGCAGAGGAGTGAGCCTTGACAGCCTCGTCGCTGCCTTCGGCGCGGAGGTGACGGATGCACTGAAGGGGAAGAACGTTCTTGTCGTTTGCACGCACCCGTCAGAGAAATTTTCCGATGGTGCTCCGGTGACGGATGCCGCAGCCGCGTTTTGTCAGGCGCTCGGGGCCGTCGGTATCGGGACAAAGATATGCGACGGCGGATTCGATCTTCCCGGGCGGCTCGGGTCATATTCCCGCGCGCGTGCCGCGATAGAAAAGGAGTTGGGTGAAGGAGATTTCGGGCTCGTGCTCGATATCCATCTCGGCGCAGAGCCGGAGCTGACCGTGGGAACATCCGCCGACGGATGGGAACGCAATGCGGCGCTGGCTGCTATAGTGAACAAAAAGCTCGATACATACGGCGTAAACGTGACGGTGGACAACGGAAGGTACAATCAGGACCTCCCCGTGCTGTCGGTACACGTTGTGCTCGACGCGGGCGAAAAGTCATCGCGCGGGCTGAAAAACGCGCGTATACTCGCGGACGCGGTAATAAGGACAATGAAGTGACGGGCGCTTTTATATCCGTATCGCAACAGCAAACCCGCCGACCAGCCCGAATGCCGAAAGCACGGCGCGGACGAATCCGATGCTGCCGCCCTCTATTGCGGCGACGAGCAGAAAGAACCCTACGAAAAGGGCCGTGAGAGAAACGATCTTTACCGCAACGCGCGCGGCGGAGTTTTCAAATATATCTACGATGCCCATGCACAGCGCGAGAAGGCGCTCTGCAAGTATGGAGAATGCGCTGCGCGAGCGTGTGCGGCGCGAATAGGACGCGACGTATCTGCGGTTTCTGTATTCCGTGCGGCATACCGGGAATTCGTTGAAGCACTTGTTCATGTCAGACCTCCGTAGTTCCTTATCCGGAACTGTTCTGGTTGTATTATAGCATCTTTTGCGCGCGATGTCAATAGAAAAATATCAAAAACGGAAAAATAATTTGAAAAGGTATTTACAAAACGGAATTTGTGTGCTATAATTAGACCGCAATGAGAAAAATAATGCGGGGGTCCTGTTTCTATTATGGAAGAGAACTATCTTGAACGGATAAAAAAGCTCAAGTCTGAGAAAAAGATAACGAACGAACAGCTTTCACGCATGACGGGAATACCGCTCGGAACGCTCAGCAAATTTCTTGCGGGCATATCCGATTCGGTGAAGCTTTCCAATATAATAGCGGTATGCAACGCGCTCGACTGCTCGCTTGATTACATTATAAGCGGTCAGCCCGAAAATACAAATAACTATACGCTCGAGGACGGGGAGATCAAGCTGATCGAGGATTACCGTCGGCTCGACTCGTACGGCAAAGAGCTGGTGCTTCTTGTGCTCGGCAAGGAGGCGGAGAGGATAAGCCGCTCCGCATATACGGGCGCCGCGGCATCCGACGGTGCATTTATAAGGAACAGAACGACCGTGCGCCGCCGTTACGGTGAGGCAACGGGTGCGCTCGGCGGAAAGCGCGAGATACCGCTTTACGATCTGCCGGTGTCTGCCGGCATCGGCGAATATCTTGACGGCGACAGCGCGGAGAGCATAACCATCCCGCGCGACAGAAAGACCGACGGCGCCGATTTTGCGCTGCGCATAAGCGGAAACAGCATGGAACCGAAATACCACAACGGGGATGTGCTGCTGGTCGAGAGCTGTGACGCCGTTGAGGTCGGAGAGCCTTGCGTATATATCCTTGACGGCAACGGGTACTTCAAAATATTCGGCGGCGACTGCCTTATTTCGCTCAACCCCGAATACGGCAGGATCCTGCTCAAGGATTTCTCAGAAATATCATGTGCG
>CAJLZE010000104.1 GCA_905210995.1 uncultured Anaerotruncus sp.
TGCCGCAATTATCAGTGCGAGCCTGCGGCTCAGACCGAATATCCTGCGCTCCCGCGGGCGCTTTGCCGTGCTGCCGGACTGTGCGGCGGGTGCGGGTCTTTCCGCCTCGCGCGCTTCGGGCTTTGCCTGTGACGCATTTGTATTCGAGCTCTCGCTTTCCGTTATCGGGGCGCCGCATTCGGTGCAGAAGCGAACGCCGTCGGCACATTCGGTGCCGCATTTCGGACATTTCATGTTGATCTCCGTTCTGCGGACCGTACGGCGGCATGACGCCCGCGCAGCCCGCGTGTGATTACAAAATCTCTATCTTAATTGTAGCATAAATCGAAACGCAAGTCAACCGCCGTGTGCCGCCGCATTGAATTTTTTGCAAAGCTTTTTGTTGACCTTTTTGCCGTTTCGTGGTACAATAATCACGAAAAAGACCGCCGCACGGCGGATACCTGAAAGGATCAAGGTCATGTCAGCTGAATTCAAACTCGGGATAAACATATGTCAGGGCTTCGGCGAGTCTGTCGAGGCGGGGATAGACGCCACCGCGCGCGCGGGATTTGACGCCTGCTTTACCGGATGGAACGAGGGCGCCGATGTGCGCGGATGGGCTGAGCGCATCCGCGGGAACGGAATGATATATCAGTCGGTGCATTCTCCCTTCGGCAAGTGCGACAAGCTCTGGGATGAGGGCGAGGCGGGCGACGCCTTTGCCGACGTGCTGATACACTGTCTGCACGACTGTGCCGAAAACGATGTTCCGATCATGGTCGTTCACCCCATAATCGGAATGGATCGACACACTCCGACGCCAATAGGTATCGAGCGCTTCGGGCGCATCGTTGCCGAGGCCGAAAAGACCCCGGTGAAGCTCGCGTTTGAAAACGTCGAGGGGATAGAATATCTTGAGGCGATAATAAAAGAGCTCGGTTCATCGCCCGCAGTGGGGTACTGCTGGGATACCGGGCACGAGATGTGCTATAATTTCAGCCGTGATGTTCCCGCGCTTTTCGGCGACAAGCTGATCTGCACGCACCTCAACGACAACTTCGGCATGACGGATCCGTCGGTCGTCACATGGCACGACGATTCGCACATGATGCCCTTTGACGGCATAGCCGATTGGGACGGCATCGTCGGCAGGCTCAAGAGGGCGGGGTATCACGATATACTCACATTTGAGCTGACCTGCCGCTCAAAGCCGGGCAAGAATACACACGCGGCATATGAAGCGCTGGGGCTTGACGGATTTTTGCGCCTCGCACGCGAAAAAGGCGAAAAGATCGCGGAAATGATGAAGTAACAGAGGGATAAAAAACCGAAGCGGATCTTGTTTTACCGATGCTTTATCGCTTTATATTTGTACGGGAGGGGCTTGCCCCTCCCGTACCTTATCGGGTCTTGTCCGGCAGACTTTCGCGTGCCGGTGTTTTTGATCGTCAGGCGTGTTTTTTGTCTTCAAACAGCTTATCTGCCTTCGACCTTCTGAGCGCGAGCAGCAGCAGCACGCCCAGCACCCACGCGCAGACGACCTCGCCGATGCCGACCGTAAGCACAAAATACGGTATCGTTCCCTCGGCGGCGTAAACATATCTCAGCACGAGCGGCACCACTATCATGTTTGCCGCAACGTATGGCAGCGGCGCGATGTAGGGGTGCTTTCTCAGCGTGCGCAGCACGAGCATTCCGACAAGCGATGCGAGCGTGCCGAAAACGACATCCCACACGGCGCCGCCGGTCAGCAGGTTCGATATCATGCAGCCGAGCGTGACTCCGGGGATGGCGGCGGGCGTCAGCACACCGAGAATGCACAGCGCCTCGGAGATCCGGAACTGTATCACTCCGCTCGAAAGACCGCAGGCGGCGGCCACGAGCGTGAGCACGGTGTAAAGCGCGGCGATGACCGCGCCCCGGCAGATGAATGCTACGGTTCTGTTTTGTTTTCTCATTGTTTTTTTCCGCGTGCCCTGCGGCACGCAGAGGGACGGCGGGACATGTCTCCGGCGTCCCCCTTCCTTTCTTGCTTTAGTTTTGTTTTTTGTGAGGAAGCTTTCGAACTCACATATATAAATTTTAGCTTTTTCAGATCATGTTGCGGCGTATGATGCGGCAGAGCTTTGCCGTCGCCTCACGCGCCTCCGAGGCATTAGCCCCGCCGGAATATTCCGCTTTTTCGAACGCTGCGGTGATGCCCGCCATATCTTCGTCGGAGTAAAGCCCGCGGCGGCGCAGCCTGCCGCGCAGCTCGCGCGGTGTGTCGCTCTTTTTTGCGAACTGAGGCATTGCCTGCATTTGCAACGCAAATACCGAATACGCATACCGCAGCTTTTCGTTTTCGTCCTTCAGCGCGCCGAGCGCCGCGTTGAATTCGCGCCATTCCGAACGGCGGCTGCCCGCGTGCCCGGAAGA
>CAJLZE010000105.1 GCA_905210995.1 uncultured Anaerotruncus sp.
GTGCCGTTTGCCGTCCGCCGCCTGTGGCGGCGGACGGCGTATAGGATCATTCAACAATATCGGGCAGTGCCGCGCGCGCTTCGTCGATGCCGCCGCGCACAAGAAAGCGGCGTATATCGTCATACCTTTTGCGGCGCGCCGCAAGCTCTGCGGGGCTCATCCCGCCGTCAAGCACCGCGCGCAGAAGAACGTTTTTCGGCGTGTCGTCGGGGTCGGTCAGCTCAAGCGCCGTCGTATCGTACCCTTCCGCCGCAAGCCGGCAAAGCCGCGCGGCATCGGTGAGCGCGTCACACAGCTTTCTGCCGAGAAACGGATAGTCGGTCACAAAGCTCAGCTCGGGGCAGTCGACCGTGTTTGCGAGGGCATGGTGGCAGCAGGGCGTTGAAAGTATGACCTTCGCGCGCCACTCCGCAGCCTTTGTCAGCACGATATCGGTCGCAATATCGCACGCATGCAGCGACACGACGAGATCGGGCAGCCCCGCGGCGCGGCTGTCGTACTCAAGCACGTTGCCGCAAATGAATTCAAGTCCGTCAAAGCCGAGACCGGCGGCGACCGACGAGCAGTACTCAATGACGTCGGGCTTGAGATCGACCCCCGTCATACTGACCGTTCTCCCGCGCATCACGGCAAAATAATGGTAGACCGCAAACGAGAGATAGCTTTTTCCGCAGCAGAGATCGCATATGCGCAGCACGCCGTCGGCAGGCAGGTATCTTTCGATCTCGCGTATATGCTCGAGAAAGCGGCATATCTGGCGGAACTTCGGCTGTTTTTTGTCGTAAACGCGCCCGTGCGCATCGCTGACGCCGAGAGCGCGCAGAAACGGCTCGTCCCCTTTGAGAAGGCGCTCCTTGCCGCGGTCGTTGCCGCTGCACGCAGCGGGGCAGCCCGCGCTTTTTTCGATAGCGGACATCGCGGCGCCCGCGCCGATGACAGTTGCATTACCCTTTGCGTTTGCGCGGTATTCGCAGGCAGCGCCGCCCTCGAGCGTAAGGTCGGCGCGCATAAAACCGGCGGTAAATTCGCCGAGCGCCGCGCTGTCATCCTCGGGAATGTTCCGCTGGAGCGCCTTGCCGTCCTTGCGGAAGGTCTCAAGCTGCAGCATACGCCTGCCGCCGATGCTCACCGCCCGTGCACGCGCGTTTTTTACCGCCTCGTCCCGCGGCACCGAAAAGCCGCATTTTTTTATTATTCCCTTTGATGCCGCCGCCGTGACGAGCTGCGCAAAGCGCATGCTCTCCCGCGCAACGGCATCGCTTTTCACGTTATCGCTCATTTTTTCTTTTTACCGTATGTCGATTTTTTCTTCACCGTCCGCTTTGCCGTGCCGTGCTCCGTCTTTTCGCCGTCGGAGGCTGCGCGCGACTCCGGCTCATCCTCATCGGCGGGAACATAGTCGGGAACATACACGTCGCGCGTCCAGGGAAAATTGATCTTCGGCTCTTTGCCCGCATATATGCGTTTGAAATTCTCGCGGTGCATGATGAGGATCATAACCGTCATAAAGACCGCCACCGGAATGCGCATCCCGGCGACCTTGCCGTCGCCGTAAAATACGGCGTAAGTGCCGTTGAGCACAAGCGGGTAAAGCAGAGCCGTCATGCCGGACGCCATTGAGACCATGCGGGTCCCGACGAGCACTATCGCAAATATCGCAACAAGGAGAAGGAACACGACCGGCTCGGTCAGCATTATTGTAACGGCGGCAACGAGCACGCCCTTTCCGCCGCGGAATTTATAAAACACGGGAAACATATGCCCGAGCATACAGAAAAGCCCCGCAAGATACGCTCCCATGTACCCGAGCCAGAGATAGCCGAGCACCACGGCGACCGCAGTTTTGACAACGTCGCCGACAAGCGTAAGTATCCCCGCCTTTTTGCCCCATGTGCGGAACATATTCGTCATTCCCGCGTTGCCCGAGCCGTGTCTGCGTATATCGTCGGAGTAGAGCGCGCGCGACACTATGACGGCAGAACTTATGCTGCCGAGAAGATATCCTCCCGCCGCGCAAAGCAGCACGGGCGGTATCAGCCAGAGAAGCGCCGGCACGCCGACAACGCCGAACTTTTCGGTAAGAAGGCGGTAAAGACCGCCCGAAATGATCGTTGACATATAAAATGCAGCCTTTCCCGACGCAGACGGCGGAATCTTCCTGCCGCTGCCGACGCCGAACAAGTGTTATTTTATTATTATATCAATTGAAAGAAAAAAAGTCAACACGGATCATGTTACAATTATCTTAATACGGAAAATGAAAAAATGAAAAACGTCCGTTTTCCAAATAAAAACGCTCCAAATTTGTGTCATTGCGAGGCCGCAACGCGGCCGCGGCAATCTTAAAGTCAAAGGCATGGCATCCCGTG
>CAJLZE010000106.1 GCA_905210995.1 uncultured Anaerotruncus sp.
TCATATCTATTCCTCGGCGGCTCTTTCCGCCGTGGCTTTATTTTTATTCTTTCCGAAGCTCTGTACTATTCCTATCAGCTGACCCGAAAGTATAACGGTGAGCAGGGAATAAGCTATCCTGCGGAAAGGTATATATGTAAGTGATAAGAGAAGCACAACAATGTCGCTTACCAGGTACACCGATTGAATTTTGACGTGCAAAAGCTCTGAAATACTCATAGCCAGCGCATCATCACCGCCTGTAGCTCCTCCGACGCGGACGCAAAGCCCGGCGCCGATACCTACAAAAAGCGCGCCTGCTACCGACGCGAGCAGCGGCATTTCGGCAATTTGCGGAAAGATGGGTGGAAACAGCTCGCATATTTTATAAACGAGCGAAAAAGCGCCCGAAGCCAGGACAGAATATGCGATGAAGCGCCGTCCGAGAGAGCGCCAACCGATCAGATAGCACGCTGCATTGAGCACAAAACCCGAAAATGCAGGTGATATACCGAACCAGTGGTCGAGAAGCAGCGTGAGCCCGAGGACTCCGCCCTCCGTAACTCCGGAAATCGAGTGAACATTGTAAAGCCCGAAAGCAAGAACGGCGCTGCCAAGCGCCGCAATACAGCAGTCGTGTGTGTTCAGCTCAAATGTTCCGATGAATTTTCCGATCTTTGAAGCAGAGATCTTTTTGATACAAATTTTTATGTCATTCCTTTCTTGTGTCAGAGTTGCAGTCTGCTGCAGAGACACTGTGTATATTATAGCACAAAAGATCCGCAAAGTCAAATCTCGATGCTTTGCGTGAGACAAGGGGCCTCACCAGAATACGGCAATCGCAGAAACGGCATTCCCGTCAAAAAGTCTCAGGCAATGCTCCGGTATGTATTTACGCACTGCTTCTCCTCTTTGTGACTGCCCGAATTCTTCGATCAGCGATCTTTCTTTTTCGGAAAGTTTGTTTTCAAATACAAGCATCGTGCCGCCCGAATCGTCTATGTAAGCGGTCGCGGTTCTTGCGGGAAAGCGGATATCAAATGCGCGACATGCCGAAATCAACTCGGCAAGGTTCTCAAACCCGTAAACGTCACCGCGGATACGGTCAAAGTCGGTCGTCGCCAGTTCCGAATAATCAAATTTCGTGTCGTCCGGCGATGCGTTTTCGTATACGCTGTCCGTGCCGCAAAGCCTTGTAAGATAAAGTTCACACCCGCCGCTGTGACACGGATAGAGCTGGATACATAGCTTTGTGCTGTCGGCATCAAATCCGGTCCTGTTCTTTATTTCGTCTATCATATTTCTGAAAGCCCGCCGCGTACCCTGTACTGCGCCGTCGCCGAGGCGGTCGATGTCGTATTTTATCATTTCCTCGTCGGAAAGCATTACTTTCAGTTTATTTTCATTGATAACAATAAGCTCCGTGGATATCACCCTGCCTTTCATTGGCACTGACCGGCACCCGGGGGTGCTAAGCCTTCTGATAATATTATAATCCACACAAAGCAATAATGTAACCCCTAAAATAATGGAAACGGCGGTGTCAGCCGCGCCAAAGTCTCCCCTGAAAGGTGTTGCGTGCGTACATGAGCTTGTCTATATCGTTAATTACGGCGATTTTGCGCGTGCTCCACAGCGGTGCCTCAAGAGAGTTTGCCATACCGTCACCGGTCAAACGTGCTATTACGGTATCAGGCGGAAGAAGTTCAAGAGCCGATACGACGAGCGATACATAATGTTCCTCTGTAAGCGGTGTGTACCTGCCATCGCGGTACATGCAGCTTAAAGCCGTATCGCTCAGGACGTGAAGAAGATGCAGTTTGACAAATTCGGGATGGAGCTCGGCGGTGTCCCGCACGGTCTGCATCATCATTTCATCGTCCTCGCCGGGCAAGCCCAGAATGATGTGAACGCAAACGGAGATCTTATCTGACGCAGCGCGAAGCCTTGCGTACCCATCGCGGAATGCCGCAAAATCATGTCCTCTT
>CAJLZE010000107.1 GCA_905210995.1 uncultured Anaerotruncus sp.
AAGCCTCTCGGCTGGGGCAACTGGCAGGCTGCCGTGGCATCCATCACGGGACTTGTCGCAAAGGAAAACATTGTCGGTACGCTCGGCATCCTCTACGGAGGCGGCGACGGGACCGTTTACCAGAATATCGCGTCTGCCTTCAACGGCATCACGGGTTATTCCTTCCTCGTATTCAACCTCCTCTGCGCACCCTGCTTCGCGGCTATCGGCGCTATCAAGCGTGAGATGAACAACGCAAAGTGGACCTGGTTCGCTATCGGTTATCAGTGCGGCTTTGCATACTGCATCGCTCTTATGGTCAACCAGTTCGGCGGTCTCTTCACCGGAAATGTCAACGTTATCGGTCTTATCTTTGCCGTTGCGGTGCTTGCCGGAATGATCTGGATGCTCGTGCGTCCTTACAAGGAAGCGACCAAGCTGACCACGAAGGTCAAAGTCAACTGATCCCCCTTTAAACAAAAAGTGAAAGGAGTCATTCGGAATGTTTGCGTGGATCGCTGAGAATATTGTTACAATAATCATATGCGCTGTTCTTGCAATCATGGTTGCGGCAATTATCGTGACCCTTGTCAAAGACAAGAAGAAGGGAAAATCAAGCTGCGGCTGCAAGTGCGGATCCTGCCCCATGGCTGGCTCCTGCCACTCAAAGAAGTAATTTTCCGAAGCCGGAGCTGTCGGGAGCGTTTGCTCCCGACGGCTCCGTTTTAAAAAAACATGGAGTAAGCAATGGCTAACCGAATTGCTCTGACGGCGGCGAACATACGTTATCTGCTTGCGCTGAAGACGCTTGAAAAGGAAGGCGCGGGCACACGCAGCGTTGATATCGCCTCCTCACTCGGGCTTTCAAAACCGAGCGTACACAATATGATGAACACATTTACCGAAATGGGGCTTGTAAGCAAAAATGCCTACGGAGCCGCATTCCTCACCGAGCTCGGCAACGAGACGGCAAACAGGTATGTAAGGTATTACGACTCGGTCGAGGGGCTGCTGAAGGGCAGTTTTCCGGGAGCCGGCGATGTTGGCTCCGCCACCTGTTATCTGCTTGCGGAGATGCCCGAAGCAAGTCTTGAGGCGCTCTGCCGCAGGACGGAAGCGGGAAAGGCAGAATAGAAGGGAATTCGATCGAATGTTATTGGCAACAGTTGTTGCCGTTGCCACGGCTGTGCTGGTCATCGGCGCAAAGGCTGCGGTGAGATACTTTATCAGGAAGGAAAACGGAAATGGTAAAGATCACGCTTGAAATAGACGGTATGATGTGCGGAATGTGCGAGGCGCACGTCAATGAATGCATCCGCGAAAATTTCGCGGTAAAGAAAGTAACGTCCTCGCACGCAAAGGGAGAGTCGGTGATAATTGCCGACAGCGCGCCGGATGAGGAAAAGCTCAGAGCGGTCATTGGCGCTACGGGCTATAAGCTCACCGGTATGAAAACAGAGCCGTATGAGAAGAAGGGCGGGCTCTTCGGACTGTTCGGCGGAAAGAAATAAGTCCCGTTATCAAAAAGGAGGCGACTAATGAGCGTAGTTATAGTAGGCGGAAACGAGCGCATGGCAAGGCAGTATGAAGAACTTTGCAGATCGTATTCATGCAGTGCAAAGATATACATGAAGACGGACCGGGGCATTCAGAACTTCGGAACGCCCGATCTTCTGGTCCTCTTTACAAGCACCATGTCGCACAAAATGCTTGATCTGGCGACAGGTCAGGCCAAAAAGCGGAATATCCGTGTAGCGCGGAGCCACACAAGCTCCATGACGGCACTGAAAAATATACTTGAAACGCACGCCGTACCGGTCGTATGACCGCGGTACGCACGAACCCCGCAGCGGCAACG
>CAJLZE010000108.1 GCA_905210995.1 uncultured Anaerotruncus sp.
CGTTTCCTTCAACCTTCGTCATGCGGGCGTCGCCGAGTCGGCAGCCGTTACCGAAATAAGCTGCTCGCGCATGGTCAAATGGTACCGCGCGATAAGCACGAGAGAGGCATGGAAGGACGCGTCGTATGTTCCCGTTGCGGGAGACGTGATCTTTTTCAAAACGGGTACGTCAAATTCGGTCTCGACGCACGTCGGACTTGTCGTCGGCGTGAAGGATGGCAAGATCTACACAGTTGAGGGCAACAGCGGCGGAGTCGTGGGGATGCACGAATACGACGTTGGCGCCAAGACCATCGTCGGTTACGGCATTCCGGCATATACCGGCGCACCCGAAAAGCCCGAATACGATTTTACGCTCGAGGCACCCGACAGGCTCGGCGCATACTATACGACAGCCTCCGACGGTCTTAATTTCCGCGCGGAGCCGACGTCGTCTGCCGCAAAGGTCACGGATCCCGTGCCCTACTGGACACGCGTCGATATAAAGGAGATAAAGGACGGCTGGGGACGCACCGAATACAACGGCAAGAGCGGGTGGCTCTCAATGTCGTATACGATATATGCCGACGATGTGGTGTACTCGGTCTATTATAAGACCGGCAAGGGCAAGACGCCGCTGCCTCAGCGCAAGAAGGCGGGCGAGACGATCACGCTGACCGACAGTGTGCCGGAGTGCGCGGGGTATACCTTTGTCGGTTGGAATAATAAGAAAGCGGGAAGCGGTGTTTTCCTTCAGCCCGGCGATGTATATACCGCCGATGCCACGATCGAGCTTGAAGCGTTGTTCGAACGTGTGAAGTACAGCGTTGTGTTCAAGAATGACGACGGCACCGTGCTCTCGAGCGAAACATACGAATTCGGCGACCGTGTGACCGTTCCCGAGGCACCCGCAAAGGAGAGCGACGGAAAGTTCAGCTATACATTTGCGGGCTGGGACAGCGAGGTAGCGGAGCGCGTGACCGGAGATGCGACATACACCGCAAAATATACAGCCGAGGAGATCGTGACCGAAAAGAGCTCGGGTTGCGGCTCGGCAGCCTTCGGTGCGGCTCTTATCGCCGCGCTGTGCGGCGGCGCCGTCGCGGTGAGAAAAAAGCGCCGCGTGCACTGATATGAACACCTCACCGTTCGTAAAAGCCATCGGTGCCGTCATTGCTCTTGTCGGACTGTATTTTATGTATCAGAGCATAAGCTTTTATGTCGAGAGCTGTGACCGCTCGGATTGGCAGGCCGGGATCGCGCGCATAACCGACGTGAGAGAGCGGTACAAGTCGTCGGGCGTGGGCAGGGGCGGAAAGCTCGTGCACGACGTGTTTTATGAGTATACCGTTGACGGAGAGGTCCTGTCCGGCGTTATCTACGGGACTGCAGATTATTCGAAGAAGGTCGGCGGTACGTTTGAGATAAAGTATGATCCGCAATCGCCGGGCGATAGCACAAGCGTGCTGGAGCCGAGCGTTTCGGGACTTTTAACGGGCATTCTCGGCTCATGCCTGTTCATATTTTCGGCGCTTGCAATGACAGGCATAATAAGGATCGGAATATTCAAACGGAGACCGTGAATGTATTAAAACGGTATGAAAGCAGGCTGCCGCGCTAACGCG